>JAVVUJ010000008.1:0-31195 GCA_036653195.1 Anaerovorax sp. | reverse complement strand
AAGAAAAGAGACACGTAGGCGTGCTTACAGGCTCTCCACTTACGGATTTAAAAATCACGCTTATAGGCGGACGAGCCCATGAAAAGCACACTGAAGGCGGAGACTTTCGTGAGGCCACCTTGCGAGCAGTACGCCAAGGTTTAAAACAGGCCAAGAGTGTGTTACTGGAACCCTCCTATGATTTTAGATTAGAAGTTCCTTCTGAAATGGTAGGGCGATCTATGTCTGACATCCAGCGGATGAACGGAAATTTTGAAACGCCACAGGTTTTTGGAGACAATTCGGTGCTCACAGGTAGTGTTCCTTTGGCGACTATGTGGGATTACCAAAGGGAAGTAACCAACTACACCCGGGGGAAAGGCCGTCTATCTTGTTCTTTGAAAGGTTATACACCTTGCCATAATACAGAAGAAGTGGTGGCAGCCATTGGGTATGACAGTGATCATGACTTGCAGAATCCGGCAGATTCAATTTTTTGTTCCAACGGCGTGGGCGTCACCATAAAATGGGATCAAGTGCACGCTCATATGCATGTGGAGAGCAAACAGGCTGTGGTTGAAAGAGGGGAGGAAGGGCACCGTACAGCATATTGTGCCACAATAGAGGAAGACCAAGAATTGGCAGCTATTTTTCAACGCACTTATGGTTCCGGTCGGCAACAACCGCGGGTTTCCCCTCGGATCATTCACCAAGCACAAGGTTGGCAAAGACCCATAGAAAGCACCTATAACAACGTTTCAGGATTGGACTATCTTTTGGTAGACGGATATAACGTTATCTTCAATTGGGACGACTTACGAGACATTGCACGTGATAATCTGGATGCGGCCAGGAGTAGGCTGATAGATGTTCTCTGCAACTATCAAGGATTTTGCCAGTGCCAACTTATTCTAGTCTTTGATGCGTACAAAATAAAGGGAAATGAAGGAGCCGTTGAGAAATTTCGCAATATTCATGTGGTTTACACAAAAGAAGCGGAGACTGCAGACACCTATATTGAGAGAGCCACTCATGATTTGGTAAAACATCATAGGGTACGGGTGGTGACATCTGATGCACTGGAACAACTGATTATTTTAAGTCATGGGGCGTTGCGTATTCCTGCTCAAACATTCCGTGAAGAAGTCCGTCAAGTGGAAAGGGAAATTCGAAGCTTTTTATAATGTAAGGAAAGGTTTTTTCTTTGTGCGCCGGATGTGGATCTGTATTTCATTTGAAAAACAGAATCTTAGTAGCATTTAAAAAGGTGATATGATACAATCAAGACGAATTAATGTTGAAACAAAAGGAAGGAGTGGTTTTATATGAAAAAAAACAAGATCATCGCTTATATATTTCTTGCCTTTTTTTTGTTTTATTTCTATAGCATTCCATCTTATGCTACTGATGCAGCGATAGATTCAGGGGAAGAATCCTTGGCCTACACCCTTTCTTCTGAAGAACTTCAATATTTACAAGATAAAAAATTGAAAGTATCCCTCATTTCTGATTGGAAGCCATTTTCCTATAGCGATGAAAATGGTGCTTACCATGGATTGCCTATGATGATTTTACAACGTCTTTCAGATGTATCAGGTCTGACATTGGAAATTATTCCGGCTAAAAATTATGAACAGTCCTTGGAACAGTTGAGTACGGGAAAAGTAGATATGATGGGAATGATGTCTCGATATCCTGCCGCACAAATAGAAAATTCGGAAGCGGCACCTTTAAAAATGCTTCCTTATCTTGAAACACAGACCATGCTGATTCATCATAAAAATACAAATTTAAGTGATCTGTCACAGGTTACCTTGGCAGATATTAGAGGGCGATTTCAATTTACAAAGAAGCAAAATATGTCCCCCATTTATTATGACTCACCGGACGATTGTATTACAGCAGTACGATGTAAACAAGCGGATGTAATGGTTTGTGATATCTTTACAGGGTCGGTCAGAATGCAGGAATATGAAACAAAAGATTTAGAATCAATTCCGTCTACACTCCTGATGGAATTTGGGTTTGGCATAGTGCCCAAAGGGGACAGCCGACTCCTATCTTCCCTTGAGAAAACCATAGCGAGTTTCTCAACGGAAGATATAAATCGTAGCCTACTTCAAGGTATATCTTATGGAGAAGAGGGGTTTTTAGAAATCGTTTACCGCTATCCTTTTGAAATTATTTGTTTTATGGTTGCCATCATGTTTGTAATAACCCTGTGTCTAATCACCTATACAAAGATTAACATTCATCAGCACCAAGCGTTGCAAGGCTATGAGGAGAGTTATAGACTGTTAGCTGATACCTTTGGTGAAGCCGGGATAGAGTACGATTACCTTAACGACAGCCTGACCGTGTTTGGGAAACGGTCCAATTTGGATGTTGCACCTAAGGTAGAAGATTTCAAACAAAATTTAGAAAATCAAACCATTCGTATATTGCTTACGGTAGAACAGTTGGAACGCATCTTAAAAGAAGGTGTGGATAATCAATCATTTGTAGCAGAATTTCAATGTGGTATTAAATCAGGTGAGTGGATTTGGTATCGATTAATTTACACAGTGGTATGCACCACAGAATCTCATCGCCGTCCCATACGCCTTGTAGGTTGCCTTACAAATATTGAAAAAGAACATGCTGAAAAAGAGCAACTGATGAAGCTTAGTTCTGACGACCAACTGACAGGGTTGTTTAACCGTACCACAGGGGAGAAACGGATTCGTCAGTTGTTGGCACAGGAGATGATGTCTCATGTTGGCATACTTGCCATTTTAGACATTGATTATTTTAAAAACTTTAATGATCGAATGGGACATTTGTGCGGTGATGATGTACTGCGCAACTTGGGAGAAGCATTACGAGATATCTTTTCAAAAGAAGACAGTTTGTGCCGTTGGGGCGGTGACGAATTCTTATTTTTCTGCGTAGATGACCAAGTTCATGGAGAAAAATTCATGGAAAAAATCCAACGATTGCAGAAAAAAATGAGCCAGTATCAATATGGCGGAATCCCAACACCGGTGACTCTGAGCATTGGTATAACAACAAGTTATCCAGGGTGCACCTTTGACACTTTATTCCAACAGGCAGATGATGCCCTTTATCTTGCCAAAAAAAAGGGAAGAAATCAATGGAAGATTTATATGCCGCCGACAGGGCTGGAATCGGTGGAAAATGATTTATAAGAAAGGAGTGCCCATGGGACATAAATGGGAAGGGGAACAGACCCGAAGATACAGTTTGTATGAATATGCATTTATGCCGGTACCAAAAACCCAACGAAAAACCAACCAAGGGTTATTTTATGTATTAACCGGGTATACCAGTGCACTTTCCTGTTTGGTGATTGGGGCAAAACTTGGTGCGGCAATGCCATTTTGGGAAGCCGTGGGTGCATGTTTTTTAGGAGATTTTGTTTTAATCCTGATTGGAACGAGTATGGGCATTCTCGCTTCTCAAAAAGGGTGGTCCACAGCATTTCTGATTCGAAACATTTTAGGAAAAACTACGTCTATTATTTTTTCACTGATGATTATGATTTGCAGTGTTTTTTGGATTGGATTGAATGGTAACCTCTTTACAACCATGCTTATTTCTGTTTTCCCAAATTGGCCTTTTCCCAGTGCGGTTACTTCTTTAATCGTCATTGCTATATGGGCCATATTCGCGGCTAATGGTTGGTATGGATTGGAAATTTCCAGTAGAATTTTGGTTCCTTGCTCTTTACTGTTACTGTTTTACACCATGTTTCAGTTAGCTTGTAAAATGGGCGGCACTGCATTTTTATTTTCAGAACCCACCGGTGTACCCATCAGCTTTGCGGCTGCTTCAACGGCAGTCATTGGAAATTATGTATTTGGTTGTATTATTACACCGGATACTTGCCGTTTTTCTAAATCACCCAAAAGCGTGTTGACCATCTGCCCCAGTGCGTATACTATTGGGCTTTTCCTCTTTAATGTCTGCGGTATTATTGTGGCTAAGGCGGGAGGATTCAGTGATTTCATCCGATCTACGGCAGCAGTGGGATTGATTGTGCCCATGTTGCTCTGTTCTATTTTTTGTCTCTTGACTACACAGAATATTAATACCTATGGTGGTAGCCTTGCCATACAGAACATTTTTCAAGGAACCGTTCTTGAAGGCAATGTTTCACACAAGGTAACCGCTTATGTGATTGGAGGAATGGCTGCAGCATTGTCTGTTTCCGGTATTAGTTCTTACTTGCTTACTGTGGTTTCTTCCTTCTCTATTTTAATGGTGCCCCTTCCGGGAATGCTTTTGGGTGAGATCCTGTTCTTTCAACGAAAAGTACAAACTCATGATTTTCCATGGTATTCTATTGCCATATGGATTTTGGGCAGTTTGTCAGGATTTCTTTTTCTTCGCATAGGATTGCCCATTGCGCCATTTTGGGAAATGCTATTTTCAAGCGTGTGCTATGTGATGATTCACAAAAAATTACAATCTTTTCCAAGAGACAGGGTGGGCTAAAAATTTAGTTTTCCGGAGCGTTGTAATAAGTTTTCATAAAGGTTATAATTATTGTGGATAAAATGATCTTATAGTTTACAAAGGAAGGGAGACAGGGGTGAAGTCATTGAGCTATACCATATTAATTGCAGAAGACGATCTTGACATCGTAAAATTATTAAAGCTATATTTAGAAAGTAGTGGTCATGAAGTGATTGCTACGGATAATGGGGTGGAGGCTCTGGAACTCTTTGAGAAAAATCCAATTGATTTGGCTGTTGTAGATATTATGATGCCAAAAATGGACGGATTTCAGCTGATTCCCAAGATTCGAGAGAATTATAACATTCCCATTCTTATTTTATCAGCCAAAAATCAAGATACAGATAAAATATTGGGATTAAATCTTGGCGCCGATGACTATTTGACAAAACCTTTCAATCCATTAGAAGTTGTTGCCAGGGTCAATGCTAATTTGCGTCGTTTTTATGATTTAAACAATCCTAAGGAAGGCGTTGTTACCGGCGAGTTTTTGACCGTTGGCGAGTTATCTCTTGATACTGAAAAGTTACAGCTATACAAAAATGGCACACCTATAGGAATTACAGCAACTGAGTATAAAATACTGGTGATGCTCATGAAATCACCGGGCAAAATCTATACAAAGATGCAAATATACGAGAACATTAACGGGGCTTTTTTTGAAAATGATGACAACACCATGATGGTACATGTCTCAAATTTAAGAGATAAAATTGAAGCAGATCCGAAAAATCCACAATATATTAAAACCATAAGAGGGTTGGGTTATAAAATTGAAAGCAACTAAAAAAAACAGGAATTTTCTTTCCTTATTAGTAAAAAATTATGTGGTATTTACCCTATCTCTTCTTGCAGTATTGATTATCATTTATCTGATTTTTACCATGAGAATGAATCATATTTTAGAAGGTCCTAATGTTTCTGGACTTGTTGATTCATGGAATCAACCTTCGGTGACAGCCTATGATGAACTGGATGTAAAAGGGTTTTTAGGAAATAAAGGGTATATCGTTGTAGTTGACGATAATAATAATATCGTCTATAAGAGTGATTTGGATTCTAAAGAAAACCGTTATACCCCAGGAGAATTAGCCTGTATTCCCGATTATTCCAAAAACATTTATGTGACGACACAAGAGTACTACACAAAAGATCATAAAAAATTAGTTGCCGTTTCAGTCAATGGGACAGAAATGAAAAGCAACACACCATCGGATCTCATGTTGGTACTAGAAGGTGATACCGGTCAAAGTATAACTTCTCACCAAAAGGGAAAATCATCAGACAATGCCTTGTATCTTTTAGACGAGAATCTGAAAATTCTTCATACCACAAATCCCTCTGCCAGAAGCGCTTTTACGGAGAACGAATTCAAATATTTAACCGGCACTTTTTCAGATGACTATGATATTCAGAAATATAAATCTCAAAATCAAGACCGAAAAGGGGATACCTTACTGATCTATACGAAAAAAATGGATGAAGGATTCATCGGCCATAAAATTTTCAAAGAATTTTTAAGATTTGTGCTGATACTATTGGTTTCTTATATGATTTTAATTGCAGCATTTATTATATGGATGAATAAAAAAGTGAAAAATCCCCTTGTACTGCTCAATGAAGCCATTGTAAATTTTTCGGCGGAAAGCAGAGAAAATCCTTTAAAATATGAAGGCTCCAAAGAATTTGTTGAAATTTGCAATAGCTTTAATCAACTGTCTGCTCAACTTTTTGAGAGTGAGGAAAAGCGAAAAAATTTGGAAAAAAACAGGCAAAAAATGTTGGCGGATATTTCCCATGATTTGCGCACACCCATCACGGTTATTCAAGGATATTCCAAAGCAATTTGTGATGGATTGGTATCAGAAAATGAGAAAAAACAGTATTTGGCAGTAATTTGTCAAAAATCAGATGGATTGGTGGAATTGATTGACACTTTTTATGAGTATAGCATTGTGGAGCATCCCAATTCTGTACTTCAATTTGAAGTCCAGGATATTTGTGAGTTTGTCAGAGAATATTTGGCAGAAAAATATAACGAGATTTGCCTTGCAGGCTTTCTTCTTGAATTAGAGATCCCGGAAGAATTGATAATTTGTAAATTTGATAAAGGGCAGTTGAGACGTGTGTTTGAAAATTTAATTGGAAATGCATTAAAGCACAACGCTGAGGGAACGCAGCTCACCATTGCCATATGGGCAGAGGTAGACTGTATCAAGATCACCGTTGAGGACAATGGAAAGGGTATATCAGAAGCGTTGTTTCAACGTGTGTTTGAACCCTTCCAGGTGGGGGATGCCTCCCGCAGCAAAAAATACGGATCAGGATTAGGCTTGGCAATTTGTAAAAAAATTATAGAACTTCATGGAGGAAACATTCTCCTGGTTCCCAAGTCCGAAACAACTATAGGAACCAGATTTGAAATCACCTTGCCAAAGTTAGGATAACACTTTCTATGCGTAAATAGGCTGTAAATCAATGGATTCTTAAAGCAGTAGAAAAATAGGGTAACATAATGAAAAATAAATTTGAAATTTTAGAACAATACTTTGGGTATACCCAATTCCGTGAAGGGCAAGAACTTCTCATTGATACCATTCTCAGCGGAAGGGATGTGGCCGGAATTATGCCTACAGGGGCAGGAAAATCCCTTTGTTTTCAGGTACCGGCTTTGTTGCTTCCGGGCATTACATTGGTCATATCCCCCCTCATATCCTTAATGAAGGATCAGGTCAACGCTTTGGTGCAAAATGGTGTACCGGCAGCTTATTTAAACAGTTCTCTGACAGCAAAACAATATCAGTCCGTTTTAAAAAAAGCTTATGAGGGCACTTATAAGATTATTTACGTTGCACCTGAGCGGCTGTTTACGGAGGAAATAAAGGGCTTGGTAGAAGACTTGACACTTTCTATGGTTACCATTGATGAAGCGCACTGTGTATCACAATGGGGGCAAGATTTCAGACCCAGCTATCTTGAAATATCAAAATTTATAAAATCATTAACAAAAAGGCCTGTAGTCTCTGCCTTTACAGCTACAGCCACACCTAAAGTTCGGGAAGATATGTTACAAATGTTGGAACTGGAGAATCCCTATGTGCTCCTCACCGGGTTTGACCGGAAAAATCTATATTTCGAAGTGCAGAAGCCCAAAGATAAAACCGCCGCTGTCTTGGAAATAGTAAGTGAATTGAAAGACAAGAGTGGGATTATTTATTGCAGTACAAGAAAAAACGTAGAGGAAGTCTGTGCTGTTTTATGTGAAAATGGATATGAGGCAACAAGGTACCACGCAGGATTAAAAGATGAAGAGCGAAAACAGAATCAAGAAGAGTTTCTATTTGATAAATGTACGATTATGGTTGCCACCAACGCTTTTGGCATGGGGATTGATAAATCAAACGTCTCCTTTGTTATTCATTACAATATGCCCAAAGACTTAGAAAGTTACTACCAAGAGGCGGGACGTGGAGGACGTGACGGGGAAGATGCCATCTGTATTTTGCTTTACAGTGGGAAAGATGTGGTGACCAATCAATTTTTGCTGAATCACGGAGAAGACCATGAAGCCATGGATGAAGAGACCAGAGAGCTGGTTCAGCAGCAGGGGAGAGAACGGTTGAAAGCCATGACCTTTTACTGTCATACCAATGCGTGCTTGCGGACGTACATTCTCAACTACTTTGGCGAAACGTCTCCCAATTTTTGCGGAAATTGTTTTAATTGCAATCATCACTTTGAAGAGTTGGACATCACCATACCGGCTCAAAAAATACTGTCCTGTGTAAAGCGGACGGGAGAGCGATATGGTGTAAAATTAATAACGGATGTTCTTCGAGGCAGTGAAAATGAGCGGATTTTAAAGCTGGGATTGAATCAGCAGACCACCCACGGGCTTTTGGCAGACATGAAAGAGACAAGGGTACGGGAAATAATCAACTACTTAGTATTAGAATCCTATTTGACCCTTACAGATGATCAATATCCCATCTTGATTCTGGGAAAACGGGCAAGGGAAATTCTCACAGATCGCATACCTGTGACCATGAAGCTTGCAAAGGAAGTGCAGGAAAAAGAGAAAATACGTAAGGATGGCAAAGACGTCCATCATAAGGGGCAAAATCCCATATTGTTTCAGCAGCTTCGGGCATTGCGAACAAAGATTGCTACAACCCAGAGAGTGCCCGCCTATGTGGTTTTTACAAATGCAGCTTTAGAAGACATGTGTGCAAAATTACCTGAAACCTTAGATGAATTTGCCATGGTAAATGGTGTAGGTAAAAACAAATTGGATAAATATGGGGAACCATTTTTGGAAATCATCAGAACTTACAAACGAAGTTGATTGGCAAGATGAAAACACTTCATCTTGGAAATGTGTCATAAAACTTCCTTTTCCATCACCTTATGCAAGGCATTTAATATGAGCCCATGGCCTTTTTTATTTGGGTGCATGCCGTCGGAACAGAGACAAGTCTCATAGTCTTTTTCCTGTAAAAATTCTTTTCGGATATCAATGATGGGTACATGGCATTCATAAGCAATTTCAAAGAGCTGTGTATTGTATAATTCTTGCCACCGATAGATGAACTCAATTTCATGAATAAATTTTAAAATGTTTTCTTTATTTAAACCTTTGGAGATACAACGAAAAAATCCGGGCGCATGAAGTGGCGGTAAGGACAGCATGATTGGCTTGCTCCCGCTTTTTATAATTTTGGCAAGCATATTCTTATAACATGCCACAAATTCTTTTAAGGGCACATTGGGCAAATGATTTTGGTCAGGTGTTTCAGAAACATCCTTCCAATTATAGTCACAATCGTTTCCCCCAAATTCCAAAACCGTATAGTCAAAGTTCTCTAATTCTTCAACATGTGCATCCAGTATTTTAACCCCTTTACACGTAGTACAGCCAAATTTTGAAAAATTCTTCACCCCTATTTGTTGCTCTTGTTGAAATAAATGAACAAAACTGTCTTCTAAAAAAACGTATTTTTCTTTTTCGTCGTCGTAAACAATGCCCTTAGTCACGGAATCCCCAAAAATACAAACCTTCATATAAAACCCCTTTTAAAATAATAACGATAAACTTATAATGTAATAATGAATATTATATTTAAAAATACTCACATTGTCAATACGGTTTACAAAATTAGCATAAAATGATAAACTGAATGGTATAGAAGTTCATGGATGGACTGACAGGTTGTTATTTACGCCATTTCACCAAATATGTATAGGCCCGTACACTAGTATTGCCTGGGAGGAAGAAAATGAGTCATAAAAATAAGGAGGAATCCAATAGTCCTGTAGAAAACAGGGAAGTTGAAAAACAGGAAGATCACACCAATGCCGTGAGAGATCTTCAGAAAGACCTTTTGGAAAAGAGACCCATACAGTGGGATCAAATGCCCGATATTGATCTTTATATGGATCAAGTGTTGGAATATATGGTAAGACAGCATATTGGTCTTGAAGGAAAGGAATCTTTAACCAGTGCCATGGTCAACAATTATATTAAAAGGGGATTGCTGCCTCGAGCCCATGGAAAAAAATATGATCGAGAACATATTGCTTATTTGACAGCCATCTGTCTTTTTAAACAGATTTTGTCCGTGGATGATACGGATGCTATGTTAAAGGTGCAGCTGAAAAATCATAAAATAGATGAATTTTATAATCAATACTGCCATATTTTACATGAGGAGTTTAATAAAATGGCAGACAAACTGGCAAAAAACAGGAGCGGTCAAGGGGAAGAGGACATGAAAGAAGAAGAAGCTTGTAAGCTGATTTTAGAATTGGCAATCTCCAGTTATGTGCAGAAGAGTACTTGTGAAAAACTTTTAAGAAGATTTTCACAAGAATGAAATGACCTGAAAAACAAAGCCACGGTACAAATTCTTTAAAAAATTTGTACCGTGGCTTTTATGTGTGTTCTTTAGTTTCCCAAGAACTTTAAAATATATTTTTCCGGATTCTCTACAGATATAGAAACCATGTCCGTAACCGTATTTTTCTGTGAAAGCCAGCCGCATTCAGACCCTTTATGAATGGGGGCATTGCTAATCAACTCATCTGTCTTAACGCTCTTATTATAATAGTCTGTCAGAATGGGCAATAATGTGCTTCCCGGTTTTTGGATCCACATAGGACTGGCAATTTTCATTTTACTGTCCATGCTACTTAAGTAAAAAAGTTTATGATGGGCGGTGTCTAGTTCTGTGGTTCTCCCGTCCGAAAAACTGGTGGTCATAATGTGACTGGTAAAGTTACCGGTAAAAGTATTTGCAGTTCCCATATTTGACGAACTTTCTATCAAATCGGCAGAAGTGGGGCTCATAGAATAGATGCCATCTACAATGCCATATAAATAACTGATGATAGAATTGGTATCTGTTCTGGATAACACTTTTTCGGGCAAAGCTTCCAAAGGTGTCAAGGTAAACTCGGCAGTTCCTTCCGTGTCATATTTGTTCTTGAATTTTTCCACACTGGAGTTAAACAGCTTTTCTATTCTTTTACCATCATACTCATTGACAACCACCACAAAGGCCACCTCATTGGCGATATGGGAAGCTGCAGTGCCGCCGTTTAAACTGGCTAGTTCTAAAACCATCCCCTGATTTCTTCCATTTGCAAGGAACCTTCCTGCAAAGTTCAGCGCATTGGCATTCCCGATACTATCTACATTTCCACCGGTAAATCCACGGGCAACAATTTCAAATGCAAGGGTGTTTTTAGGGGCAACCCAACTTAAATTTTTATCTACGGAATACAAGGAAGTCTCGGCGGAACCGTTGGTAATATATTGTTTTTCATCATGGACAATGTTAATCAAGTAGTCGGAGTCTAGGTAAGAGGGATCTAAATTTTCAGCACCCACCATAGTTTCCCCGTTCACTACCGTAAAAATCACCTTCAGTTTTCCACTGTATGATGTGGTTTTTAAAACATATAAAGCCGACGCTATGCCTTGACTTGTACTGCTTTGCAAGATGGTTGAAGGTGCTTTTTCATAGCCTTCCTTGGCATCCTTTGTAATAATTACATTTTTTGATTTATCCTGAACAACATGAAAATCATTTTCTTTTGCCCAATCTTTTAAATAGTTACTGAGTGCCAATTGTGGATTGTCTGAGCCTTTTACAGCTTCTAAAATAGGTTGATATTGCGCCTCAACACTATCCGGTTCTACAACTTTCGGTGGAATGGGTTCCGGTGAATTGATGGCCATTGGGATGACAATGACACCACACACAATGATAAATAATACTGCTAAAATTTTTTTCATTTTTAAATCTCCATTATTTTAAGAATTTAGTATACTTTCTGTATTTACTGACAATTAGTACTTTATTATTTTCTCAGTTTACTATATAATAATAGCATACTATATTTGATAGAAAAAGACCTTTATTACTTATTAAGAAAATTTAATGACTGGGGGGCCACATCATGAAGAAAAGCTTGGAACTACCTACCTGTTTATTTCATCAGGGAACATCAGTCAGGGCCTACGAATTTTTAGGAGCACATCCTCATGTAGAAGAGGAAGAAGATGGGTTTGTGTTTAGAGTCTGGGCACCGAAGGCTAACAACGTATATCTGAGTGGGGATTTCAACAATTGGAATTATTGTCAATCTCCCATGGAAAAAATTACGCAACAAGGTATTTGGGAATTATTTGTTCCTGCAATTAAAGAGTACACCTTATATAAGTATGTCATTGAAGATACCCGTGGCAATCAATTCACAAAGGCTGATCCATATGGATATCATATGGAAACCAGACCATCTACAGCATCTAAAACCTATTATCTGGAAAATTATAAATGGCAAGATCAAAAATGGATGAAAAAAAGAAAAAATACGTCTCCCTATAGTGGGCCTATGAACATTTATGAGGTACACTTAGGTTCTTGGAGAAAATATGAAGATGGCAATTACTTCGACTATAAGAAATTAGCAGAGGAGTTGATTCCTTATGTCAAAAATATGGGTTATACCCATATAGAATTAATGCCTGTAGCGGAGCATCCCTTTGATGGCTCTTGGGGTTATCAGATTTTGGGTTTTTTCGCACCTACTTCCAGATATGGCACACCAAAAGACTTTATGTATTTTGTAGACCAATGTCATGTTGCTGATTTAGGTGTGATTATGGACTGGGTTCCCGGCCATTTCCCCAAAGATCAAGCAGGACTTTATGAATTTGACGGAAGTTCATGCTATGAATATGAAGATCCGTTAAAAAGAGCCCATGAAGAGTGGGGGACGATGATCTTTGACTGGGGTAAAAATGAGGTTCGAAGTTTCCTAATGTCAAATGCCGTCTTTTGGTTAGAAAAATACCATATTGATGGGTTTCGGGTAGACGCAGTGGCATCCATGCTTTACTTAGACTACAATCGAAAGGATGGAAATTGGAGACCCAATATCCATGGAGGCAGAGAGAACCTGGAAGCCGTTTCCTTTTTTCAAGATTTAAACACAGCACTGTTTCGGGAATTTCCGGATATCCTTATGATTGCAGAAGAATCTACAGCATGGCCTCTTGTCACAAAACCGGTAGATGTGGGCGGGTTGGGATTCAATTTTAAGTGGAACATGGGTTGGATGAACGACACCCTGCAATATATGAAGACAGATCCTTATTTTAAAAAAGGGAGCCACCATCATCTTACCTTTGCACTGACCTACATTTTTTCGGAAAATTTTATTCTTCCTTTGTCTCATGATGAAGTGGTTCACATGAAAGGATCCCTGATTCATAAAATGCCGGGAGAGTACGATGAAAAATTTCACAATTTACGCGCTTATTATGGCTATATGATGGCACACCCGGGAAAGAAGCTTTTGTTTATGGGTGGAGAATTTGCCCAGTTTGATGAATGGCATTTTGAAGGTCAATTGGATTGGGGTATTTTGGAATTTGACATGCATAAAAAAATGAAGAGATTCGTGGGGGAATTAAACAGATTTTATTTGGAAAATTCCTGTTTATGGGAATTGGATCATTCTTGGGAAGGGTTTCGATGGATCAACCCTGATGATAGAGATCGAAATATCATTACCTTTCGAAGAATCAATGCCAAAGGTGATGATTTAATCATCATTTGTAATTTTGCTCCTGTAAAACGCATAGATTATATTTTGGGTGTTGACAAACCCGGGAAATATAAAATGGCATTTAATTCTGACAGCAAAAAATTTGGTGGGACAGGAGGAGGGTCGAAGGCAATAAACAGCAGACCCATCAAATTTAGGGACTACAACAATCAAATCAAAATTACAGTGCCACCTTTATCAACTATATTCTACAAATGTAACAATGGAGGTGATTAGTATGAAGAATACTAAGAAAAAAGAAATGATTGCAATGCTTTTAGCAGGGGGACAAGGTAGTCGTCTAGGCGTTCTTACGAGCAATGTAGCCAAGCCGGCAGTGCCTTTTGGAGGCAAGTATCGAATCATCGATTTTCCATTATCAAATTGTGTCAATTCGGGAATTGATACCATTGGTGTTTTAACACAGTATCAACCCTTAGAGCTGAACTCTTATATTGGTAGCGGCAGACCTTGGGATTTGGATCGTATTTTAGGCGGTGTGTCTATTTTACCCCCTTATGTAAAGGGAAATGCAGGAGAATGGTATAAGGGTACTGCCAATGCTATTTTCCAAAATATGCACTTCATAGATATGTATGACCCTGAATATGTTTTAATCTTATCGGGAGATCATATTTACAAAATGAATTATGACTTTATGTTGGATTTTCATAAAGAAAAACGCGCAGCCTGTACCATTGCCGTACTGAATGTATCTTATGAAGAAGCCAGCCGATTTGGAATTATGAATGCAGATGAAAACCGCAGAATTTACGAATTTGAAGAAAAACCGGCAGAACCCAAGAGCAATCTTGCTTCTATGGGTGTTTACATCTTTACATGGTCAAAATTAAAAGAATATTTAATGAAAGATGAGGATAACAAAGAGTCTGAAAATGATTTTGGGAAAAATGTAATCCCCGATATGCTCAATGGGGGTGAAGATATGTATGCCTATGAATTCAATGGATATTGGAAAGATGTAGGAACCATTGAATCCCTTTGGGAAGCCAATATGGATGTTCTAAATCCAAATGTACCCTTGGAATTAAATGATCCGCCTTGGAAAATCTATTCCAGAAACAATGTATTGCCACCTCAATATATAGGCGATCATGCCAAAATTGAGAATTCTTTTATATCGGAAGGTTGTACCATAGATGGTACCATTGAAAACAGCATTATTTTCCCCGGTGTATCTGTGGGAGAAGATGCCGTCGTTACAAATTCCATTATCATGCCAAGAAGTGTAGTGGCAGAAGGTTCTTTTGTTGATTATGCCATCGTTGCCGAAGATGTAATGATTATGAAAAACGCAAAGGTAGGATACACAAAAAAACCAAGACTTGCCAATGAGCACGGTGAAATTACCGTAATTGGTCAAGAATTAAAAATTGGCGAGGACATTATCGTTCCTGCCGGTGCAATGATAGAAGAAGATGTAATTGCAAAAGGAGGAAAGTAATCATGAACAGAGTTTTAGGAATTATTTTTTCATATTCAGACAGAGAAAATTTAAGAGAATTAATCGCTACGAGAACCTTAGCTTCCTTACCTTTTGCCGGGAAATACAGAATCATTGACTTTATTTTGTCTAATTATGTCAATTCGGGGATTTCTGATATTTCGATTATCACACGGAATAATTTTCATTCACTTATGGATCATCTGGGTTCCGGCAAAGAATGGGATCTAACCAGAAAGAGAGGTGGATTAAGAGTTCTCACACCCCTATCTACACCGGGTAACGAAGATACCGGCGTTTATCGGGGTACCATAGAGGCTTTGTCTCGAAATATGCACTCCCTTAAAAGAGCCATGGCAGATTATGTGATCATTTCAGGTAGCAGTGTGATTACCAATTTAGATTTTGAAACGGTCTTGGAAAGTCATATTGCAAGAAATGCAGACATTACCGCAGTCTATACTCGATCAAGAAACAGTTGCAATTTGATTCCTATAGGCACAAATCTTTTAGAATTTGATGAAAAGGAAAGGATTTGTAGCGTTACTACAAATGTGGATGACAAGAAATGCCAAAATGCTGCATGGGATATGAGCATTTACGTTATGAAAAAATCCTTATTGGAGTCTTTGGTGGCAGATGCTATGTCTTATGGCAGATATGATTTTCAAAAGGACATTATTCAGCGTCTGTGGGATACGTTGAATATTTTAGGATATGAATGCAAGAATCACATCTTTGAAATCAGCAGTGTTTCAGGTTATATGAGCGCCAACATGAGTTTGCTAAATAAAGAGGTTAGAGATAAAACCTTCGTACAACCGATTTACACAAAGATTAAAGACAGCGTTCCGTCCCGTTATGTCAAAGGCTGTGACGTGCGAAATTCTATTATTTCGGATGGCTGCATTATTGAAGGTCTCGTTGAAAATTCCATTATTTCAAGAGGTGTTAGAATCGGTCAGGGATCTGAAATCAAGAACTCCGTCATTATGCAAGATACGGAAATTATGAAAAATGTAAAATTGGATCACGTTATTTTAGATAAAGATGTCATCGTAAGAGACAACCGACAACTTTCAGGCCACGGTACCTATCCGGTGGTGATTGAAAAGATGAGCATTGTATAAAGGAGATTTAGGTGAATATATTATTTGTGAGCACAGAGGCCAGCCCTTTTGCGAAAAGTGGCGGTCTTGGAGACGTAGTTGGCAGTTTACCCAAAGCATTAAACAACAAAGATATTGAAGTGCGCGTTATTTTGCCCTTGTATAAGAGCATTAAAGAGCGCTACCAAGATGAATTGCTGTTTTTAGGGGAATTCCAGGTCAGTTTGTCTTGGAGAAACCCTTATTGCGGTATTTTTCAAATGGAGTATGAAGGCGTTACTTTCTATTTCGTAGACAATGAACAATATTTTAACAGAGATGCCTATTACGGTTATTTTGATGACGGAGAGCGATTTGCTTATTTTAGCAAGGCTGTCCTAGACAGCCTTCCGTATATGGATTTCAAACCGGATATTTTACATTGCAGCGATTGGGAATCTGCTTTGGTACCCGTATATTTAAAAACTCTATTTAAACACGATGAACGATATGCCACCTTAAAAACGGTGTTCACAATTCATAACATTGAGTATCAGGGACGGTTTGACGGTGCCATCCTTATGGATGTACTGGGCATCCCTGAAGTGTTTCGAAGTATTTTAGACTATAAGGGTGATGTGAATTATATGAAAGGGGCGGTGGTCACTTGTGATAAATTGACCACTGTAAGCCCCAGTTATGCGGAAGAAATCACCTATCCATTCTATGGCAGAGGCTTAGAGGGCATTATCAAAGAAAATGAATACAAACTGTGTGGTATATTAAATGGAATTGATACCAAATTGTTTAATCCTACCAGAGACAAGACCATTGCATCAAAATATTCCAAGAGTTCACCTGAAAAAAAGGTCTTGAACAAGCTGGCATTACAGAGGAAATTAGGATTTGAAGAAGATGAAAAAATTCCTATGATTGGTATGATTGGTCGATTGGTGGCACATAAAGGCATTGATTTGGTGGAAAATGTTTTTGATGAAATCATGGCAGAGAAGGTACAATTGGTCGTCTTGGGAAGTGGAGAACCAAAGTACGAAAATTTCTTTGATGGAAAGGCAATGGAATACAGTGGAAAAATGGCCATGATCAAAGGGTTTTCAGGTGGACTTGCAAATGAAATTTATGCAGGTGCCGATTTGTTTCTTATGCCTTCTCTCAGTGAGCCCTGTGGACTGGCACAGATGATTTCAGCCAGATATGGAACCATTTCCATTGTCAGGCAAACAGGAGGCTTACAGGATAGCATCTTGCCCTACAATCCTATTACAAAAGAAGGAAATGGAATTACTTTTATTTCTGTCAACGCACACGATATGTTGGGTGCAATCAAAAGAGCCATTGCCCTTTATTGGGATAAACCAAATTGGAAGATATTGATGCAAAATGCATTTAAAACAGACTTTTCTTGGAAAAAATCTTCCTTGGAATACATACGCATTTACGAAGAACTGTTACAGGAGGGAAAATGAGAGAACCACAAAGCTATACCCCGGAGGAAATTGTTAAATTAATAGATGGAAAACTTCTTAGGAACTTTGGAAGGGAGTCGGACACGGCCACAAAAGTACAGCTTTATAAGGCTGTTTGCTTGGTAGTCAGAGATATCATGTCTGAGTTATGGCTGGAAGACCATGATCTTTTAGATTCACATATGCAAAAACAAGTCTATTATTTGTCTATGGAATATTTGCCCGGACCCTCCTTAAAAAACAATTTGTTTAATTTAGGAATTGAAGACATTGTTAGCAAAGCTGTAGCCAGCATTGACGGTCAACTTGACGAACTATGTGAAATGGAACCGGATGCCGGATTGGGAAACGGCGGATTAGGCAGATTGGCTTCTTGCTACTTAGATGCCATTGCAAGCAACCGTATGGCCGGCCATGGCCTCTCTATCTGTTACGAATATGGTATTTTCAAACAAAAAATAAAAGATTGCTGTCAAAAAGAAGAAGCTGATGATTGGCTTACCTTAGGGGATGTGTGGCTCATCAGAAAGGAAGAGGAGACAGAAGAAGTCAGATTTGGTGGAAATTTAAGGGAAGTTTGGGATGACCATGGAAAGATGAAAGTCGTTCACAGTGATTACATTACGGTCATCGGCACACCTTGTGATATGTTGATTTCAGGATACAGAAGCAATGTGGTCAATACCCTAAGATTATGGGAGTCCAGTTCACCCATCAGTATCGACATGGAATTATTTGCCCAAGGTAAATATCAAGAATCTATGTTCAGAAAACATCAAGCAGAGGTGATTTCTAAAATTTTATATCCGGAAGATGCCCATGAAGAGGGAAAAATACTGCGTATGTCCCAGCAATACTTCTTTATTTCTGCATCCATGCAAGCTTTGGTTAAAAGACACTTGATTCGGTTTGGCACCTTGGATCACTTCTATGAAAAAGTAGCGGTGCATATTAACGATACACACCCCACCATGGCCATTCCGGAGTTAATGCGAATTTTTATGGATGAGCATGGTTATGAATGGGATCAAGCATGGGACATTGTGAGCAAAACGGTCACTTATACAAATCATACGGTTATGCCGGAGGCGTTGGAAAAATGGCCGGAACCATTGTTTGCAAAATTATTGCCCAGACTTCATTCCATCATCATAGAAATCAACAGGAGATTGCAGGCTACCCTTGTAAAAGAATTTCCACACGATGAGCAAAAAAGAAATGAGATGGCCATTATTTACAATGGCAGTTTGAGGATGGCCAATCTTTGTGTAGCGGCAGCGCATACCGTCAATGGTGTGTCCGCTCTTCACAGCAGCATTATAAAAGAAAAGCTATTTCAGGGTTTTGCCACGGTGACACCAGACAAATTTACCAATGTAACCAATGGTATTGCTTATAGAAGATGGCTGTGCCAGGCAAATCCTAAATTATCCTGCTTGTTGGATGAAGTCATTGGATCCAATTACAGACAGGACGCCAGCCAACTTGAGAATCTGTTAAAGTATAAAGATGACCGCTCTGTACTGGAACGATTGGCCCTCATTAAGAGAGAAAATAAAATCAATTTGGCAAGTTATATTAAAGAACACAATGGAATCATCGTAAATCCGGATTCTATTTTTGATGTACAGGTGAAGAGGCTTCACGAGTATAAAAGACAGTTGTTAAACCTTTTCCATATTATGTACTTGTACAATCAATTGCGGGAAAATCCCAATATGGACATGGAACCCCGAACCTTTATCTTTGGTGCAAAAGCTTCCGCAGGATATCACATGGCCAAAGAAATCATTCGATTGGCCTGTCATTTATCCGTTCAATTGGAAAAAGATCCTGTGGTGAAGGGTCGCTTGAAAGTGGTGTTCCTTGAAAATTATTCCGTATCTCTTTCAGAGCTGATTATGCCCGCATCGGATGTTTCGGAGCAAATTTCTCTGGCCGGAAAAGAAGCCTCCGGAACGGGAAATATGAAATTAATGATTAACGGTGCCGTGACCATCGGTACCATGGACGGTGCCAATGTAGAAATTCATCAGGCTGTGGGAGATGAAAATATGTTCCTCTTTGGCATGAGTGTTGAAGAAGTGGAAAGATTGGTCAGAAGCGGTGATTATAGACCTTGGCGTTACAGTCAAAGTGATCCCAATCTTGCTGCCATTATCAGGTTGTTGTCTGAAGGTATTGATGGTGTGCAATTTGGAGAAATCATGAATTCTGTAACCACGGGCATTAATGGAAATGCAGACACTTATTTTGTTTTGGCCGATTTTGATTCTTATAAAAATGCACAGAAAGCCGTTGAATGTGCCTATGGCGATCCGGTTAGATGGGGAACCATGTCCCTAATCAATATTGGAAAAGCCGGCATTTTTTCAGCAGACAGAGCCGTAAAGGAATATGCCAATAGAATTTGGGGGATTAAACCGATTCATGATTAAATTTTATAGCAAAGGGTTGCAGTATAAGCAGCCCTTTGGTGCCATAAAAAAACACAAACCTCTCTTTCTGAAAATTGAAGTGGAAAAAGATAAGCCTGTCAAAGAGGCTTATTTTGTCGTGTGTCAAGACGAAGGATCCACGATGCAGATTGCAGGTACTTGTTTTCAGGGGGAAATTCACTTCCATTGGTTCAGCGAAAATACGGGCTTATATTTCTATAACTTTCACGTGATTTATGAAGATGGCACGGAAGAACTGTCCGCTACCCATCAACTGACTGTCTATGAAGAGGATGCCTTTGAAATTCCTTCTTGGTTTAAAAACGGTGTCATGTATCAAATTTTTCCCGATCGATTTGCACGAAACAAAGACGTGCCCCTTCCAAAGCAAAATAAAAGATATCGATGGAGAGAAACTTGGGGTGCTTCGCCCATGAGGGGACCTGATGAAGAGGGCGGGGTATGGAACAATGATTTTTTTGGAGGGAACCTTCAGGGTATTATTGACAACCTGCCCTATTTACAGGATCTTGGAATTACAGTACTCTATCTGAATCCTATATTTGAAGCTTTTTCAAATCATCGATATGATACGGGAAATTATAAAAAAATAGATCCTATGCTGGGAGATGAAAAAACCTTTACTTTACTTTGCCAAGAGGCCTTGGACAGAGGAATCAGGATTATTTTGGACGGTGTATTTAATCACACGGGGAGTGACAGCCTATACTTTAATAAAAATGGCAGATACGATACGGTAGGTGCTTATCAAAGTAAGGAATCCCCCTATGCGGACTGGTATTCTTTTACCCATTTTCCCAATCAATATGACGCATGGTGGGGCGTTGATACGCTGCCGGCTGTCAATGAGACGACGCCATCCTATTTGGACTATATGCTTCGTGATGAAGATTCTGTGGTAAAGCATTGGCTAAAATGCGGTGCTTCCGGATTTCGCCTGGATGTGGCAGATGAATTGACAGATGAATTCTTAGACGAACTGCGCATTGCGGTAAAATCCACAAAACCGGATGGCGTGATTATAGGCGAAGTATGGGAAGATGCTTCAAATAAAATAGCCTATGGGAAACGCAGACGGTATTTCCAGGGAAAACAATTAGACAGTGTGATGAACTATCCTTTGAAGGAAGCCATCATTCCCTATGTTTTAGGAAATGAAGATGGACTGACAATGGATCATACGATTTTATCACTATGGGAAAATTATCCGGAAAGAAATTTTTATGCCAATATGAACATCTTGGGCACACACGATACCTACCGAATCTTAACGGTTCTTTCAGAAGATGAAGAACCTGACGAAAAAACCTATCAACGACTGTTTTTGGTTCTGTTGCTTTGGGCTTTTATGCCTGGAATTCCTTGTATTTACTATGGAGATGAGATTGGGATGACGGGAAAAGGAGATCCTTTTAACAGAGGTTGTTTTGATTTTTCTCAAAAAAATCCCACGATTTTCAATTTCTATAAACGACTTTTATCCTTTAGAAAATCAATAGGTCCCATGGATCACCTTTATTTTAGTCCTGAATTTGCCGAAAAAAAATCCTATGGATTTTCAAGAAACGGGGAGAAAAACAGGGTCATTATCTTGACAAATATGGGGGAAAAACCAGTTTCTGTACAAATTGAATCTTTTCATTGTAAAAAACTATGTGATTTTTTTTCCTGTGGAACTGTTGCCTTTGACGGAATAGGTGAATTTACCATAAACAAAGAATCCGGTCTTGTTTTATATCTTGAAGGATAATTTATTTTTTAATTTGCTCTTTTTTTCTATTGACATTCACAATCATAAGTTTTATGCTTATAAAGCGTCTCGCACCATATGTGGTGTAATGCAAAATTATAAAACAATAAATGTGGTTGTTTTTAGAATAAAGAGCAAAGGGGATAAAATGGATAAAATTAAAAAAATTGTGAAAAGAGATGGAAGAACGGCGCCTTATGACGTGGAAAAAATTGCTACGGCGATTTACAAAGCTGCAGAAGTTTTAGGTGGTAAAGACGAGAAGATGGCTTCACAATTGGCCAATCAAGTAGAAGTCTATCTTTTAGATACCGTTCATACAGATTCTCCCACTGTAGAGCAAATTCAGGATGGGGTAGAAAAGATTTTAATTGAAAATGGTCATGCGCGAACTGCAAAAGAATTTATTTTATACAGAGCGGAGAGAACACGAGTTCGAGATATGAACACAAGGTTGATGAAAGTCTATGAAGATTTGACTTTTAAAGACGCTCAAGACAATGACATCAAACGGGAAAATGCAAACATTGACGGTGATACGGCAATGGGGACCATGTTGAAATACGGTTCAGAGGGTGCCAAACAATTCTATGAAATGTATGTTTTGGATCCAAAGCATTCCAAAGCACATAGTAGTGGAGATATTCATATTCACGATTTGGATTTTCTCACGTTAACCACTACCTGCTGCCAAATTGATATTCAAAAAATGTTTAAAAGAGGTTTTTCTACAGGGCACGGATTTCTCAGAGAACCCAATGACATACAGAGCTACGCAGCATTGGCTTGCATTGCCATACAGTCTAACCAAAATGATCAACATGGTGGACAAAGTATCCCCAATTTTGATTATGGTATGGCTCTTGGTGTTGAGAAAACTTATAAAAAATTATATTGGAGCAACTTGGGAAAGACCCTTACCATTCTTTGTGACCTGGAAGACGGTGAAGAAAAAACAAAGGAACTTGGAAAAGAAATGGAAAGAGAGTTAAACTTGTTGCCCAAAATCGGAGAGGATTCTTCCTACAGAGAAGAAGAGGCCCTTCGGTTAAAGGCGCTTGTTCCCGAAGAAATCATTGGAAAAGCACAAAAAATCGGTAAAAAATACGCAGATAAAGAAATTCGAAGAGCCACTTACCAAGCCATGGAAGCATTTGTACATAATTTGAATACCATGCATTCCAGAGCAGGGGCACAAATTCCTTTTAGTTCGATTAACTATGGGACAGATACCAGCCCTGAAGGCAGATTGATCACAGAGAGCGTATTGCTGGCCACAGAAGCCGGATTGGGGAACGGAGAAACCGCCATTTTTCCAATCCATATATTTAAGGTAAAAGAAGGCATCAACTACAATCCGGAAGATCCAAATTACGACCTGTTTCAGTTGGCTTGTCGCGTTTCCGCAAAAAGGCTGTTTCCAAACTTTAGCTTTTTGGATGCACCCTTTAATTTAAAATACTACGATGTCAATAACCCGGATACAGAAACAGCCTATATGGGTTGCCGAACCAGGGTCATCGGCAATCACCACGATCCCAGCAGGCAGACGGTGGGTGGAAGAGGAAATTTAAGTTTCACCTCTGTTAATTTACCAAGACTTGCTCTAAAGGCAAATGGAAATATTGATAATTTTTTCGATGATTTGGATCGAAATATTCACTTGATTTGTGAACAACTGATGGCTCGATATAAAATACAGGCCGCAAAGAAAGTGAAAAACTTTCCGTTTCTCATGGGGCAGGGGATTTGGATGGATTCTGAAAAATTAGGGGCGGAAGATGAAATCGGTGAAATCCTAAAACACGGAACCTTATCCATGGGCTTCATCGGTCTTGCCGAATGTTTAAAAGCTTTGCTTGGCAGCCATCACGGAGAAAGCCAAGAAGCCAGAAATTTAGGATTGAATATTATAGGATTTATGAGAAAGCGAATGGATGAAGAAACGGTAAAAACCGGTTTAAACTATACGTTGCTTGCAACGCCGGCAGAAGGTTTGTCCGGACGATTTGTAAGGATTGATCAAGAGAAATATGGCATTATTGAAGGGGTCACAGACAGAGAGTACTACACAAATTCCTTCCATATTCCCGTTTATTATGAAATTTCTGCTTTTGATAAGATTCAAATCGAAGCCCCTTATCACAGTTTGACCAATGCCGGACATATTACCTATGTAGAATTAGACGGAGATCCTTGTAAAAACCTAGAAGCCTTTGAAAGTATCGTTCGTTGCATGAAGGAAAGCGGCATCGGTTATGGCTCCATCAATCATCCTGTAGACAGAGATCCGGTTTGTGGATATACGGGTATTATCGATAACAACTGCCCAAAGTGTGGCAGACAAGAGGAAGAAGGGCAACCGGATTTTGAGAGAATCAGAAGAATTACAGGTTATTTGGTGGGCACTGTAGATCGCTTTAACAATGCGAAACGTGCAGAAGAGCATGATCGTGTCAAACATGATGTACGTTCAAAGATGGAAGTGATTTAAAATGGAATCCCCAAAGAATGCCTTGCGTTTAGCCGGAATTGTAAGAGAGTCTATCGTTGATGGACCGGGGCTCAGATTTGTGGTGTTTGCCCAAGGATGCCCCCATCATTGTCAGGATTGTCATAATCAAGGAACCCACGATTTTCAAGGAGGATTTGACTGTTCTGCGGAGAACGTTTTAAAAGAAATGGACAAGAACCCACTTCTTGCCGGCGTAACCTTCAGCGGTGGTGAGCCTTTTTGTCAAAGTGAAGCCTTTTATGAATTGGCTTTAAAAGTGAAGGAAAGAAAGTTGCACTTGCTTGCATTTTCAGGATATACTTTGGATGAACTCCTAGAGATGTCTTCTTGCAATCCATGGATTGCAAAACTTTTAGGCTGCATTGATACCTTAATTGACGGTCCGTTTATTGCGGAAGAAAAGGATTTAACCCTTCAATTCCGAGGCAGTAAGAACCAAAGATACGTAAAAAAAGAAGAAATTCAAACTTCCTTAAAAAAAGTATTGTACAAAGGTAAATAGCTGTGGTATAATGGCTATTGTTCGAGTTTCCACGGAGGTTGAGCCCGTAGTGTAGACAAGATCATTATTTATTAAAGAAAAAATTGCGATAGCATGTTGATAATAAAGGAGGTGCGGCAGATGTCAAAAAAATGTGAAATTTGTGGTAAAAGTCAGGTTTCGGGAAATAACGTTTCTCACTCAAACAGACACACCAGAAGAAAATGGAATGTAAACATTCAAACGGTAAGAGTTGAAGAGAACGGGACAGTTTCTAAAAAGAAATTGTGTACCAGATGCATAAGAACAAATAAAGTGAACCGCGCTATTTAATTGAATATTCAGTAAAACAGACTCCTTTAGTGTACTAGGGGAGTTTTTTTCATTTTAAATCGTACCGGCGTCGTGTAATACCCTGCCCAATCATACAAAAAAATTAACAGACGAACAATTTGTAACCACAAAAAATCATAAGTCCACCTAAGATGACCAACCAAATACGGGAAGGCAAAAAGAAGGCACAAATTGTAACAATACCGATGATCAACAAAATCAAACCGAACAATTCTGCTTCTCCCGGCTTATAGCAACCTTTTTTCTTGCATTTCATATTACATCTCATAAATACTCCTTACCAATAGACATAGGATTAAAATCCCTAAAATTGTATACCATATAAATAAAGGAATGGTTTGTATGATCAAAATTCCACCGGCTATTGAAATTATAATACCAATAGGTTTCGTCCATGGGTTTTTTCTTCTCAATATTATCACCTCTCTTATCCTATGAACTTGCCTATTGTTTTGTGCAAAAATAAATTTTAAATTTGTACAAAGTGTGTTAAACTCTAAAGATACGAAAGGAGGCGAAAAAGTTGTTTTGTAAAATTGAAGGAAATAACGGCAGTATCTCCATGGGGAGAAACGTCATGGGAAAAATTATCGCAAAAATTGTAGAAAAGTTTCATGGAAAAGTTTTAATAACCAATAAAAGTGGCAAAGTACCCGGTATTGTCTCCAAAATCGGTGGCATGGATGATACCAACACCATGGAAATCTCTATGTCTGATGCCGGCGTGGACATCAAAGTTTATGTTACAATTCGCTTTGGAACCAGTATCGGAAAAACGACACAAAAGTTAATTGCAGACATCAAAGAAACGGTGGAAACCATGATGGATCTACACGTAAACAGCGTGGCCATTACGGTGACCGGCATGGTTTCAAGGAATACGGCAAAGAGAAATATTGAGGTCAAAGGATAGCATAAAAGATGGAAACCTTTCAGATAAAGGATCAAATTACAACGTTAAAAGGTGTGGGGCCAAAAAAATCCCACGCTTTACGCCACTTGGGTATTGAAACCATAGAAGATCTCTTGCGTTTTTATCCACGAGAATACGAAGACAGAAGGAATGTAAAGACCATTCATCAGCTTTGTCATGGGGAAAAAGCGGTCGTTCAAGGAGAAATACAGCGTATGGTGAAGAGCAAATCACCTGTGAAAAAAAAGCAGACTTTGACTTTGTTTATAAAAGACCCTACGGGCACCATGGAATTGGTCTTTTTTAATGCGCCTTATTTAGATAAAACTTTATCCCAAAATGTAAAATATGAATTTTATGGTATGGTAACCATAAAATTTGGCAAAATACAGATGATACAACCTGCCTTTAACAAGGCCACGGAAAATAAGAAGAATGGCATTTTACCTATTTATCCTTTAACAAAAGGCCTATGGCAAAGAGAAATGAGAAAGTGGCAAGAAGGGGCGAAACCATACATAACCCATTGTATTGACTATTTACCCCAAGAGACGATAAAAAGAAAGAATCTTTGCAGTCTATCTTATGCTTTACATCAGATCCATTTTCCTGAAAATGGAAGAAAATTAAAAGAAGCCAAATATCGGTTGATCTTTGATGAACTTTTTTTATTACAACTGGGGTTGTTATCCTTAAGAGCCCGAAATGAAGCACAACTTTGTGGAATCGAATTTTCAAAACACGTGGATTTTCGTGAATTTTTTAAAACCTTTCCCTATGCTTTTACCAAAGCACAGCAGCGTGTTGTTGCGGAAATCAACAGAGACATGGAATCAAAAAAGGTGATGCACCGGTTGGTGCAGGGAGATGTGGGATCCGGTAAGACTGCCGTGGCAGCTACAGCCATCTATAAAGCCATTAAGAACGGTTATCAGGCGGTTCTGATGGCGCCTACAGAAATACTGGCAAGACAACATTATGAAGGCTTTCTAGCGCAATTTAAACCCTTGGGCATTAGCGTAGGATTCTTAGGGGGAAGTCTTAAGGCAAAAGAAAAACAAAAAGTGCTCATGGAGATAGAAACCGGCACCTTGGATTTGGTCATCGGTACCCACGCCATTATACAGCCCACTGTCAATTTCTTTAAACTGGGTCTGGTGGTTACAGATGAACAGCATCGGTTTGGTGTGAACCAAAGAGCAGCCTTGCGTCAAAAGGGAGAAAATCCCCACATTTTAGTGATGACGGCTACGCCCATCCCTCGCACTTTAGCGGTGGTGCTATATGGCGATCTGGATATTTCCATTATTGATGAAATGCCGCCGGGCAGGCAGACCATCATCACCAAAAGCGCGCACATAAAAGAAAGAGACTCCGTCTATGCTTTTTTAGAAAAGGAGCTTAGAAAAGGAGGTCAAGCCTACATTGTAGCCCCGTTAATTGAGGATTCAGAAGGGTTGGATGTCCGTTCCGCTACAAGCCTTCAAGAAGAGCTACAAGAAAAATTTCCCCATTTCACCGTAAAATTGTTGCATGGTGCCATGAAGCCGTCTGAAAAAGATGAAATTATGAAAGCATTTTATTTGGGTAAAATAGACTTGTTGGTTTCTACAGTGGTAATTGAAGTGGGCATCAACGTGCCCAATGCCACCATCATGGTCATTGAAAATGCCGAAAGATTTGGATTGGCGCAATTGCATCAGTTGAGAGGAAGAGTGGGTCGAGGAAAGGCACAATCTTATTGTATTCTGATTTCCGACGAAACTTCTCCCATTGCCAAAGAACGAAATAAAACCATGGTACAGACAAATGATGGGTTTACCATTGCCGAAAAGGATTTACAGCTGAGAGGTCCCGGCGAATTTTTCGGAACAAGACAACATGGATTACCGGAGCTGAAACTGGCAGATCTGGCAAAACATATTGATATTTTACAAGCTGCACGAATGGAAGTGGATTTAATTCTTCTGGAAGACCCATTTTTAAAAAAGGAAAATAACAAACAAATTAAAGATAAAGTTGACACTTTTTTTAACCCAAAACTAACCAACTTATGAAATTATTACATAGAATAGAATATCACCTCCGGGTTAAATTAATATCGTACAGGAGGTGATACAAAATGACATTACAAAAGAAAATGAGCGTAGATGCAAAACCTGCATTGAACAGCTTAAAAACAGAAATTGCAAATGAACTTGGACTTGCCAATTATCAGACAATGGATAAGGGAAATTTGACCGCTAGACAGAATGGCTATGTAGGTGGTTATATGACAAAGAAGTTAGTTGAAATGGCAGAACAGCAGTTGACAGGAAAGAACTAGTTAAAACGTAAACAAAAAAAAGAAGACCGCAATTTGATTGGTATAAAACGATGACCGATTAAAGGCGGTCTTCTTTTTATGTAACTTTGCAACTTTCCGTGATTTATATTTACTATTTATTTTCTGTATGGTAGAATAGTTTAGAAAAGGGAGGATGGGGAAATTTGCGTATTATAGCAGGAGATTTAAAAGGTCGAAAGTTACAAACCCCGAAAGACAGCAGCCAAGTAAGACCGACTACAGACAAAGTAAAAGAGGGGATATTTAACACCATCGCACAGTATATAGAAGATGCGGTGATTGTAGATTTATTTTGCGGTACCGGAAACTTAGGTCTTGAAGCCATTAGCAGAGGTGCAAAATTTTGTTACTTTGCCGACAAATCCAGACTGAGTCTTGCACTTGCAAAAACCAATGCAGATCATTGCAAGGTTTTAGATCAATCTGCGTTTATTCAGGGTGATTTTATAAAAGTTTTAGAAAAAATTGAAGACAAAGTGGATATATTTTTTTTAGATCCGCCTTATGAGGGGGCATTTATGATGAAAGCCTTTCAGGCTATTTCCGAGAAAAAAATACTTGCGCAAGGTGGAATTATCTTGGCCGAACATGGAAAAAGAGAAATTCTTCCCGATGAAGTCTTTGGTTTTATAAAACAAAAAGAAAAACGATATGGGTCAATTATGATTTCAATTTTCCAATAGTAAAATGGAGGACATTTGTATGAAAAAAGCGCTTTATGCCGGTTCTTTTGATCCTGTTACGAAAGGTCACTTAGACTTAATCGTAAGAGCATCAAAACTTTATGATAAATTAGTAGTGGGCGTCATTGAAAATCCATCAAAAACAGGATTGTTTACAATCGAAGAAAGAATGGAAATGTTGGCGCATGCCACGAAGGAATTGAAGAATATAGAAATAGATAGTTTCTGCGGACTGTTAGCAGATTATGTTAAAAAGAACGAGATCAGTGTGGTTGTCAGAGGTCTGCGAGCGACTATGGATTTTGAATATGAGATTCAAATGGCACAGATGAATGCACGGTTGTACAACAAGGACGTGGAGACCATATTTTTGATGACCTCACCTGATTATTCTTTTGTCAGTTCAAGCATGGTCAAAGAAGTATTCACCTTAAACGGGGATATCACCGGTTTGGTTCCCGATGAAGTTTTAGAATACATGAAAAAAAAATTAAAAAACAATCTTAGCAACGGAGGAAAAGAATCATGAAAGTTCTCGAATTATTAGACGAAATCGAAGAAATTGTCGACACTAGTTCAGGTTTTCCACTGACAGGAAAAATATTGGTGGATGCAGAAGAAATTCTTGAAATTGTCAAAGAAATACGAGTGGAATTGCCTGATGAGATTCAACAAGCACAGTGGATTAAAGATGAAAGACAGCGAATCTTAGACGAAGCGAAAAAAGAATATGAATCCGTATTAAAAGATGCAAAAGCACAGGCGGAATCCCTCATTGAAAATGATGATATTACCGTAAAAGCAAAGATGCGGGCAGATGAAATCCTGAAAGTTGCAGAAGCCAATGTAAAATCTTTAAAGATGGGTACTTTTGATTACATAGATAGCATTTTATTTAATTTTCAAGATAAAATGGATCAATTAAATGCGGTTTATTTTCATGATATGTTTAACAACTTACAATCTACTTTTGATCAGATCAATACAACCGTTGCCGAAAACAGAAATGAAATCAAGGAGATGGTCTATAAAGCACAGTTAGAGTCAGAGTAAAAAATAAATGATGAATAGTTTATATGAAACGCTCATATGATTCACCATGAAAACATTAAAGAAAAAAAACAATTTATATGTGATAGCCGGATTGGTGGCAGGTTGTAGCTGTATGATTATGGTTGCATTTCCCGCCGTTTCTTTACAGTCGGCTGAAAAAGGGGTTTCTCTCTGGGCAAATTCAGTTTTGCCTGCTTTGTTGCCCTTTTTTATTTGCGCCAATTTTATGAGCAAAATAGGCGTGCCTAGAATGATAGGAAAAATTTTTGAAAAATCCTTCCAAAAACTCTTTGGGGCACCGGGAGAATCGGCTTTTGTATTCTTAATTAGCATAACTTCAGGATATCCCATGGGTGCAAAGTTGATCGGAGATTTAGGCAGGAGTGGTCAAATTACTGAAAACGAAGCAAAACGCATGTTGACTTTTTGTTCAACCTCAGGCCCCTTGTTTATATTAGGTACTGTGGGTGTCAGCTTGCTAAATTCTGCGGCAGCAGGTTCGGTGATTGCCTGTGCCCATTATGCAGGTGCCATTTTAAACGGGATTTTATATAGATGTATTTCTTCAAATACACCTGAAACCCTGGGATATACCTTTCAGGGAAAGGGGAAGCCTGCTGTGCAGGTGCCGGATGGTCTGTCCCTTCATCATCAAAATATTCTGGAACTATTTACAGATTCTATCGTCTCTTCATTAAAAGCCTTGGGCATTATCTGCGGCTATATTGTGCTTTTTACCATGATTACCGATTTTATTTTTACAGCAAAGGGCTGCCTATTTGTAAATTCCCCTATAAATTCCGCATTTTTGAAGGGCATATTTGAAATGACCGTGGGTTGTAATGCCATGTCACAAATTGAAAACATGTCTTTGCTTTTTAAAAGTGCAGGGTGTGCTTTTATTATTTCTTTTGGTGGTTTTTCAATTTTAGCACAATCTATGAGTATGATGTCCGGTTTAAAGATCAGCATCTGGTATTATATGAAGG
>JAVVUJ010000007.1:0-32933 GCA_036653195.1 Anaerovorax sp. | reverse complement strand
AACCGTCAATGGGGACGAACCGGGTGTCGCTATTAAGAGGCCTGATTTTGAAGATTTGACGCCTATTTTCCCGTATCAAAGAATTTCTTTGGAGCACAAACCCTCAGAATTATCCATGCGGTTGATCGATTTGATTGCGCCTATCGGTAGGGGGCAGAGAGGACTCATCGTCGCACCGCCAAAAGCGGGAAAAACGATTCTTTTAAAGAAAGTAGCCAACAGCATTGAAACCCTGTATCCTGAAATGGAAATGATTATGCTTCTTGTAGATGAAAGACCGGAAGAAGTGACAGATATGCAGCGTTCGATTAAAGGGGAAGTGATCTATTCTACTTTTGATGAATTGCCCCAAAATCATATTAAGGTAGCGGAAATGGTATTGGCCAGGGCACAAAGGCTGGTTGAGCACGGAAAAGATGTGGTCATCTTGCTAGACAGCATTACACGATTGGCCAGAGCTTACAATTTGGTGGTACCATCGTCGGGAAGAACCCTTTCCGGTGGGTTAGACCCTAGCGCACTGCACAAACCTAAAAAATTCTTTGGTGCCGCACGGAAAATGGAAGAGGGGGGAAGCATTACCATTTTAGCCACCGCTTTGGTTGAAACGGGCAGTCGTATGGACGATGTGATCTTTGAAGAATTTAAAGGAACCGGAAACATGGAACTCCATTTGGATAGGAAACTATCTGAAAAACGTATTTTCCCAGCTATAAATCTGAACAAATCGGGTACAAGAAAAGAAGATTTGCTTATGACAAAAGGCGAGGTAGAAGCCATTTGGGCCATGAGAAGAGCCATGAGCAATGCCAGCACCCAAGAGGTGACGGAAACCATTATCGATCATTTGGCACATACCAAGACCAATGAGGATTTTGTGGAAGTTATTAAAAAAGTGTTTGAGGGAAAATAGAGGGGGATTAAGGAGTAAAATGGATTTAGATAAAATATTTATGAAGAATGCAAAACCCACCAAAGTAGGTGGTCAAGCCGTTTTAGAAGGAATCATGATGAAGGGCGAGCATCGGACAGCCGTGGTCATCAGAAAACCGGATGGTGGAATGCATATTAAAACAGAGCTGTTAAAGGAATCGGGGAAATTTCATAAATTGCCCATTATACGTGGTGTACTTATGTTTGTAGACGCCCTAGTGGTGGGTACCCGCACCTTACTTTATTCTGCGGAAGTATTGGAAAACTGCGATGGTGGGGAAGAGTACGAAAAAGATAAAATGACCATTTGGCTAGAGAAAAAGTTTGGAGAAAAGGGGGCATTAAACGTAATGCTCTATGCTTCTGTGGTGTTGGCGCTTTTGTTTACGGTGGGTATTTTTATCATTTTGCCCACGGCGGCGGTGCATTTCTTTACCGCATTTGTGGCCAATGAGGTAGCGCTGAACCTTATTGAAGGCGTTTTCCGGATTGCTTTGTTTGTTTTATATATTTGGTTGATTTCTAAGATGAAGGATATCCAGACGGTTTTTCAGTTTCATGGAGCAGAGCACGAGTGCATTCACTGCTTTGAAAACAATTTGCCTCTTACGCCGGAAAATTGCCAAACCTTTGAAACCTTGCATCCCAGATGTGGCACCAGTTTTTTGATGTTTGTTATGGTCATCAGTTTGTTGCTGTTTTCCCTATTAGGTTGGCCAAATTTGGTGTGGAGGATTTTATCCAGATTGTTGTTAATCCCTGTTATTGCAGGCCTTTCCTATGAATTGCTAAGATGGGCGGGACGAAGTGATTCAGCATTCGTAAAAATCGTCAGTTTGCCCGGATTGGCACTTCAAAAATTAACCACTAGAAAACCTGATGAAAAACAGTTGGAAGTAGCCATTGCAGCTATGAAAGCAGTCATGGTACCAAAGGAAACGGAACCTTACGAAGGCGACTGCGATCAGGAAGGAAAACCATACAGAGAAGAAAAGCTGATTGTAGAAGGAGGTTGTTAAGTTGAGTTTGGTAATTAAAGAATTGCTGCAGATGAGCGAGAGAATATTGGCGGACAGTCATTGTTTAGATCCTAAAATAGATGCGGAACTGCTGTTCTGTCATTTGTTTTCACTGGACAAGACGCAGCTGTTTTTGAAAAAGCCCACCACCCTTGACGAGAAAAGTTGCCAGGAATTTTTCAAATTAATAGAGCAGAGAAGTTCGGGTGTTCCCACTCAATACATTATTGGAACACAGGAATTTATGGGGCTTACATTTAAAGTAGATGAAAATGTGCTCATACCCAGACAGGACACAGAAACTTTGGTGGAAAAAATCATTTTGGATATCAAAGATGAGCGAACGGGTAAAACCATGAAAAAGAAAAAGAAAATTTTGGATTTAGGCTGTGGGAGCGGCGCTATTGGAATCAGTCTGGCCAAGGTAGTTCCTGATATCAGCGTGTTGGCCGTAGATGTCAGCGATAAAGCTTTAGAAGTGGCAAAACAAAATGCCATGAAAAACAGAGTACAAAATTCCATGAAATTTTTACAGAGCGATATGTTCAGCCAGCTGAAAACGGGACACTTTGGGCAGAAGTTTGATGTAATTGTTTCAAATCCACCATACATACCCACCAGGCATATTCCCATTTTGCAGAGAGAAGTAAAGGAACATGAACCCTTATTGGCTTTGGACGGAGGCGAAGATGGGTTGGATTTTTATAGAAAAATTGCAGAAAATGGAGGGAAATTTTTAAAAAAGAAGGGCACGCTTTACTTGGAAATTGGATATGATCAGGGAGAAGATGTGGCTGAATTGCTTGGAAAAGAAGGGCACTACAGTGATATTGAACTGATAAAAGATTTGGCAGGTTTAGACAGAGTGGTCAAGTGTAAAAAAGTACTTGATTAACGGTTGAAACTATGATAGTATACAGCTATTGTTCAGCTAATTTGCAGGAGCAAATTATACAAGCAAGGAGGAAAGAAAGATGAAAGAAGGAATTCACCCAGAGTATAAAGAATGTACAGTCACCTGTGCATGTGGAAACACTTTTGTGACAAAGTCAACAAAAGAAGAAATCAGATTAGAAGTTTGTTCTAGTTGTCATCCGTTCTTTACAGGACAGCAGAAATTTATCAATCGCGGCGGTAGAGTCGAGAAATTCAAGAAAAAATTCCATATGGAATAGGCAATTGAATACAAGAAACTTTAAAGAAGCAGAACACTGCTTCTTTTTTGGCGTGAAAAATATCCGGAACCTTGAAAAATAATTTGTTGAAACACCAAATTTATGGTATAATAACCACCAGTGAGTGGCTATTATACCTTTGGAGTGGCGTGCCAGAATTTCAGCCTTTGGCTGAAAAGGCACGTGCCGGATTCGTTTAAAAAATTTAATTAAAAATTAAAATCAGATAGATTTAGGAATTGGAGTATATATGTATGATAAATTAGACTTTATACAGGCAAAATACGATGAACTATCCCTGCGGGTTTCTGATCCGGAGGTTATTAGTGACCAAGTGGTTTGGCAGAAGCATATTAAGGAAATGTCCGATATGGAGCCCATCGTAAACAAGTATAGAGAGTACAAAAAGACAAAGGACGGTTTGGCAGACACAAAAGAAATGCTAGATGACGGCGGTCTTGATGAAGAGCTGAAGGAAATGGCAAAAGCAGAACTTTCTGAGTTGGAAGATTGCTTGGAAACCCTTGGACAAGAGTTGAAAGTGTTACTGCTTCCTAAGGATCCCAATGATGAAAAAAATGTAATCCTAGAAATTCGTGCAGGAACCGGCGGCGATGAAGCGGCACTCTTTGGAAACGATTTGCTTCGAATGTATACCAGATATGCAGAAAGAAACCGTTGGAAGACGGAAATCATTGACCTTAATGATACGGGAATCGGCGGCATTAAAGAGGCAGTCATTCTTATAAAGGGAAAGGGTGCCTATTCCAGATTGAAATATGAGAGCGGTGTTCACAGAGTACAGCGTGTACCGGAAACAGAGTCAAGTGGACGAATTCATACTTCTGCTGCCACGGTAGCTGTGCTGCCTGAAGTGGATGATGTTGCCGTGGAATTAAATGTGAATGACGTTCGTGTGGACGTTTACAGATCCTCTGGAAATGGTGGGCAATCTGTCAACACCACAGATTCAGCGGTAAGGCTGACCCACGTTCCCACAGGCTTGGTCGTCACCTGTCAAGATGAAAAATCTCAATTGAAAAATAAAGACAAGGCCTTTAAAGTACTGCGGGCAAAACTTTATGATATGAAGTTGCAGGAGCAAAACAAGGAAATTTCAGCAGAACGAAAAAGTCAAGTGGGTAGTGGAGATCGAAGTGAGCGAATCAGAACCTACAACTTTCCACAGGGAAGAGTATCCGACCACAGAATCGGGTTGACCTTATATAAGCTGGACTATTTCTTAGATGGAGACTTGGATGAGATTATTGATGGATTGATTACGTCGGATCAAGCGGATAAGATGAGGAATTTTTAAACGGAATCTGGTGTACTGCCTTTAAAAAAGGCGGAATACGCTGGAAAAAACCGGCAGATAGGCTGAAAAAGCAACAAAACATTGAAATATATTGAAAAAATAAGAGGAATGATATGACTACAAAAATATTGGATGTCACAGATTTAAACGTTGAAAACTTAAAAGCATCTATGGAACGGGGCGATGATGAAGCCAATGAGCGAATTGAGGCAGCTTATGAGAAAATTGACGAAGGGGCTGAAATTTTAAAAAATGGAGGCTTGGTTGCATTCCCTACAGAGACGGTTTACGGACTTGGTGCCAATGCATTGGATGCGCAGGCAGTGGCAAAAGTTTATGCCGCAAAAGGACGACCTAGCGATAACCCTATGATCGTGCATATTGCAAGGGCCAGTGATATCGGACAGCTGACGCCTATTTTGACGCCGAGAATCATACGGCTGATTGATTGTTTTTGGCCGGGTCCGTTGACTTTGGTGCTTGCGAAAAAAGATTGCGTACCCATGATTACAACGGGTGGGTTGAACACCGTGGCCATTCGTATGCCTGATGACCCGGTGGCTTTAGAATTGATCAGAAGAGCGGACTGTCCTGTTGCTGCGCCCAGTGCAAATATTTCAGGACGACCCAGTCCCACAAAGGCGGCCCACGTCATTGAAGATTTAAACGGTAAAATTGACGCCGTATTAGTGGGGGGCGATTGCCGCATTGGTATAGAATCAACGGTGTTGGATTTAACAGGAGAGGTGCCCACCATATTGAGACCGGGACTTTTGACCACAGAAGACATTCAGGCTGCCATTGGAGAAACCGTCATTTTTGATCCGGCTTTGACCATTAACAGACCACGGGATGTGTCCGAGGAGGCAGCTGTGGTACCCAAAGCGCCGGGGATGAAATACACCCATTATGCGCCTAAAGCGCAGATGACGATTATAGAAGGACAGAGAGACCGCGTAAAGGCTGAAATAGAAAGGCTGAAAATGCTCAACGAAAGAATGGGCTTAAAAGTAGGCGTTATTTTATTTGAGGAAAAAGCCTTTGTTGAGGCAGCCCATGATTTCTTTGCAAAGCTGAGAGAGTTGGACAGCCAAGAGGTGGATTTAATTTTAGCCGGTGCCATGTCAGACCAAAATGAAGTTGGGTTTGCTGTCATGAACCGCATGTTAAAGTCGGCAGGATATCACATTGCAAAAGTGTAATCCGCAGGCAAAGGAGGAACAGAAAATGATGAGAATTGCAATAGCCAGTGATCATGGTGGATTTCAATTGAAGGAAATGGTCAAGGGCTACTTAGAAAGTTTTGAATGTATCATAATAGATTTGGGAACCGATTCAGAAGAATCTGTTGATTACCCTTTGTTTGGTCAGGCTTGCGGGCAAGCCGTTGCCAATCATGAAGCGGACAGAGGCATTGTTATTTGTGGGACAGGCATAGGTATTTCTATGGCTGCCAACAAAGTGAAAGGTGTCAGATGTGCCCTTTGTACCAGTGTACATATGGCCGAAATGACCAGGAAACACAACGATGCCAACATGCTGGCATTGGGTGGCAGAATTTTGGAAGTGACCGACGCTTTGGCCATTGTAGATGCATGGCTTGCCACAGAATTTGAAGGCGGTAGACACCAGAGACGTGTTGACCAGCTTGACGATATGTAAGTTATTTAAAATTTGGAGGAAAATAAAATGAGTAAAGTGTATGTATTCGACCATCCGTTAATTCAGCATAAGACAGCAATGATCAGAAGAACAGACACCAGCGTAAAAGATTTTAGAGAGTTGGTAAAAGAAATTTCAATGCTTATGGCCTATGAAGTGACAAGAAATCTTCCTTTGGAACCTGTAGAAATCACCACGCCTATGTGTAAAACCACAGTGAACATGTTAAAAGGTGAAGACATTGCCATCGTTCCTATTTTGAGAGCAGGTCTTGGCATGGTAGACGGTATGCTGGCTTTGGTGCCCAATGCAAAGGTTGGACATGTAGGTCTTTATAGAGATCCTGAAACACACTTACCCGTAGAATATTACTGTAAATTACCTTCAGATATTGAAAAAAGAGAGATTTTTGTAGTAGACCCTATGCTTGCAACCGCCGGTTCTGCTTCTGCCGCCATTCAATTTATTAAAGACAGAGGCGGAAAGAACATTCACTTTATGTGTTTAATTGCGGCACCGGAAGGAATTGAAGTTTTACAGAAAAAACATCCGGATGTAGATATTTTCATTGCGGCAAAAGACAGCCACCTAAATGAAAACAAGTACATTGTGCCGGGGTTGGGTGATGCAGGTGACAGGTTATACGGAACCAAATAACCGAATAAAGAGGTAAAAAAATGGAAATTGAAAATGGAAATGTATATGACGTTCTGAAAGAACGTGGTTTTATAAAACAGACGACCCATGAAGATGAGATAAGAGAACTGTTAGGAAAAGAAAAAATTAAATTTTATATCGGATTTGATCCTACGGCGGACAGCCTTCATGTAGGCCATTTTATGCAAGTGATCATTATGATGTATATGCAAAAATATGGGCATACACCTATTGTTTTGGTAGGTGGAGGAACGGGACTGGTGGGAGACCCATCAGGCAGAACCGACATGAGAAAAGTGCTTTCAAAAGAAGATGTGATTCAAAATTGCAACAACTTTAAAAAGACATTTAGCAAGTTCATTGATTTTGAAGAGGATAGAGCCATTGCCGTAAACAATGCGGATTGGTTGCTGGATTTAAATTACTTACAGTTTATTCGTGATATCGGCAAGCATTTTTCTGTAAACAGAATGCTTTCTGCAGAATGCTTTAAACAGCGACTGGAAGTGGGGCTTTCTTTTTTAGAATTTAATTACATGCTTATGCAGTCCTATGATTTTTTAGAATTGTATAGAAGATACAACTGCAAAATGCAGTTTGGTGGAGACGACCAATGGTCCAACATTATACAAGGTGTGGATTTGGTAAGGCGTGAAGAAGGCGCACAGGTTTACGGTATGACTTTTGCTTTGTTGACCACCAGTGCCGGTGTGAAAATGGGCAAGACGCAAGCCGGTGCTTTGTGGCTTGATCCGGCAAAGACATCACCCTACGAATTCTATCAGTATTGGAGAAATGTAGAAGATGCAGATGTCAATATGTGTTTACGTATGCTTACCTTCCTACCTATGGAAGAAGTGAACGCATTGTCTGCTTTAGAAGGCTCTGAAATCAATAGAGCCAAGGAAATCCTTGCCTTTGAAATTACCAAGTTAGTGCATAATGAAGAAGAGGCAACAAAAGCACAGGATGCAGCCAGAGCCTTGTTTGCAGGTGGTGGAAATATGGCAGATGTGCCGAAAACTCAGCTACAGAAAAGTGAGTTTCAAGGTGAAGGCATGGGTATCGTCACGCTGATCAAGAAAATTGGTCTGGTATCCAGCAATGGGGATGGATTCAGAACCATTGAACAAGGCGGATTGACCATAGATGATGAGAAAATCACAGATAAAAAAATGATGGTTACTGTGGATACTTTTAAGGACGGGAAAATGCTCATCAAAAAAGGAAAGAAAACATTCCATATGGTAGAGTTGGTTTAACCCATTCACATGGTGGAATTGATTAACGAAAAAAGTTCATAAAGGAAAGTTTAAACTGAGAGTAGGGGGCGCTGATAGGCAAGCCTTGTGTGTTTGTTGCCAGTGCATTTTGTAAAAAGTACTGCAATAAAAACCTGACTCTCAGTTTTGCATTTTTGTGCCTTCTCTTTAAGCCCGGAAGCAAAATCATCAACAAAACCAAGGGGAAAATATTCAGAAATCTTTATAGAGTTTTGCAACTTTTTCGCTGGCATAGACGTCTAATTAATGGTAGAATACAAAAAGTGGCGTTGGGAAACGAGAAGAGGAGAACGGAAAAACATAAGGGAAAATTCCAAAATTGGGTGAACGCTACATAAAAAATCCGATGGTATAGGGGGAGGGCGCATATGGAGCAAGGGGCAAGTAGGGAACACGAAAAAATAAAATCAGAAAAAAAACCGCTTATTCGGGTCAACCACGTTCGCAAGGTTTATCTAATGGGAAATGAGAAAGTCATTGCTCTTGACGATGTCAGTCTTGAAATATTCAGAGGGGAAATTGTTTGTTTCCTAGGCACTTCCGGTTCGGGAAAATCTACCTTTTTAAACATGGTGGCAGGATTGGAAAAACCCACAAGGGGAGAAATATTCATAGGTGGCATCCCCATTCATCAGTTAAACGAAAATGATGTGACTCTTTTTAGACAAAAGAATATTGGCTTTATTTTTCAGGCCTATCATTTGTTAACGATGTTGACGGCTTTGGAAAATGTCAGTCTCCCTTTGATTTTCAGGGGTGTGGACAGGAAGCACCGAAATGCTATGGCAAAGAAAGCCTTAGAGTCAGTGGGTCTTGTGGGCTATGAGAAAAGAAAGCCTAACCAGATGAGCGGTGGGCAACAGCAGCGAGTGGGCATTGCAAGGGCTTTGGTGGGAAGTCCGAAAATTATATTTGCAGATGAACCCACAGGAAATTTAGATACCCATACCACAAAAGAGGTGATGGATATTATTGTAAATCAGGTGAAAAAGAAAAATCAGACATTGATTATCGTTACCCACGATCAATCCATCGCACAATATGGGGACAAGGTGGTCACCATACAAGATGGGAATATTTTAAGTATCGTTGAAAAAAATCAATAAGGTTGTTTTACACGTAGAACCATGTGCCATTTTGCATATGGGAATGGAAGCAAAATAATGGCCCGGGCATAAGATGGATTTTGCCCACTGCGGGCAAATACGCAACCGAGTTTTACGGATTATTTGTATGGGAAAGGGAGGATATACGCCGCCCGTTAGCTCATAGGGAGGAAAAATGGGAGAAGAGGTACAATGACAAAGAAAATAGGCAGTAGATGGAAAAGGATGGCAGCCATCGCTTTGGCGGTGGTTATGGTTTTGGGTGTCTCAAATATAGAAGGTTTTACGGGGGGAACCCAAGGAAGCCGGGTTTACGGAGCAGACAGTTGGCTTCCTGTCATCCAAAGTTCAGGTGACGAGTCGGTAACCCAAGGAAGCCGTGCAACGGTTGTTTTTAATATTAAGAATATCTATACACCGGTAAGGAATATTAGCAAAGTTTCCCTGACTTATGGAAATGCTTCGGGGCTTACGGTTTCCGGCGGTTCCGGTGGAAGTACAAAGTTGGGAAAGGATGAAGAACTGTCGGTGGCCTTTGTGGTCTCTGCCAGTAAAAGTGCGGATACCGGCAGTAAATCGGCAACGTTAACCATCGAATATGATGGGGAATCCACTTCAGTTCAAAAAGGGTACTTAACGGTCTATGAATATTTGGCCACACCGGACAAACCGGGTAGCGGCAATTATGTAACCGTGGCAGATATCAGTCATAAAATCAAGCCCAGTGGCGGATTTGCTGCCGGCAGTGGAAATGAAATTACCTTTGAAATTTACAATAACGGAAATTCTGTCATCAAGAATGCACAGATGTCCGTCACGCTGCCGGAGGGACTGAGCGTTTACAACGCCAGTAATTCTCAGAGTTTGGGATATATTTCTACCGGGCAGAAAAAAACAGTAACCTTTCCCATCTATGTGGACGACACCGTGGTGGGAAAAAGTTATGCTATTGAAACAGTCCTTTCCGGACTGAGTTATACCAATACGGAAGTGGCAAACAAGAAAACTTTTTATGTACCGGTATTGGGAGCAGGATCGGCTTCTACAAAGAACATTGAAATTAACGGAATTTCTGTACCTTCTCAAGTAGAAAGCGAAAAGGATTTTGTATTGAATTTTTCTGTGAAAAATACAGGTTCATCTACGGTGAAAAATATGAAAATTTATGCAGACGTGCCGGAGGGACTGATTAACAAGACGAGAAGCACCTTTGTGGAAGCCAACATTGCACCGGGTGCAACGAAGAGCTATGCCATTACCTTGTTTTCAAAGGACAGTACAGAAAAAACGTATCCCATTAAAATCGGTGTAGAGCCTATTGACAGCAAAGATGGTGCAGGGGGGACTATGCAGTATGCCAGTGTTTACGTGACAAACGGTAATTCTGCCAATGCGAAAACACCTCAACTAATGGTTTCTGACTATAGTTACGGCGGAACTTACGTGCAGTCAGGCACCAATTTCAGGCTGAACATTACCCTTTATAACACCAGCAAAAAAACATTGTCCAACATTAAAGTGACCTTGGGATCGGAAGATGGCACATTTATTCCATCTAAGAGTAGCAATTCTTTTTTTATTGAATCTATTTCCAAGAAAAGCAGAGCCGGCCACAGCATGATGTTCAGTGTAAAGCCGGATGCAAAACAGGCGACTACGGCCATTAATGTAGAAATGAGTTATGAAGATGGCGCAGGCAATGCCTTTACTTCCAAAGATGTGATTTCCATTCCGGTGGTGCAGGAAGAGAGGCTTGTGGTCGATGATATTCCAAGCCCACAGGATCTTTACGTTGGAAATCCGTCAGGGGTTACCGTCCAATTTTACAATATGGGAAAGGGAACGTTGAACAATTTACGTGCCACAGCCATAGGTGATTTTGATGCACCGGAATCTGTTAACTATTTTGTAGGAAACATGGAACCGGGCAAAAGTGATTCCTATGATTTTACCATGGTGCCAAGGCGTGAAGGTACGATGATGGGTTCGGTTGTATTTACTTATGAAGATGCCAGCGGCAATGAACAGTCTTTTGAGAAACCCTTTGAATTTCAAGTTATGGGAGAAATGCCAAATATCGACGGCGATCAAGGGGTGGTGCCGGAAGAACCCACAGGGATTCAAAAATATTTAAAGTGGATCATAGGCGGTGGCGTAGCAGTTGCCGTGGCAGCGGGAATTATTGTGGCAAAAAAAATCAGAAAGAGAAAGAAAAACCGAGAGATGGAGATTGACTTAGATGAATAGCAGAGATTTATTTGGCCTAAGCATTCGCAATCTGCTCCGAAGAAAAACCAGAACCTTGCTTGCTGTTATGGGTGTTATCGTGGGAACTTGTGCTATCGTGGTCATGCTTTCCATTGGATTTGGATTGTCTGTGAGCTATCAAGAGCAAATTGAAAATTCGGGAAATCTCCATTTGATCGATGTGTACCAAGGTGGGGGCGGTATGGCTATGTCTACGGGAAATGGGGCAATGGGTAATTCGCCTTCGGCCAGTGGAACGCCCGGTGTATTAAACGATAAAGCCATTACAGCCATTGAAAAAATCCCCGGTGTTGATGCAGCTTCACCAAAAGAGGAACTGTACGTTTCTCTTGTCATTGGAAAATATGTGGCTCAGTCTACCACTTTGTTGGGGATCTCGCCCCAAGTGATGCAGAAATTTAAGTATGAGCTGAAAGACGGACGTTTGTTGCAGCCGGGGGATAAATTTGCCATGGTTTTTGGGAACCAAGTGCCCACTTATTTTTTTAATCCGAAAAAATCCCAAGGCTTTAACTGGAATGGCGAAGCGCAGGTAGATGTGGTGACAGATAAAATTATGATTACGGGAGATGAAATGTACGGGCAAAAACCCCAACAAGGCATGGGGGGAGAGACGGAAAAAATCAATTACAAAGAGTATAAGGGAAAAGGTGTGGGCGTTTTAGCCAATGCCAACGATGATTCGGCCTATAAAGTATTTATGCCTTTGGAAACGGTAAAAGCTATGAAGGCAGAAAAAGCAAAGGCAAGGAAAGAGCCGGTGAAGCGTAATGGGGGTTATGAATCGGCCATGGTTTATGTAGGGGATATTAAAGATGTAGAGCCCGTTAGCCAAGCCATTCGGGAAATGGGATTTCAACCCAACAGTTTAAATGATTGGCTAAAATCCACCCAAGATACTGCTCGCATGATTCAAGGAATTTTAGGTGGCATCGGTGCTATTTCACTGTTGGTCGCCGCATTGGGCATTACCAACACCATGATTATGTCTATCTATGAAAGGACGAAAGAAATCGGTGTCATGAAAGTCATCGGTGCTAATTTGGTAGATATTAAAAGAATGTTTTTAGTAGAGGCGGCTTTTATTGGATTGATTGGGGGATTGATGGGATTGGCGCTGAGTTACCTATTATCCCTCTTAATGAATACGGTGCTAAGTGGTGTGTTGAGCACCATGTTGGGCGGTATTGGTGGAGGCGGAGGCAGCACCATTTCTATTATTCCTTGGTGGGTCGCTGTAGGATCTGTTACATTTGCAACAGTAATCGGTGTCGTTTCAGGTTATTATCCGGCCAATAGAGCCATGAAATTAAGCGCATTAGAAAGTTTAAGAAATGAATAGAAACCAATAAAAAAGAGGAGGAAGTTTTGTTTTCATAACTTCCTCCTTTTTTATAAGGATCCAAATTATCAGAGGCATAGAGTAAAATCAGCTTATAATTTGGGTGTCGTTAGCCAACGACATCTTCAGGATTGTAGAGAATGAATAAATCTTTTCCGCTTCTCTTTGCTTGATAGAGGGCAGCATCTGCTTTTGGAAAAAGGGTTTCATAGCGGTCAATCTTATTTTCAGCCATGATAATCCCCATGCTACAGGATATTTTATAATCCTTTTTTTCTCCTGCATAGGTTTGGCGGAAAATGTTGGAAATTTCCGTTGCTTTTTTCAAAGCCCGTTGGGCATCGGGAATGTTTTTCATGAGAATGATAAATTCATCCCCACCGATTCGACCTACAATATCATCGCTTCTGAAGAGTTCTTTCAGCTTCGTGCAGACATCCATTAAGACGGCGTCTCCAAAGGCGTGCCCCAAGGTGTCGTTGACGCCTTTAAAATTATCAATATCCAGAATAAACAAAGCGTGGAATGCACCTGAATCACCATCCAGGATTTGGTTGATTAAGGTGGAGGTAGCAAGTTTATTATACAGTCCTGTTAAAGGATCAATCTGGGTTTTGCTTTCCAATAAGGCGGTGTTTTCTTTGACGGTGCTAATATCCGTGATATATCCAACAGCGCGCAAAGGCGTACCGGCTTCACCTAAAATGACGCCTATGTCTATTTTGCACCAAATATAGGTTCCGTCTGACTTTTTCAGCCTTGTTTCAAAATTTACGGCACAACCCTGAAATATTTTGGCAAACACTTTATCCAACATCAAGTCATCATCTGGGTGAAAGAACATAGACTTCATAGCCGCTTTGTAGTCGCTAGGACTCATCGCCGCTATTTTTTTTGTATCTGCCAGCAGTTGTTGGGGAGAAAAACCAAGGAGTGACTGGGTATTTTCAAAATGAAGATAGGTTTTGGTTTGGATATCAATTTCAAATACAGCAGCATGGGAAGCCTCCACAGCAATGCGGAAGCGCTGATTTGCCATTAAGATTTCTTGATTGTGTCGGCGCTTATCCAATAAGAACAAAGCGAAAATCAGAAGACAGCCTACCAGCAACTTTAGAATCAATTGTATAACCAGTTTGTTTGTTCTACTTTCCTGCTGCAACATAAGCGTATCGGAGGTAAGGCTAAAGGTATACCAATCGTTTATAGTAGATGGCATAAAGTTGACAAAGCGTCGTTCATCTTTGTAGAGAAAGGAAAAGGTTCCGCTTTTTCCATGCGCCATGGCAGTTTTCAAGGTCTCGTTGGAAAAATCAACAAAGGTTGTCTTTGCCAAAAATGTAAGCAAGTTTTTTTCGTTGCACAGCTTGTCATCATGGTCGCTGGAAAGCATGATATCTCCATTTTTTGATACGATAAATCCATACCCATCATTGGAATAGGTAATGTTCAACAGCTTATTTTCCGCTAGGGATAGGGGATATACACCGCAAAGAACGCCTAAAATTTGCTCCCCGTGCCTGATTGGCACTGAGATGACGATGATTTCAGAACCATCTACAACGGAGTGAAGGGGTTCGCTGATTACGGTATCACCTTTTATGGATTTCTGAAAATAGTCGCGGCCGGAAATATCGGCAAATACGCCTTTGTTTGAATAACTCATGCCATTGTCTGTGCTGAAAATCAATCGTGCAAAACCACTGTTGTCGATGGCATTTTCTAAAACACGCTTGATGTTTCCCTGAGATGGATTGGAAAGCTCAGCTAAGCCGCCGGAAACCACGTTAAGTGCTTTCACATGGTTGTCAATACGATCTAAAAATACTTCGTTATAATTGCCGGATACTTGGGAAAGCATGCGGTAGGTTTCATTTTTTAGAAGAGCTTGCAGTTGAGAGGAAAAATCCCATACGGTTCCTACGATAGCGACAAGAACCATTGATAGGATGGTTACGCTAACAATTGTTTTTTTAATTTTCATAGGCAAAGACCCCCACATGGATGACGGGATGCACGACTGATTTGTTGCCTGAATCGCACATCAGTTGAAATTCTTATTGCTCTTATTATATGCCACGGTAGAGGTAATATCAAGACATTTAGCGTGTGAACGTGGTTATGGGAATGTCCCGTTTTCTCAACAAAGATCAACGGGTTGATGAAGAGCGGGGTATTGTTATGCTGTGGTTATGGGTAGACTTTCACTGTATAGCGTATCCGGGCAGTAGTCAATATCTTGCGGCCAAATTACAGTACCATAGGCAACCTTTACCGATTGGAAGAACTGCTTGTTTGCCAGCGGCTTAAATACCGACATATCAAGAAGCGGTCTGGCATCAAAAATACGGCGTTCGCCATTTGAAAAAGTGAGCAGCAGCTTATAGTCTTCTGTCGGCGTTACTTCTTTTACTCGTGGACCAAGTGGTGCGCCTGTAATGATAGTATCCATATTAGCACCTCCTATCTTAGCGGCTCAACTCTGAATGTTTCTTCGCCATTAACGGCTAGCTTCCAGTTAGCGGTTAATTCTTCTTCGTGCATAAGCGTCCACGCCTTTATAAATGCACTCTGCTTGCTGGGAAATTTGCCCGTGATAATCTCACCGTCCAAGCCAAAAACCGCTTCATAGTCGCCGTAAAAGGCGTGGAAGTGTGTAGGCTGTGTTGACCTGTATCCTTCCAATTCATTCTAATTAGTATGCCTAAAAACATTGATATTGTTGGCATTACTTACACTCCTTTCTATATCGTTTCGCCAGTGTCGTTAAGAAGAAATTCAGTTTTAAATGTACAGTTTAACACACTGGCTATTGCGTTCAAGTCGCTTTCTGTAAAATTATCCCTCTTCATCTTGTTGTTAAGATTTTGGGGGCTGATTTCCAATTTTCTAGCTAATTCCGCTTCTGAGATATTACCTCTTTTGATTAGCAGAATACGTATCCTATCGCTCATTCCCATGTTATCATCTCCTTACAACCTAAACGTACATCAAAAAATGTATAATGTCAATATAATATTTATATAATAAAAAATATTTTGATAAAATTATCAAATAGATAGTTATGTAATCAATTTATAAGTGTATGCTATAGTCACAGGTTAAGGGAAAGCAGACGAAAGCCGAAACCAATTATGTGGGTGTAAATTGTGGCACTTTGTTTCAACCATGAAATACGTCCTATTTACTCACACGGAATAGATGAACAGAGTGTAGACAGATTACTACAATCCGTACTACGACACCAAGATAATGAAAGAAATACAAAATAAACACAAGGCAGTAGAGGGCTACACCCCTATTACTGTGCTATCTGACAAACCCAGTATCTATGCGGATAGAGGGCTATAGTGCGACTTTTTTAGGAAATAAGATGCATGTCTTTCTGAAAATTTGTCAAATCTGAAGATGATTTGTCAAACTTGACAAATTGTGAGCAAGTGATATAATAAGAACTAAGCCGTTGGCAATCAATGCCTGTAAAAAAAGGAGGGTAAAATGAAACCGGAACTCATGGCCATTCAAGACACCATTATCAATGTTGCAGAAGCCATCACCGCCGCACTGGAGATTGAAACGGAAATTATTGATAACCATTTAAAAATTATAGGGGGAACAGGCCGATATACAGATAAAATCGGCACTTATGAAGAGCAGGGAAATTTGGATTCGGGACTCATTTATGGGAAACTGTTGAAGTCCGGGAAAGAATATATCTGTAAAGATGCGTTGTTTGATAAAGAATACAACCAACAAGAAGGAGAACTTGCAGAAATTTGTTGTCCTATTAAGGTGGAAAATCAAGTATTGGGTATTATCGGATTGGTGGCTTTTAGCCAAGGGCAGCAGGTTCATATTGTAAATAAAAGCCAAAATTTACTCATGTTTTTAAATAGAATGTCAGAGTTGATTGCCAGCAAACTGTTGATGACCGTGAATCGAAATCAGCTAAAAAATAAGTTGGATGCACTGCTTCTAGGTGCAGGTGCAAAGACCACTTTTGCAGATATTATTGGAAATAGCTATAGGCTGGAAGTCGTAAAGCGCAGAGGGATGCAAGTGGCACCCAGCGATTCCACGGTGCTCATACGAGGGGAGAGCGGAACGGGAAAAGAACTCTTTGCCAGAGCGATCCACTATGCCAGTTATAGAAAAGAAGAATCTTTTGTTTCGGTCAATTGCGGAGCCATTCCGGAGATGCTTTTGGAAAGTGAACTTTTTGGATACGAAAGAGGCGCTTTTACAGGTGCAGAGAAAACGGGAAAAATGGGGAAGTTTGAATTGGCAAACAAGGGAACCATCTTCCTTGATGAAATTGGAGATATGCCGCTGCATTTGCAGGTGAAATTATTGTCAGCCATTCAGAACAGACGGGTTGACAAAGTAGGCGGAACCAATCCTGTGGATGTGGATGTGCGAATCATTGCCGCTACCAATAAAAATTTGGAGGAGATGATTGAAACCAAGCAATTTCGTGAGGATTTGTATTTTCGATTAAACGTGATTCCTTTAGAGATTCCACCTCTTCGGGAAAGGCCGGAAGATATTGAGACGTTATTGGATTATGCCTTGAAAAAATTTAATCATCTTTTGAAGAAAGACATTAAGGGATTTTCTCCGGAAGTAAAGGAACTTTTAAAATCTTACAGTTGGCCGGGAAATGTGAGAGAACTGGAAAATGTGGTAGAATATGCAGTGAATATGGAAGAGTTGGAAACGGTACAATTGCAGAACTTACCCGATCGCATGAAATCACAAGTTGTGTTGGGTAGTCACAAGATAAGAGATGGTTCAGATGAAGGCATTGCCAACTTAAAAAAGATGGTAGAGGACTATGAAAAGCGTGTCATAGAAGATTTACTTCGTGCAGAAGGAAATCGTTTAGAGGACAAGAGGCGAGTTGCTGAACTTTTGGGCATCAGCGAATCCACGCTGTATCGCAGGATGCGTTGGAACAAGAATATGAGGGAGGAAAAAGGATGAAGGTCATTATTACGGCACCACGGGGAAAGATGGATCAATTAATCGTTAAAGTCGCTGCTGAAAGTCAAGACATGGAAATTGTGGCGGGATTGGGCGTGAAAGGCAGACCTTATATTGGCAAAGATGTGGGGATTGTGGCCGGTTTGGGATATGAAGTGGGTGCACCGGTTATTGGAGATTTTCATGCGGTCACTTTACATTCGCAAGGGCAGTCTGCCATCGAATTTTGCGATTTGATTATTGATTTTTCAACGGTGGATTTGTCTATGGAAGTGTTGGAACAGGCGGTTAAATACAACAAGCCTTTGATTTGTGGGACAACCGGATTTCGTGAGGAACAAGTAGCACACATAAAAGAAAGTGGAAAGCACATTCCCATCCTTTTTGCAGCCAACACCTCTTATATGGTCAACGTGATGAGGTCTTTGGTAGAAAAGGCATCCCAGCATTTGGGCAGCATTACGGATGTGGAAATTCTAGATATGCATGATGTGAAAAAAGTGGATGCACCCAGTGGAACTGCAAAGGAACTGGGAGAAGCCATTGAAAAGGTTAGTGGGATAAAAGTGAGAGAGACGGCATATCATTCTATTCGTTCGGGAGATATTCCCAGCAGCCACACGGTCATCTTCGGTGGATTGGGCGAAAGATTGGAAATTACACATCACGCCTATAATTGGGAGTGTTACGCAAGAGGTGCCTGTCAGGCGGCAAAATTTTTAATGGGAAAAGAAGCAGGATTATATAGCATGGAAGATGTCATTATGGTATAATATCCACTTATACAAGTGGATATTATACAGTTTGAAGTGGCGTGCCGGAATTTCAGCTTTTAGCTGAAAAGGCACATGCCGATTTATGCCAAAATCAGAGATGTTTGGCATAAAGGCCACTTATACAAGTGGATAGTAGGAAGTTATTTTGAAATGGGGGGGAATGAATGGTAGATAATGGATTCAACACTTTGGATAGCAAATATTCAGAAGTAACAAAAGAGATTTTAGATTTAACAGAATTATGTATTGGAAACAGTAAAATTGATGCCCAATTATACAGCAAGTATGCAGTGAACCGTGGGTTGAGAGATGTGAATGGAAATGGGGTTTTAACCGGTCTTACAGAGATTTCCGAGATACAGGCCTTTGATACGTCTACGGGCGAAAAGCTTCCGTGTGAGGGAGAACTCTATTACCGAGGATATGATGTTAATAAAATTGTGGGCGGCTTTGTTCGAGAGAAACGCTTTGGATTTGAAGAGGTTACTTATTTGCTTCTTTTTGGAGCACTTCCTACCCATGAACAATTGGATGCGTTTCAAAAACTTCTTGCAAAATACAGAACATTACCCACTAGTTTTGTAAGAGATATTATTATGAAAGCACCCAGTTCGGATATGATGAATACCTTGGCGCGAAGCGTGTTAACACTTCATGCTTACGATACCAAGGCCAATGATATTTCCATACCCAATGTTCTTAGGCAGAGTTTGCTTTTGATTTCTGTATTTCCATTGCTGGCTGTGTACGGATATCAGGCGTTTAAACATTACCATGAGGGGGATAGCTTTTTTATTCACACACCAAAACCGGAATTGTCAACAGCGGAAAATATTTTGTATATGTTGAGACAGGATTGCAAATATACAGAATTGGAAGCCAAAATTTTAGATGTGGCATTGGTGCTTCATGCAGAACATGGAGGCGGTAACAATTCCACGTTTACCACACATGTGGTATCTTCTTCGGGAACGGACACCTATTCGGTGATCGCAGCTTCTTTGGGGTCGCTGAAAGGCCCAAAACATGGCGGTGCGAATATCAAAGTCGTGCAAATGTTTGAGGACTTAAAGAAAAATGTAGATGACTGGACAGATGAGGAGAAAGTCAGCGAATATTTATTAAAACTTTTAAGAAAGCAAGCCTTTGACAAGGCAGGTCTTATTTATGGAATGGGTCATGCTATTTATTCTCTTTCCGATCCCAGAGCAAACATCTTTAAGAAGTTTGTAGAGAGTTTGTCAGTGGAAAAAGGAAGAGAAGAAGAATTTAAACTATATTCCCTGGTGGAAAAATTGGCGGCACAGGTTATTGGAGAAGAACGAAAGATCTATAAAGGTGTCAGTGCAAATGTAGATTTTTATAGTGGATTTGTTTACAACATGTTAGACCTTCCATTAGAATTATATACGCCTATTTTTGCCATTGCGCGTATTTCCGGATGGAGTGCCCACCGAATTGAAGAACTGATTAATTCAGGTAAGATTATTAGACCGGCGTATAAAAATGTTTGTGAGAGAACAGGGTATGTGCCAATTGATGAAAGGTAATAGGCTTGGTTGATGAAAGAAAGAGACCTGGTAACGTGTGTACTTTTAACCATTGTAACCCTTGGAATTTACGGACTGTATTGGTTTGTGCATTTAACGGACGAATCTTTGGAAGTGACGGGAGAACAGGGAACGAAGGGGCTTACCGCCCTTTTCTTTCTCATTGTTACGTTTGGACTTTACGGATTATATTGGTCCTATAAACTGGGGCAGCGTTTAGACGGGGCCTTGGAACAGCGAGGAATGACTCGAGGGAATTCTTATAGTGGAATTTTGTACTTGATATTGGATTTTTGCCAGCTTTCTATCATTGTATGGGCGTTGGCACAAAGTGAACTAAACAAATTAAACAGACAGTCATGGACTTTGAGTTAAAAAATCAATCGTTAACGCAATCAAAGAGGAGAAATGTATGAATTTTAATGAAACGAAAGTATATGTGAGACAAATATTTGGCGAAAATGCCACGAAAGAACAAGTTCCGGAAAAAGTGGCGGGTGCCATTGCAAGAATCAAAGGGGAGGAAAGCCTTGAAAAGGAGTTGAAGGAGGCTGCCATTGAATTGTTGGCCGGAATCCAAAAGGCCATTCGATTTGGTTCGGAAAACAATAAAGCCTCGAAGGTAACCCAGAGACGGGCGGCAGAAGCGTTTAAACACATGGCGGTTGCTTGTGCAGAAAATGAAAAGGAAGTGGAATTACAGGCTCTTTTCAAAAATCTTGAAAAAGGAAATTTTGAAGAAGGCGGCGGAAAGAGAAAGTGGTAGCAAAGGGCGCCATTGAGAAGGAGTAGGATATGTTTGGAATTGACTATAAAAAATGGATTGCAGAAGCTGTTGCCGCAAAAATGGCAGAGTATTTGGTATGGCTGAAGGTTTCACCCAGCTGGGAAAAGACCGTAATCGGCTATGCAGATGCAAAAGATAAAAAGTTTGATGCGTATTTTGAACAAGGTTTATGCAACCATCCAAAGCGTATGTACCGACCTGGCAATACGGTGATCGTTCATTTTACGCAGATTTCTCCCCACTTGGTGACAGACTATGAGGAAGGTCGTATGACGGGGGAAGACTGGGAGAAACTATGTCTGGATACAAGACAAGTGGCACGAGGCATTACCGATGGTGTGATTTCCACCTTGCAGGCATTTGGGCGTGAAGTATCCTTACTGCCCGAAAGTGAAAACTGGTCTCATGTATGTGGGGCAGAAGTTGCAAACTTAGGCACTTTTGAAAAAAAAGAAGATATGATTTGGAAGGATCAAGCTGTTGGATATATGGGCGCGGTTATTACAGAAGTACCTTTAAAATCATAAGGAAGGGATGGCGGAAATGGAGCCGTTGTTGCGGATCAATGAACTGAATTTTAATGATCAAATAAGCTATGATTCTATGGAAATTGACTGTGAAAAAGTTACGTTTCTTTGCGGAGAATCGGGGTGTGGAAAAAGCACGCTGCTAAAGATGATCAATGGCACGTTAACCCCTACTTCCGGAGAAATTCTTTATAAGAACCAAAATATAGCAGAGTGGGATACCATCCAATTGAGAAAAGAAATTTCTTTGGTGTCTCAGGAGGTCTTTCTGTTTGAGGGCACCATTGAAGAAAATTTTCAGTGGTTTTATCAATATAGGGAGGAACCCCTTATAGAAAAGGAAGGAATTTATCGTTTATTGGCCTTATGTAAGCTGGATTTTCCTTTGCATAAAATTGTAACAACCATGTCCGGCGGAGAAAGACAGCGCTTGTACATGGCTGTTTTTTTGTCGTTTTTGCCAAAGGTGATTTTATTGGATGAACCTACGTCGGCATTGGATTCCATCAGTGGGTTTCAGGTAGTTGAAAATATCATAGATTTTGCGAAAAAAAACCAAATGACCCTGGTCATTGTCAGCCATGATGGGGAGCTTGCGAAAGCTTTTGCAGATCAAATCATTTATTTGAAAAAACAGGGAAACAAGATAAATGGAGAAAAAGGACAGGAGGAAAAAAGATGAGCGGCGCACAAACCATAGAAATTTACAGCTTTCTTTTGATTTATATCTTACTTTTGATTGTTTTGTTCATTATGAAACGAGCAAAAATAGAAAAGACAAAACTGTTGTTGTGGGCCAGCCTCAAGATGACGATTCAGTTGATTATCGCCGGATTTCTTCTCACCTATATCTTTGAAAATCCAAGACCCATCTGGACAATGGCGTTTATTACAAGCATGTTGGTGTTTTCCATTCATCGCGTTCTGGGTGGAGAAAAAGCTTTAAATCTAAAATTTAAAGTTGGCGTGGCATTTTCCTTAAGCCTATCCGGTCTCTTTGTGTTGGCTTATTTTGTGGTAGTCGTAGTCAATGAAAATCTATTGAATCCGCAGTATACCATTCCTTTGGCGGGTATGATTATTGGAAATGCCATGACCGGTGTATCCCTTGGAATCAAAACGTTTATGTCTGCGATCTCGACCCAAAGAAATAAGATTCAAGCCTTGCAAAACCTGGGTGTCACACCGAAAGCCATTCTAAAGCCTTTTGTAAATGAAAGTTTAAGCACTGCATTGCTACCTACGATCAATTCTATGCTGGGCATGGGCATTATTTTTTTGCCGGGGATGATGACGGGGCAGATTCTGGCAGGCACATTGCCCACCACAGCGATTCTGTATCAAATCTGCATTATGATTGCCATTTGTACCTCCGTTTGTCTGTCTGTCTTCTTTTCCTTAACCATAGGATATAAAACATTATACAACAATAGAAATCAAATTAAAATTTGATTTCTATGAAGGGCGCGGCATTCCATGTAAGGTGCGGCATTCCATGTAAGGCGTCGAACTGCGGAAATAAAGGGATCTGTACCATTATACAAATTGTTTTAATCTTTGAATTAAAAAAGAACCTGCAAGGATTTTCAGTGTATCTCCGATTAAAAAAGGAACAACGCAAGAAACCAATGCAGTGACCAGATTGGCGCCGGAAACTTTCATGAACCAAACCGTGCCCAACAGATAACAGCTGAAAAGTCCCATCAGTAAGGCAAAGCATAAGAGTATGTATTGGAGCTTGCCTTTGTTTGATGGCAGCCACCTTTCTATGACAAAGCCTGCAACCCATGCACCGGCAATGTATCCTACAATGTAACCGCCTGTAGGACCTACTAAAATCCCAAAACCACCTGTGAAATTGTGAAAGATGGGAAGCCCTATAGCGCCTAATAAAACGTAGATGAATTGACTAATGGCGCCATATTTAGAGCCTAAAAGTCCTCCGGCTAAAAACACGGACAGGGTAGCCAAGTTAATGGGTATGGGTGTAAAGGGAAGGGGAATGGAAATCATAGAACATATTGCCGTTAGGGCAGCAAAAAGACTGCACAAAATCAGCTGCTTAGAATTTCCTTGAAGCGTTTTATTTTTTGTCATGTGTATCCCTCCTCAATGAATTGATTGTATCGGTTATTTCGTAATTGTACTGCAAAATAAAATAAATGTCAACTATTAAAACAAAATAAGTTTACAATCGCGCCATAGAAGGAAGGGATGAAGTTTCTGAGAGATGGGGATGAAAGATCAAGAAAAAACGGAAAAATAAAGTTGACTTTAGTGCTTTAGCATGGTATAGTGAAAAAGTAAAATCAATACATAGAAAATGAGAGAGAGGAAAGTAAAAAAATGAAAAAATATGATAGAATTACGCCTGTTGGGACCAAAGATTTACTTTTTCAAGAATGTAAAGCCCAAAGAAAGATAGAAAACAGGTTGAGAGAAAAATTTGAAGAAAAGGGATATCATGAGGTCATGACACCGGGCTTTGAATTTTATGATGTTTTTTCTTCAAATTCCATGTACTTTCCCCAGGGAAACATGTATAAAATGGTAGACAACAATGGGCGGCTATTGGTTATGAGACCAGACTCTACCATACCTATTGCAAGGCTTACAGCGACGAAGCTGAAGGGGCATGACTTGCCAATCAGACTTTTTTACGGGCAAAAGGTATATCGAAATCAGGCTGAACTGAGGGGGAAAAATGCTGAAATTATGCAGATGGGCATTGAGCTCATTGGCAGTGCGGATTTTGATTCGGATGTAGAAGCTTTGACAACAGGCATTGAAGCCCTTTCCTTGTGCAGTCGCAGTGAATTCAGAATTGAAATCGGCCATATTGGAATTTTCAAATTGCTCATGACCCATTTGGAAGCTGCCGATGAGGAAAAGACGGTTATTCACAACTTGATTATGTCAAAAAATTATGCGGCTCTTGCCGATGTTTTAGAAAAATTTCCTTCTATAAAAACAGTGGAAATTTTAAAGGAATTGCCAAAACTTTTTGGGGGGAAAGAAGCTTTGGAAAAAGCCAAAATTCTTTTCCGAGGATACGATGAAAAGATCATGGAAATGCTCACGTATTTAGAGAGAATTTACGAGCGGCTCACCGTGCTAAAACTAGATGAAAAAATAATCATTGATTTTGGGCTTGTCAATCAGGCAGAATACTACAGCGCATTGATTTTCAGAGGCTATATCAAGTCCATCGGGGAACCGGTTTTATCAGGAGGGCGGTATGATGAACTTTTTAAAGATTTTGGTGAAGATTTGCCGGCCACGGGGTTTGCCATCAATGTAGACCAGTTGGCGGTCAATTTACTCAAAGAGAGCGGTGAAGAGGAGGGGTCGTTTATAAAAGAAAAAACAGGGGATGAGGATCAAAAAATACGCATTGCATTGACAAAAGGCAGGCTTGAAGAAAACACATTGATGTTGTTGGAACAAAGCGGTTATGATATGATTCATCTAAAGGAAAAGGGAAGAAAGCTGTTGCTGACCATTCCCAATACCAATATTGAGGTGGTTTTGGCCAAAGCCGCAGATGTAATTACCTATGTGGAGCACGGCGTTTGCGATATTGGCGTTGTAGGAAAGGATACCATTGCGGAAAATGGTGGAATTTATTATGAAGTATTAGATTTGGGGTTTGGCAAGTGTAAATTTGCATTGGCTGTTCCAAAAGATGCGGATTTTTATGGTGGCTATACCACAAAGACCATTGCTACCAAATATCCCAATGTGGCCGGCGCTTATTTTGAGAGCAAGGGCATGGATGTGGAAATTATTAAAATTGAAGGTTCGGTAGAATTGGCGCCGTTATTGTCTTTGGCGGACGGTATCGTAGATTTGGTGGAAACAGGTACGACTTTAAAAGAAAACGGACTGGAAGTCATAGAGGATATCCGAAAGATTTCGGCAAGACTGATTGTCAATGAAGCCAGCATGAAATTGAAAAAAAGAGAAATTGAGGAATTTCTCAATCGGATTCAGAATAAGGAGTAAAGGGAAAGATGATAAAAACAATTTGTGCAGACGGAATTCAAGAAGTTGCATTTTTAAAGAATCTGCAGGAGAGAAGAACGAGGACCAATGAAGATGTGGGGAACATTGTGGCTCAAATTATTCAAGAAGTAAAAACAAAGGGTGATGTAGCTTTACGAAAGTTCTCTTTGCAATTTGACGGAGGATGTCCCCAGGATTTACAGGTTCCCACAGCAGATATGAAACAAGCTTTTGAGCAAGCGGACCCGGCGTTTAAGGCAGCCTTGGTCAATGCAGCAGCCAACATTCGCTTTTATCATCAACATCAAAAAGAGCAAGACTATCGAATAGAAAAAGAGCAGGGTGTTGTTTTGGGGCAGCTTCTACGAGGGTTAAGTCGTGTAGGCGTTTATGTGCCCGGTGGGACAGCGGCCTATCCATCCACCGTATTGATGAATATCATTCCCGCCAAACTTGCGGGCGTGGAGGAGATTGTAATGGTAACGCCTCCTATGGTGTCCGTCAATGGATGTGGTGAAAAAACCTATGGAGCCAATCCGGATATTTTGGCAGCGGCTTATGTGGCGGGTGCCGACCGAATTTTTCTTACAGGGGGTGCCCAGTCTATTGCAGCACTCACTTATGGAACTGAAACCATTCCAAGAGTGGATAAAATCGTAGGGCCGGGCAATATATTTGTGGCCACGGCAAAGAGGCTTTTGTATGGGCAAGTAGACATTGATATGATTGCAGGACCCAGTGAAATCCTGATTATAGCCGATGAATTTGCAAAGGCATCTTATGTGGCGGCAGATTTAATGAGTCAAGCAGAGCATGATAAAATGGCAGCTTCTATTTTATTGACCACGGACGAGAAACTGGCTGAAAACACGGTGAAAGAGATTCAACGGCAGATGGCTCTTTTAGGCAGGCAAGAAATTATAGAAGCTTCTTTAAAAGAGTTTGGCGTCATTATAATTTGTCAAAACACCCAGCAGATGATAGATATTTCCAATGAAATCGCACCGGAGCATTTGGAAATTATGATGAAAGACCCTATGGCATATTTGCCTAAGATTAAAAATGCAGGTTCTGTATTTTGCGGTGACTTTTCTCCCGAACCTTTGGGCGATTATTATGGGGGAACCAACCATGTATTGCCAACTTCGGGAACGGCAAGGTTTTCCTCTCCGTTGGGGGTGTACAGCTTTGTAAAGAAAATGAGTTATACCTGCTACTCTGAAGAGGCATTGGGTAAAGCAAAGGATGACATTGTGACCATTGCAGATAAAGAAGGATTGACGGCACACGGAAATGCCATAAAAGTCAGGTTTTAGTCATCAAAAAAACAGGTCCGCATATGGAACGGACAGGGAAAGGACAGGTATAAAATGTATAGATTAAATGATAAAGTGAAAAATTTGGTGCCTTATGATGCAGTGGCAGGAGATTATAAAGTGCGACTGGATGCCAATGAAAGTTTTGTGGATCCGGGAGAATTTTTTAAAGAAGAAATTGCAAAAGCAGTTGGTAAAGTGCCGTTGAACCGTTATCCGGACCCTACAAGTCTCAAGTTGAGAAAGGCTTTTTCCAAGATTTACGGTGTAAAGGAGGCGCTTGTAGTGGCGGGAAATGGTTCCGATGAACTGATTACCGTTATTCTGGGTGCATTTTTACAAAGTGGAGACCGGCTTGCCACTCTAACACCGGATTTTTCCATGTATGGATTTTACGGAGAAACCTATGAGCGTAAAACCATTCAAATAGAAAAGAGAGAAGACCTTTCCATTGATGTAGATCAATTGATTGCAGAACTGAAAGAAGCAGATCCCCAGGTTTTTATTTTTTCTAATCCCTGTAGCCCTACTTCTCTGTGCTTGAAAAAAGAGGAGGTGGATCGCATTATAAAATCCACAGAGGCATTGGTGGTATTGGATGAAGCCTACATGGAATTTTCAGACCAGTCCTTATTGAGTGAGGTGGAAAACTACGACAATCTATTGATCTTGAAAACCTGTTCAAAAGCATGGGGATTGGCAGCCCTTCGATTAGGATTCGCCCTTTCCAACAAGCGGATTGTGGATGCCATCAACAGTGTCAGATCGCCTTATAATGTAAATGCCATGACACAAGCCATAGGAGAGCTTATCTTATCTCATCCCGCTTATATTGAAGGCGCAAAAAAGAAAATCATAGAGAGCCGAGAAAATTTATATACTTCCTTATTGCCCTTGGAACAAAAAGGAATCAGCCTTTCAGACGGAACGAAAGTTCCTGTAAAACGAGTGGTAAAATCGGAAACAAACTTTGTTTTGGTGGAATTTCACGATGCCAATTGGGCGAAAAGAGTGTATGAAAAGTTGTTAAAGCATGATATTATTGTACGGATTTTGGGAAACTTTCTTCGAATTACGGCCGGAACCAAGGATGAAAATCAAGAATTAAAGAAGGCGTTATAGTCTTACATAGGAGGAGAATGTGATGCGGAAAGCAACGATTCAGCGAAAAACAAAGGAAACAGACATTGATTTAACCGTCAACTTAGATGGCACGGGACAACATGAAATCCATACAGGGGTTGGTTTTTTAGATCATATGTTGACCGCTTTTTCTGTTCACAGTAATTTTGATATCCAGTTAACCTGTAAAGGCGATTTGGAGGTGGATTGTCATCATACCATTGAGGATATCGGTATTTGCTTGGGATTGGCCTTTGCACAGGCTACAGAGGAAAAGGCGGGATTGACCAGATATGGATCCTGCACCATACCCATGGATGAAGCACTGACTACGTGCCATGTAGATGTAAGCGGGCGTTCATACTTGGTTTTCAACGGAGAATTCCGAAGGGATAAAATGGGCCATATGGACACGCAAATGGTGGAAGAATTTTTCAGGGCATTTGCTTCTAACGGCAAACTTACCTTGCACCTTAATTTGATTTACGGAAAGAATGATCACCATATTTGTGAGTCAATGTTTAAGGCTTTTGCCCATGCATTAAAAATAGCAGTTCAACGAAGTGAGGACGGAACCTTGTTGTCCTCAAAAGGAATATTGTAAGATGATAGGAATTATAGATTATGGTGCCGGCAACCTTTTCAGCGTAAAAAATGCCATGGACTTTTTGGGTGCAGAGAGTAAAATTATTTGCAATCCGGAAGAATTAAAGCAGGCAGATAAACTGATTTTGCCGGGAGTGGGTGCACTTCCCGATGCCATGAAAAAATTGGAAAACACAGGACTTATAGAAGTGATTTTACAGGAAACAGGCAAAGGAAAACCATTGTTGGGCATTTGCCTAGGTATGCAAATGCTCTTTGAGCGAGGTTTTGAATTCGGGGAAACCACCTGTTTGGGTCTGATACCGGGTACTGTAAGTGCTATGGAAGGACCTGAAATGGCGCTGCTGAAAATCCCACATATGGGATGGAATGATGTGAAAATTGCCAACGAATGTGCGCTTTCCAAGGGAATAAAAGAAGGGCAACGCTTCTATTATGTACATTCCTATAAGGCAGTGACGGAACCCAAGTATTTGTCCTTATACAGCGAATATGGTGGAATCGTGCCGGGATTGGTTTTTAAAGATCATATTTATGGAACCCAGTTTCATCCGGAAAAAAGTGGGGCTATAGGGCTTCAATTATTAAAGAATTATATTGAAGTATAAGAATAGATGAGAGAAATCGGCATATGGGTAAGGAGAGATCCTGGTATTCGTTAGCCGATATGGAGGGCGAAAGATGATTATTTTACCGGCAATTGATATTAAAGATGGGCAGTGTGTCAGACTGACCAAAGGTGATTTCGGAACCGTAGAAAAAGTAGCAGAAGATCCTGTAGAAACGGGGATTTTTTTTCAAAAATCCGGTGCTCAGTGGATTCATATGGTAGATTTAGACGGTGCCGTAGGCGGCGTTCCGGTGAACAGTGAGATTTTTTTACAAGTGGCAAAAGCCACCGGATTAAAAGTGGAAGTGGGCGGTGGAATCAGAACCATGGAAACCATAGAATATTATTTGAAAAACAATATTGAACGTGTCATATTAGGATCCGTTGCCATTGAAAATCCCACATTGGTGAGAGAAGCTGTGGGAAAATATGGAGCCCATATTGCAGTGGGCATCGATGCAAAAAATGGTATGGTTTCAGGTGGCGGTTGGCTGACTGACAGTCAGGTGAACTATTTGGATTTGGCAAAAAAAATGGAAGAGGCCGGTGTGCAAACCATTATTTATACGGATATTTCAAAAGATGGAACCCTTTCGGGACCTAATTTGGAACAGCTGAGTCTTTTGTCAAAGACGGTGAACTGTGACCTCATTGCCAGTGGTGGCATTCATGTGGTTGAAGATATTGAAGCACTGTACAAAATGAATCTTTACGGCACCATTTGTGGGAAATCCATCTACAAGGGAACCTTGTCTTTGGAAGCCGCTATTAAAGCAGGAAAAGGAGGGTGTTCATGTTAGCCAAAAGAATTGTTCCTTGTCTGGATGTGAGAGACGGCAAGGTGGTGAAGGGAATCAACTTTGTGGGCATTAAAGAAGTGGGCGATCCAGTGGAATGCGCCATGGCCTATGATCGGCAGGGTGCCGATGAGATCGTTTTTTTAGATATTACAGCTACTCATGAGGGAAGAGGTACCATGGTGGATGTGGTGAGGCGTACGGCGAGACATGTGTTTGTTCCACTCACCGTGGGCGGCGGGATTCGTACCGTTGAAGATTTCAGAGAATTGTTGTTGGCAGGAGCGGACAAAGTTTCTATTAATTCCTCTGCCATTAAAAACCCACAGCTTATCGCTGATGCGGCGGAACGCTTTGGGAATCAATGTGTGGTAGTTGCCATTGATGGAAAAAAAGTTGGGGAAGGAAACTACCACGTTTTTGTAAACGGTGGACGTATTGATACGGGAAAAGACGTTGTGGAATGGGCCAAAGAGGCAGAAGGATTGGGTGCCGGTGAAATTTTGCTCACCTCCATGGATCGGGACGGTGTAAAAGAAGGGTTTGATTTGGATATGCTCAATGCTGTGTGTCAAGAAGTGCGCATTCCTGTCATTGCCTCCGGTGGCTGTGGAAATTTAGCACACTTTCAAGAGGTGTTTGAGAAAACCGGTGCAGATGCGGCATTGGCTGCCTCTATTTTCCATTACGGAGAATTAACCGTAGGGCAGGTGAAAGAATCCTTGAAAAATTGCGGTATTCCCGTTAGACTGTAAGTAGACGATGGCAAGAAAAATCAAGGGAAGTCTTGGTTTATAATGGAGATTTTACAATAGCAAAAATTGTGCAGCTATTTGTAGAGGAGGATAAAATGGAAATTGAAATTGATCAATATTTTAAAAAATCGGCACTGATTCCGGTCATTGTGCAGGAAGCTGAAACAGGGTTGGTACTCATGTTGGCCTATATGAATCGAGAAAGCCTGAAAAAGACCATGGAAACAGGCTATACCTGGTTTTTCAGCAGGTCCCGAAATCAATTGTGGAACAAAGGAGAAACGTCAGGTCACGTACAAAAAGTGGTCAGCATTGTTCCTGATTGCGATGAGGATACGTTGCTCGTTGTGGTGACACAAACAGGACCGGCATGCCACACAGGAAATAAAAGTTGTTTTTATCAAGGAAATATTTTACCTAGGAGGGCGTAATCGTTATGAGCAAGTCAGCGATCAAGGAACTTTATCAAGTCGTAAAATCCAGAAAAGAAACCTTTACAGAAGGTTCCTACACTTGTTACTTATTTCAAAGAGGTCTGGATAAAATTTTGAAAAAATGTGGGGAAGAATGCAGTGAAACCATTATCGCTGCCAAGAATCTAGATGCTGCCAAAGATACAAAGGAGACAGAAATTGCCAGGGGTGAGGTGAAGAATGAAATTTGTGATCTCTTATATCATCTCACGGTTTTAATGGTTGAGCAAGACATCCCTTTGGAAGAAGTGGAGGAAATCTTAAAGGAACGCAGTTTAAAAATCGGAAATTTAAAAGTGTTCCATGAAACGGACAAAAACAGTTAGGCGTTTGCACCTTAACAATGGGGCAAAGGACGGGTGGTATTTCAGTATTGGACAAGCCGAAGCTACTGCTTCGGCAAAAGTCTAATGCTGATTTCCCCGGAATTTAAAGTGGCAATTTGGGACTCTCCCGGATTGTCATTTTTATAGTTTACCACAAGGCCCCCGTCAAGATCAATATCCAAGGCTGTAGCGGGAAATAGTTCGCCCCCTTTGATCACATTAATTTCCTTGCCCAACACCAAAGAACGTTCCTTATATTCTTGAATAAATTGGCGATCCTCCAAGGTTTCTATCATGGAAAACATTTCCGTGATGATGTTTCCAATCAGTTGATTTCGGGTGCAATCAGAAGAATCATGGGTAAAGAGCGCACCTGCTATTTCCGCAAGTTCTTCCGGAAAAGCTGTTTCCGGTGCGCGAAAATTGATACCGATGCCCAAGACAATCGAATCAATATGGTTGGTTTCAAAGTTTGTAACACCTTCGGTGAGAATGCCGCAGATTTTTTTGCCCTTTAAGTATAAGTCGTTGACCCATTTGATTTGCACACGAAAGCCGGTGGTTGCCTCAATGGCCCTGCTTACGGCTACTGATGCGGCCGTGGTTATCAATACGGCACGAGACGTATCGAAGGTTGGTTTTAATAACATGCTCATATAAATGCCACTGCTTGCAGGTGAAAAAAAATCCCGCCCCATGCGTCCTCTACCGGCGGTTTGTTGTTCGGAAATGACGATAGTGCCATGGGGTGCGCCATCTAATGCCATCTTTTTCGCAGTCAAATTGGTGGAATCCAAAGTTTTAAAAAGGTGCAGCTGTTCCCCGTTTATAGGTGAACCGGTGCAGTGATTTAAAATCCCGGGAATGGAAATCACATCGCTGGAAGGGGACAGGCTATAGCCGTTGTTTGTGGCCGCATCTATAATAAACCCTTCCTTGCGAAGTTCGGAAATGGACTTCCAAACGGCGGCTCTCGACACACCGATACTTTGCGCCAAGGTTTCACCTGAAATAACGGCACCTTGGCTTTCTTCTAATATCTTTATAATTTGATCCTTTGTAGACATCACAACTCCTTACTATAAGTGACATACGCCCACCACCTAAGAGGTGGGGGAATTCTTGCTACGGTTGGTTAAAAGTGAATAGCAGCATCCTGTTTTCGAAAGCTTTCACGACAGCGTTGGCAATGATTTCAAATTTATTATTCCCGTAAACCATGCCGTTCTTCTTTTCATACAGAAGGATGCTTACGATTCTGAAACAGTGTCTTTATTATATGCCATTTGAAATTATAAAGCAATTCTTTGAAGTTGCCATTTTTCAATTTCGCCTTTTCAACATTCCTTGTTTTGGGTGGAAATTAAATGGAATTTTGGAATGGGGGTGTGCCTATTTGAAAGGGGAAATCCCAATTATAGACTGTTTGAAAAGGCACATGCCAAATTATCCCAAAGTGCGTTGCATTTATGGTATAATAACCACCGTAAGGTGGTTATTATACATTTGGAGTGGCGTGCCAGAATTTCAGCCTTGG
>JAVVUJ010000006.1:8424-34653 GCA_036653195.1 Anaerovorax sp. | reverse complement strand
ACCTATGACCCCCTGCTTGTAAGGCAGGTGCTCTCCCAGCTGAGCTATGCGCCCATGGCATGTCTTTTTTTTAATTACTTGACACAATTAATTACTATACAGCATTATGTCCTTCATGTCAACATGTTTTTTTTAATTTTGTTTTTTTCTTTTTTCAAACTTCATTTTACTTTGGCTCCAAGGGTGGGGCTCGAACCCACAGCCTATCGGTTAACAGCCGAGTGCTCCACCATTGAGCTACCTTGGAACAATGGAACATTTTACGTATGTTTTGCTCTTTCAAGAGCCGAGATTTATCTTAACACAGGGATAAAATAATGTCAACACGAATCTTTCATCTTTTTCTTTTTTTTTTCATTATCACCCTTTTATTTTCCTTAATTCTTCCCTTTCTCCCATGATTTTAGCCGTTCCCGACGTAATATCCAAAATCATTCTTTTCGCAATTTCTTTCTGTTCCGGTTCCATAGAAAGAGTTAAAGTGACTTTTTCTTCATAGATGGTATCCTCAATATGAAACAGTGCTCCGGTTCCCACATTTTGAATTTTACCATGATACATATAATCGACTTTTACCGTCAAAAGGTGTCTTTCTTTCACCCATAGGATAAAAGAGGCTTCTAGGGCCATTTGAGCCGTGCTGGTATAGGCTCTGACCAGTCCTCCTGTCCCTAATTTAATCCCACCAAAATACCGTACCACAATCACGGCCACATTGGTTATGCCTTTTTTAACCATCATCTGCACCATGGGCGCACCCGAAGTACCTTGTGGCTCCCCATCATCACTGGCCCACTGATTTTGAAATTGGTCACCGATTACATAAGCGGGCACATGATGGGTGGCCGTCTTATGCAATTTCCTGATTTGGCGAAAAAATATATCAGCCTCTTCTTTATTCTCTACAGGTTTTGCATAACCCATAAATTTTGATTTCTCGATGATTTGCTCTGCCTGTCCTTCTTTTTCTATCGTTTTATACTTGATCATGGGCTTCCACTCTGTATTCTTCAAACTTATTATAATCTGCTGTTGTTAATTCTACGTAAAAATAGGTTCCATTTTCTTCAAATTCCATGGCCTCTACCCTGCATTTTTCACAAAAATAGGAAGAGATATTCCCTCGATCATAAGGAATGAGCAATGCCGCCATCCTTCGATTGGAAAAAATCTTTTCTTTTATCATTTCCACCAAAACATCTATATTTTTCCCTGTTTTTGCTGAAATATGAAGGGCTTCGTTTCCGTCTGGGAAAAGAATAACATTGGGTTCTATAAGGTCAATCTTATTGTAGAGCATAATTTTTTCTTTATCTCCTGCCCCAATTTCCTGTAAAACCTGATTGGTCACTTCAATATGAAATTCCTTAGCCGGGAAAGATGCATCGACTATGTGCAATAGCAAGTCTGCATAAACCACTTCTTCCAGTGTCGCTTTAAAGGCTTTGATGAGCGAATGGGGCAATTGGCTGACAAAACCCACCGTATCGATGAGAATAAATTCACAATTTGTATCCAATTTTATATTGCGCTGCGCAGTGTCTAAGGTGGCAAAGAGCATATTTTCTTCAAATACAGATTTGTCTTCCTTTTCTACCATGTTTAAAAGATAATTCATCAGCGCCGATTTTCCCGAATTGGTGTAGCCCACAATGGCTACTACAGGGATTTCTGACTTTTCACGTTTCGCCCTCTGCGTCATTCTATTATTTTTTATACCCAGCATTTCCTTCTTGATTTCATCCATTCTGTTGGAAATATGCCGCCTGTCAGTTTCCAGCTTTTTCTCTCCGGGACCTCTGGTTCCAATGCCTGCACCTTGTCTCGATAAGGATTTTCCAAAACCTATCAGTCTTGGAAGCCTATATTGAAGTTGCGCCAGTTCAACCTGCAATTTCCCTTCTCTGGAAATGGCTCTACCTGCAAATATATCTAAAATTAAAATGGTTCTGTCAATAACCATCACCTCTAACCGCTCTTCTAAATTCCGAAGCTGTGCCCCTGATAGTTCATCATTAAAGATGACCAAATTCGCACCCATGTTGGCACACATCTCCATTAACTCATCTACTTTTCCCTTTCCAATATACGTGGCACCATTGGGTTTTTCCTTATTTTGTCTCATTTCTCCAATGACTTCAATGCCTGCCGCATCGGCCAAACCCGCTAATTCATCCATAGCGTAGGAAATATCTGCTTCCAATTGAACCCCTACTAAAATTGCCGTATATTCTTCTTTTCGTATGACTTCATTGTTTTCGTTAAATCTTAGCATTCATCCTCCAATTATTCTAACTCTCTGGTTTCTTTATTCTTTCCCGTTAATTTCCGATGACATTGGTCAGTTCCTCTTTGGGTACATTTACATAAGATTGGGGAACTTTTCCTACAATAATTGCTTCTGCCATCAATATGGTATTGCTCACATGAATATTATTGATTGCGAAAGGCACCAATACCTTTGCTTCACTTTCAAACTCTAAAAAAACTTTATATTTGGTCTGATTGATTCCACAACTTTCAAATTCTGTCTTAAATCCTACTTTTGCCATGCCAATAGGCTGCACTTTCAGGGTTACATAGGGTCCTATCTGAGATAATATTTGATTTCCCATAATCGTTCCCACGGGCACTTTAATGGAAATGGGTTCCATGTTTTTAAATTTTTCCTGAGCCGCAATAGCCAAAGCAGAAGAAATTTGATTCATGATTACCCCATTGGTTTCTACAAATGTAACGTTTCCATCCATATCTTTGCTTACGTTTATTAATTTTGTAAATTCTAATTCTTTCATAAAATTTTCTTTTACCGCTTGGTTTACAATTTGGCTAATTACAGATTTTACCTTTACTTCCGCAATAGAAGCCACATTGGGTCGTATTATTTTATCCATATATGAAATGCTATACAAAATAACAACCATTGATAAAACCAAACATAGAAACCATCTGGCTTTAGTATTGTTTTTTTTCACTTCATATTTGCTATATTTACGCATAAAACCCTCCGCTTATCACATATCATACTATGTGATTGCGTTGAAATTTGTGCTTCATGATTGCAGAAAGGAAGCAGATTCCTCCGCTTCCTTTGTGGTCTTTCTTTAAAACTTCAATTTGGCAAGTTCCTCAACAAATTTATCGTTTGTGATTTTAATATGCGTACCCTTCATTCCCAAAGATCGAGATTCAATGACACTGGCGCTTTCTAATTTTCTCAACGCATTCACAATAACAGAACGGGTAATACCCGATCGATCTGCAATTTTACTGGCTACCAACAGCCCTTCGCTTCCCTTTAATTCAGCAAAAATCTGTTGGACAGCTTCGATCTCTGAATAGGACAACGTTCCGATTGCCATCTGAACAATGGCTCTCTGCCTGGCATCCGCTTCCATCTCAAGTGTTTTTCTTCTCTGTATTTCAAGTCCAACGACCGTTGCACCATATTCCCCTAAAACCAAATCTTCATCGATAAATTCCGGTTTATATCTGGTCAGCACCAAGGTGCCAAGCCTTTCTCCTCCGCCTGATATGGGTATGATTGTATGAAGCTTGTCATACGTATCATAATCATACTTGAATATTTCCAAGGCTTCTTCAGCGCGCAAGTTGGCTCGTGTATCCACTACCTTTAGCAAGGCTTCATTGTATTCCATTGGAAATTGTTCATTCCCTGTTTCCGGGTCTGTAATCGTTGAGCTGTCGGAAATAATTTTATAATGCACACCGATTACTTTTCCTCTTCTATTTACAATATATACATTGGCATCCATTAATTCACTTAAAATTTCACAAAGGTCTGTGAACGAGAAAACTCCGGTCCCACTTTCCTGCAAGACCCAATTGAGTTTCCTTACTTTTTCAAGAATATTTTTTTCCATATTTCCCCCTTATACAAATATTATTTACATTTTATACAATATTTTTTTCAACGTATACTATTATAGCGCATTTTCGGCGTTTGTAAACCTTATTTTTTGACATTTCAAAAAATTTTATTTTTTTGACACAATTTATGGGGATCTAACACAATTCCAACACAATTCTAACACAAAAGTGCAATTTTGAACCCATACAAAATTGCACTTTTACTCATTAACGTTGACAGCCACTTGCTTCTATGAGAGTTCTCACCCTGCTGCCTACTACAATATAAACCGATCTATGTCGTCTGCATGAATCCTGTCGATGAATTTTTCTTTCACAAAATCTGCATCTATGACAATCTCTTCTTCTTCTTTCATTTCCGGAATATTAAAAGAAATATCTTCCAATAATTTTTCCATAATCGTGTGAAGTCTTCTTGCTCCGATATTTTCTGTTTGTTCATTTGTAAGGAATGCCATGGTTGCAATTTCTTCAATGGCATCATTTGTAAAGGTAATCTTCACGTGTTCCGTTTCTAAAAGCATCTTATGCTGTTTTAAAAGCGCATTCTCCGGAACGGTTAAAATCTTTACAAAGGCTTCCTGCGTTAAATTTTCAAGTTCTACTCTGATGGGAAAACGTCCTTGCAATTCCGGAATTAAATCCGTTGGCTTTGCAGTATGGAAAGCACCTGCGCCAATAAAGAGGACGTGATCTGTCTTCACTGGCCCGTATTTTGTATTGATGACACTTCCTTCGACGATTGGCAAAATATCTCTTTGCACCCCTTCTCTTGAAACGTCGGCACCCGATCGATAACCGGATCCTGAAGCAATTTTATCAATTTCATCAATAAAGATAATTCCATTTTGCTCTGCATTTTCCAAAGCTTCTGCGGTTACTTGATCCATATCGATCAAATTTTGCGCTTCTTGCTCTCTTAAAATTTTTCTGGCATCGGCAACTCTCACCTTTTTTTTCTTTTTCTTTTGGGGCATCATATCCCCAAATATATTGCCAATGGCAATCATGCCTTCATTTCCTACATCTAATTGGTTTGTCTTTGGCGCATCATTGACTTCAATTTCAATAAACTGATCTTCCAGTAATCCATCTTTTAATTGCTGTCTGACTTGCTCTCTGGCAAGCTCTATGTCCGAAGGTGCCGTTCCACTTTCCTTGCTCTGCTCTTGTTGTGTATTTTTTTGCTGATTCTGCTGGTTCATGCCACCGCCTAGAATAAAATCAAAAGGTCCTCTGACACCGCCACTGTTTCCGGCTGTATTTTTTTTCTTTCCCGGAATAATGGCTTCTATAATTTTCTCTTCGGCAATTTCCTCTGCAATATTGTACTTTTCCTGCAATCTCTTTTGTTTTGTAATTCGAACGGAAGATTCCACCAAATCTCGAACCATGGAATCTACATCTCTTCCTACATAGCCTACTTCTGTAAATTTTGTAGCTTCTACTTTTACGAAAGGTGCATCCATAAGTTTGGCCAACCTTCTGGCAATTTCTGTCTTACCTACTCCTGTAGGTCCAATCATCAAAATATTCTTTGGTGTGACTTCTTCTCTCATTTCATCAGGCAACAGGCTTCTTCTGTATCGATTTCGAAGTGCAATGGCTACAGATTTCTTGGCTTGCTCCTGTCCAATAATATATTTGTCCAACTCCCCAACAATTTCTTTAGGAGTCATGTTATACAATGTACTCATGTGCTTTTATCCCCCTATAATTTTTCCACAGAAATATTGTCGTTTGTATAAACGCAAATGGAAGATGCAATCTTTAGCGCTTCTCTTACAATTTGCTCTGCATCCATGTCCGTATGCGTATATAATGCATGGGCTGCCGCATAGGCATAATTTCCGCCTGAACCGATGGCCACAAAATCCTGGTCAGGCTCAATGACTTCCCCATTTCCAGAAATAAGCAACAGGCTTTCTTTATCGGCAGCAATCATCAAAGCCTCTAAATTTCTCATACCTTGGTCAGATCTCCAAGTTTGTGCCAAGGCTACAGCCGCTCTCTTTAAATTTCCGGAATGCTCTTCCAGCTTTTTTTCAAATTTTTCTGTTAAGCTGAATGCATCGGAAACCGATCCTGCAAATCCTGTAATCACCGTATTTTTGTATATTTTCCTAACTTTTTTCGCCGAATTCTTCATAATGCTGGTTTCGCCCATTGTCACTTGACCGTCACCGCCTATGCAAATGTCCCCGTCACTTCTTCTCACCGCTACAATTGTAGTCGCATGAAATTCTACCATATCAAGTTCCCTCCTTGTTTAAGTTAAACTCAAATTTCATATTCGTATCTGTTTTATATCTAACTGAAAAATTTCACCTAGACACAAATCTTGGCAATTCCCCTATGAGACCCACGTGCCTTGTCAAAAATATGGGTAGGGCTTCCTACGAAAGTGCCTATTCTATGTGATTCAATCAATATCCTATTCTTTATACCCACATTCTGTATTTGCACACATTAATTTTGTGGTTTTCGTTGGTTTTTCCAACATAACGCCACCGCATTTTGGACATTTTAATTCTGTAGGCTTATTCCAATAAATTTGATCGCAGTCCGGATAGCCGCTGCACCCATAAAACACCCTGCCTTTTTTGCTTTTTCTGGCAACCATGTCCTTGCCGCATTTCACACATTTCACGTTTATTTTATGGACTCTTGCCTTTGTATTTTTGCAATCGGGATAACCTGAGCACGCCAAAAATTCTCCAAATCTACCGTGCTTTACCGCCATTGGTTTTCCGCATAATTCACACAGCTCATCTGTAAGCTCATCTTCAATCACCATCTTTTCAATGGCTTGGTCTGCAACTTCCAGTTCTTTTTCTAAAATTTGATAAAAATCACTGACCACACCCTTCCAGTCCAAATCCTTGGCCTCCACGTCATCCAACCGATCTTCCAAATTGGCTGTAAATCCTGCATCCACAATTTCTTTAAAGTAAGTTTCCATTAATTCCGTCACCACAAAGCCCAGCTCTGTAGGAATAAGGGTTTTCTTTTCCCGCCCTACATATTTTCTTTCAATGAGCGTTCCAATAATTGGCGCATACGTACTGGGTCTGCCAATATCTTTTTCTTCTAAATCACGAACCAATGCTGCCTCTGAGAATCTCAAAGGTGGCTTTGTAAAGTTTTGCTCTCCGGATAAATCAATCAACGTCAAAATATCTCCCGTGTTCATTTCAGGCAACATCTTTTCATTATCCTCTTCATTGAAACTGCTATACACCTTTAAGTATCCATCAAACTTTAGCTTTGAGCCGTTGGCCTTCAATTTGTAATCCCCATTGGCGATTTCTACAGCAACACTATCATAAACAGCGGGTTTCATGCGGCTGGCTACAAATCTGGACCATACCAATTTATATAAATTATATTGATCTTTGCTCAAAGAATCCTTAATATCTTCCGGTACAAGATGGATGTCACTGGGTCTTATGGCTTCATGGGCATCCTGCACGTCTTTCTTTTTATTAGTATATTTATTCGTGCCAATATAGCCTTCCCCATAATTTTCTGTAATAAAACTCTTTGCAGCAATTTCAGCTTCTTCAGAAATTCGAATAGAATCGGTTCTGATATAGGTCACCAACCCAATGGTACCATGCCCTTTAATGTCAATTCCCTCGTAAAGCTGCTGGGCAACCGCCATGGTTTTCTTTGTGTAGAAATTCAGTTTATTTGAAGCGTCTTGCTGCAAACTGCTGGTCGTAAACGGTGGATATGGATTTCTCATTCTTTCTTTTTTATCAATTTTAGAGATGATATACGGTTGATCTTTCATTTCCTCAAGAATCCTATGGGCTTCTTCTTGATTTCCGATGGTCAATTTTTTACCTTGGAACTCCATTAGTTTTGCATCAAAACTTTTTTTAGCAGCCTTACGATCCTCCCCATTGCTATTGACTACGGTAGCCATAATCGTCCAATATTCCTCCGGAATAAAAGCTTGTATCAATTTTTCTCTGTCACAGATAATTTTCAATGCAGCCGATTGAACTCTGCCTGCGCTCAGCCCTCTTCTCACTTTTCTCCACAAAAGTGGACTGATTTGGTACCCTACCAATCTATCTAAAACGCGCCGTGCCTGTTGGGCATCTACTAACTTTTTGTCAATTGCTCTGGGATTTTTCACCGCAGTTTGTATGGCTGATTTCGTAATTTCATTAAATACGATTCTACAAGATTCCCCTTCATCTATGCCCAGTAGATAGGCAATATGCCATGAGATGGCTTCTCCTTCACGGTCAGGGTCCGTTGCAAGAAACACTTTTTTTGCTGATTTGGCCTCTTTTTTCATAGCCTTAATCACATCGCCTTTTCCTCTTATAGAAATATATTCCGGATTGAAATTGTTTTCAATGTTAATACCAAGTTTACTTTTGGGTAAATCTCTAACATGTCCTACTGAAGCAATGACTTTGTACTTGCTTCCTAGAAATTTGCCTATTGTTTTCGCCTTAGACGGCGATTCAACGATCACTAAATTTTTATCAGCCATTTCATAGCCTCCTTTGTTTTCCATCATTAACAACTGATTATATTTGCATTTGGCCTATTTTGCAATAAAAATTTTTCCCAAAGAGGTTTGAAGGATTCCTTTCATTTCTAATATTGTCACGATGGAATTGACTGCAGATGGGGATTTCCCTGTCTTACGGCAGATAAAGTCGCTGTTGATTTCTCCATATTTTTCTACTAAAGAAAGAATGCAAGTTTCATCTTTTCCCAGTTTTTCTTTTTGGGATGGCGTACAAATTCTCTCAATTCCAAGATCTTCGATAATATCATCTAAAAGAGTAATGGGAATTGCGCCATCCCTGATCAGTTTATTGGTTCCAATACTGTACACACTATTGATATTTCCGGGTACGGCATAAATATTCCGCCCTTGTTCTGCTGCGCATTCCGCCGTAATAAGGGAGCCGCTTTTTAAACCGGCTTCCGCAATGACTGTAGAGATAGAAATGCCGCTAATCAATCGATTCCTCATAGGGAACATATAGGGAAGGGGCGTCGTACCCGGTTCGTATTCCGACAAAATCAGCCCTTCCCTGCTTATTTCTTCCATAATTTTTTTATTGGATGCAGGGTAACAAACATCCGGTCCACACCCTAAAACCGCTATGGTCTTCCCTCCATTTTCCAAAGAACCCTTATGAGTCCAAGTATCAATGCCATAGGCCATTCCACTTACAGAGACAATGCCATATTGTGCCAAACGCCTGGCTAATTGGTATGCCACCCACTGCCCATATCCTGTCGCTTTTCTGGCTCCTACGATGGCAATTGCCGGTTTACTTGCTAAAGAAATATCGCCTCTGTAATAAAGCCGTTTTGGTGGCGTTGTAATATAGTTTAAAAGCTCCGGATAATGGGGCTCTCCATAGTTTACCACTTCAATATTCACTTCGCTACCCCCTGTTCATTCGATCTAAACTTCTATATTGAATTGCCTCGGCCACATGTTCCAATCGAATCTGTTCTGTTCCTTGCATATCAGCAATGGTTCTGGACAGTTTTATAATTTTTGTATAGGCTCTGGCACTTAATGCCAATTTGCTAAAAGCTTCTTCTAATAAACCATTTGTTTCTTTATCCAAGCCACAATATTTTTTAATCAACGGTGTTGTCAGTTGTCCATTATAGGTAATTCCTTCCTTTTTATATCGTTGTCTCTGTATGGCTCTGGCCTGTTCTACCTGTTCACGCATTTGCAAGGAAGTCTGCCCCACCCTTTGATTTCCTAAAGAATGAAATAAATCCTCATATTTGACAGGCTGTATTTGAATATGCATATCCAACCGATCTAAAATAGGTCCGGAAATTTTGCCTAAATATTTATTAATTTCGTATTGAGAACAAGTACATTCATGGATTTCATCCCCATAATACCCGCAGGGACAGGGATTCATAGCTGCCACGACCATAATTTGACAAGGGAAACAAGTGGTTCCCTGCACTCTGTTAACAACAATTTTTTCATCTTCTATGGGTTGCCGAAGGAGATCAATGGTCTGCCTTTTAAATTCCGGCAACTCATCTAAAAACAGTACGCCGGAGTGAGCCAAAGAAACTTCCCCCGGTTTGGGTCTTCTCCCTCCTCCAATAAGAGCCGCAGCCGTAATGGTATGGTGGGGTGCTCGAAAAGGTCTTTCCAAAATCATAGGGTTTTCTTGTGACAACGCACCTGCCACACTGTAAATTTTTGTCACTTCCAACTGCTCTTCATACGTCATATGAGGTAATATGGTGGGAATTAAGCGAGAAATCATGGTTTTTCCCGCCCCCGCAGGTCCCACCATCAATAATCCGTGGGAACCACAGGCACCGATTAAAATACACCGTTTGGCACTTTCCTGACCGGCTACGTCTGTAAAGTCACCATGGAAGTGACTCTTGTCCTCCAAAATTTTTTTCTTCCTTATATAGGGCGTATTTTTCGTCTTATTTTTAAAATAGCTGATAGCTTCCCTCAAATGCCCGATGGGGTATAGATTTACATCTCTCACAAGACCGGCCTCTTCTATGTTAGAAACAGGAACCATAATATGTTGAATCCCTTTATCACGAAGACCCATAACCAATGGTAAAACGCCTCTGACGCCATTTACTTCTCCATCCAAAGAAAGCTCCCCAATCAATGCAAATTGGCTCAGCTTATCGGTTTTAACACTTTCCAATGCCGCCAAAATACCCATGGCCATAGGCAGATCAAAATGGCTGCCCTCTTTTCTTGCGTTAGCCGGCGATAAATTAATTGTAATTCTCTTTTGCGGAAATTTTTCTCCGGAATTTAAAATAGCAGAGCGGATTCTTTCTTTTGATTCTCGTACAGTCATATCCGGCAAACCCACCAAAGCCAGCGTAGGTAAACCGGGCGTTAAATCGGTTTCCACGGTCACCACTTGAGACTCCAAACCATAAAGTGAACCCGTATATACTTTTGATAACATGTTATTCCCCTTTCCTTCAATCCTGCAGTTCCTAAAGTGCGTCCTTTATATGATGGATAAACCAACGATTTTCTATCTTTAAAAGTTCAATGACATCTATCCTCACCTCTTTTTGCTCCATTTTGTGGTAAGAAAGATAAAAGGCTGCAACTCCATAAAGGTGCCTCTTTTTTTGTGGTGTAATGGATTGACAAGGCAAACCATAAGTCAATCCCCTTCTGGTTTTTACTTCTATAAATACCAAGGTAGCGCCATCTTGTGCGATTAAATCAATTTCTCCCAATTTACATCGATAATTTCGCTCTAAGATGCAATAGCCCTTGCGTTCCAATTCTACAGCAGCGGTCTGTTCTCCCCATGCACCCAATTCCATAAATATCCGTTCCCCTTGCCCCATTGTTCATCCATGATAGGTTTTTCCTTTAGTTTTACATAATATACCATTTAATCCTTGATATGTCAAGTAATTTGTAGCAGATATTTTTTTCCTTGTAGAGGGATTCTTTCATTAAAAAATAAGCCCCTTTACAGAAGATTTTTTGAATCCTATGTAAAGGGGTTACTTGATAACAACACGTTCTTTATTCTTATATTTACGGGCTGACTACCTTGGGGTTACAATGTCTAAAAATTCCCGATTGTTCTTTCGCACAAATTTCATATTGCAACTGTCACCATGGCCGGGATAAATGGTCATATCATTGCCCCACTCATTAATAATGTTTACAATAGAGGATTCCATGGCTTGCTGGTCCCCATCCACTAAATCTGTGCGCCCTAAGTCTACATTGAAAATTGTATCCCCTGTAAATACCAGTTTGCTCTTTTCACTGTAAAAGCATACGCTGCCCATGGTATGCCCCGGCGTATGAATCACCTGAATCTCTTCCTCTTCTAAGAACAGTTTCTCTCCATCTTCCAAATGGATATCTGCCTGAAATTTCAGCAAATCGCTATCACATCTGTGAATAGAAACAGGACAATCCGTCGCATTTTTGATTTTCTGCACACCGCCTACATGATCGTAGTGGTGATGAGTCAATAAAATTCCTTTGAGCCTTAAGGAAAGATCTTTTACCTTCTTTAAATAGGCCTCCCCATTGTACCCGGGATCAATAATATAACAGTCTCCCCCCTCTTTTTGAAATATAATAAAACCATTGCTTTCTAGATTCCCACCAATTATTCTTTTTATTCTCATAAAAACCCTTCCTTTACCTGTATTTTTCTCGTTTACCCTGTTATTTTACCCTATTTTATAGGGAATGACAAATATGTATTGCTTTAAAAGAAAATAGTGGTAAAATAATGTGTATGAATTGAAGAAAGGGATTGGGAAAAAACATGAAAATTGCTATAGCAGGTGCCGGTAAACTGGGTGTTAAGATAGCAGAAGCGTTACTTGGAGGAGATTATTCCGTCACCTTAATTGATAAAAATGAAGCGCTTTTACAAAAGCTCTCTTCACAATTAGACATTATGACTGTCGTAGGAAATGCCAAGCAATTGATTGTCTTGGAAGATATTGATATCGCATCCTATGATTATTTTTTGGCTACAACAAATTCCGATGAAAAAAATATGATTATGTGTGCTTTTGCAAAAAAACTAGGCTGTAGCAAGGTAATCGCCAGAGTCCGCGATCCGGAGCATATGAATCAATTTGATTTTATAAAAGATACCTTGGGTGTTGATTACATTATGAACCCTGATTTAGCCATTACTTTAGAAATTTATAAATTTTTAGTAGAAAAATACACCCTGAGCAATGGTATTTTTTCCAGTGGGAAGGTTGCCATTATAGAGTTTCTATCCGATAAAATTCCCCAGCTTATTGGGCATTCCTTGGAAGATTTTAGTCAACTATTTGAAAACATGTTGGTTCTTGCCATTTCTAGGAATGGCAAAGTGATTATTCCTCATAATAACATTACCATTGCAGAGGAAGACAGCCTGTATGTCATCGGTGAAAAAGCACCCATTGTTGCCTTAAACAAAACGGTTCATGAAAAAGGAAAATATACGGATTTACAACGTGTGATGATTGTGGGTGGCGGCAAAACCGGATTTTATTTATCCCAAAAGCTATCAGAATTTGGCATAACTGTAAAAATTATTGAAATTGATAAGGCTCGATGTCAATACTTATCTGCTCATTTGAGCGATGTATTGGTCCTTCATGGTGATGCTACTGATATTACTTTGTTGGAAGAAGAAAACATTGATGAAATGGATGCCTTTGTAACGGCTACAGGTTATGACGAAGAAAATCTTCTCTTAGCGCTTATGGCCAAGCAGCGTGGTATAGAAGACGTTGTTGCCAAAGTCAGCAGAGAAAGCTACGCTACCTTGATTGAAAGTATGGGCATTGATATGGCCTTAAATCCGTTGGATATGACTTGCAGCAATGTCCTTCGGTTTATACAAGGTTCAAAAAGAGTCATTTCTTCCCAGCTGATTCAAGGGCAAGCTGAAATTATTGAAATTATTGCCGACGAAAATATGAAATTGATCAACAAACCTATTAAAAATCTTGATTTACCTGTAGATGTAATTATTGCAGCCATTCACAGGGGTACCAAGGTGATTATTCCAAATGGTCAAACGGTTATTGAAGAAGATGATCGGGTTATTATTATTTCTCTTCTTTCTGATATCCCTGATTTGGAGAAGTTATTGCGTTCCGAAAAAGCAGGTTTTTTTAGATAGGATGAATAGAAATCATGGTTTTAAATTATAGAGTTATAGTCCATTTAGCCGGATATATTATTTTAATCATATCGGTATCTATGATGCCGTCTCTTTTGGTTTCATTTATTTACCATGAACCCGAGGGGGTTCATGCTTTTTTCGTGACCATCATTCCTATGATTTTTTTAGGTATCCTATTAGTCTGGGCTTCAAAACCCAAATCACGAAAATTGCGTGTTCGAGATGGCTATGCCATCGTTGCCCTCTGTTGGATCCTTGCTTCCTTATTCGGCGCTGTTCCTTTTGTAGTATCCGGATATATTCCCCATTTTATTGATGCTTTTTTTGAAACCTGTTCCGGCTTTAGCACCACAGGATCTTCTATTTTAACAGATGTGGAAGCTTTGCCTCAAGGACTTTTGTTTTGGCGTTCTTTTACCCACTGGCTGGGCGGTATGGGGATTCTGGTCTTTGCCATTGCCTTCCTTCCCACCCTTGGAATCAGCGGAAATAAAATTGCAAAAGTTGAAACAACAGGTCCCACATTGGATAAAATTACACCTAAAATGTCCGATAATGCAAAGATTCTGTATTTGATTTATTTTGGGTTTACGGTAGTTCAGGTATTGTTACTCATGTTAGGCGATATGAATCTTTTTGACGCACTGGTAAATTCCTTTGGTTCCGTAGGAACCGGTGGCTTTTCAAATTACAGCAATAGTATCGAACATTATGACAGTGCCTATATTGATGCAGTGATTACCATCTTTATGATGTTGGCAGGTGTAAATTTTTCTTTATATTATTATATTTTACAGGGAAATTGGAAAGATTTTATTCAAGATACGGAATTCAAAGCCTATTTGTTTATATTTTTTGGTGTAAGCTTGGTGATGGCTTTAAACTTATGGTATTCAAACTTGTATACCGGCCTAGGTGAGTCCTTACGGTATTCCATGTTTCAAAGTGCCTCAATGATGACTACCACAGGCTTTGCTACCGCAGACTTTGATTTATGGCCTACATTTAGTAAAATACTCCTCTTCTGCCTCATGTTTATCGGCGGTTGCTCCGCTTCTACTGCCGGCTCTGTGAAAGTCATTCGTATCGTCATCCTGTTTAAAATGATCAAACGAGGGGTGATCCTCCGGCTGCACCCAAGAGCCGTGGTTTCCATCAAGCTTGGCAAAAAGGCCATCCCTGCAGATACGGTATCTGCTATCGGTGGATTCATTTTTCTGTATATCGGTATCTTTTTTCTGGGAACATTGCTCGTTTCTTTAGACAATTTCGATATGATTACAAGTATGAGTGCCATGGCTTCTTGTTTGGGTAACATTGGTCCGGGATTTGGAAGTGTAGGTCCCACATTAAATTTCAGCATTTTTTCCGATTTTACAACAGGCTTTCTAGCCTTGATCATGTTGGCCGGACGTTTAGAATTATTTACGATTATTCTATTGTTCTCTCCGCATTTTTGGAATCCGGATAAGTAACATTTGAATTGAGGGTGAAAATAAAATGGAATTAAATTATAAAGCGCTTATAAAAGCTTCCGGGGTTGTCTTTACCATGTTGGGGATTGTAATGATCATTCCTTTCGTAGTTTCTTTGGTCTACCATGAATACCATGTAGGCTTTGCCTTTTTAAAAACGTTGGTGTGTTTATTGATTCCCGGCATACTTATTTTATGGAAGGTAAAACCCGTTTATTCCACCTTGAAAATTCGTGATGGGCTACTCATTGTGGCCCTTAGTTGGGTGCTTACAGCCTTCATTGGTGCCATTCCCTATCTGCTTTCCGGCGCAGTACCCAATCTTATTGATGCTTTTTTTGAATCCACCTCAGGGTTTACCACCACCGGTGCAACCCTGTTCACAGACGTATCGTTGCTTCCCTACACTTTGGTCTTTTGGCGCTCTTTTACTCACTGGTTGGGTGGATTGGGTATCTTAATCTTTGCAATCTCTATACTGCCTTCCCTAGGCATTGGCGGTCAAAAAATTATAAGGGGCGAAACACCGGTACCTACCTTGGAAAAAGCAGAACTGAGACTGTCTGATTCCGCAAAGATTCTTTATTTGGTCTACATTCTTTTTACCATTTTAGCCATATTTTTCCTAAAATTAGGCGGTCTCAACTTTTTTGATACGATAACCCACGCTTTCAGCAGCATGGGTACCGGCGGTTTATTTAATTATGCAAATGGCGTGGCACAGTTTGATACGGTTTACGTGCAAATGGTTATGACCGTCTTTAGCCTGTTGGCTTCCATTAATTTTGTCATGTATCACCACTTAATTCACGGCCATTGGCGAGACTGTTTTGAAGATGCGGAATTTAAAGCCTTTTTCATCATTTTAGGCTCGGTAATCCTCTTACTTACCCTCAATCTATGGATCAACGGAACTTATGAAAGCCTTGCCACTGCTTTTAAACATTCCTTTTTCCAAACTTCGGCCTTTATGTCTACCGCCAGTTATGCTTCCGCAGACTATACCCTTTGGCCTACATTTTGTCAAATGCTTCTTTTTATATTGCTTTTTATCGGTGGCTGCTCCGCTTCAACCTGCGGTTCTATCAAAGTCATCCGCGTACTTGTGTTCATAAAACTCATTGCCCGCGGTCTGAACAAACGATTGCACCCTACGGCTGTTGTCTCCGTAAAAATATCCGGCAAAACCATTTCTGCCGAAAGGATTTCCACCACCACCAACTTCCTGCTCCTATACTTTGCCATCTTTGTCATCAGTGTCATTATTATCTCTCTTGATAATTTAGATATGACCACGACCATTTCTGCCTCTGCCGCCATACTCTCAAACACAGGCATGGGTATGGGATTAATCGGACCTTCCGGCTCTTTTGAGATTTTCTCAGCCCCCATCCGGTTGTATTTATCTTTTTTAATGTTGGTAGGGAGATTAGAGTTATTTGCAATCATTGTTTTGTTAACGCCTTCTTTTTGGAATCCCGCCAAAAAAATTCATTTATAACTTATAATTTTGAACAAAACGACACATACTAAAGGGAATGAAATGCCATTTTACTTTGAGAGGTTGTTATGATTGTAAAAAATTTAATGTCTACATCTATCGTTTGTGCAAGAAAAGAGACGCCCGTTCACTTGCTTGCAAGGCAAATGAAACAAGAAAATATTGGTTTAATCCCCATCTGTTCCGACAGAAATCAAGTGTTGGGCGTGGTTACAGATCGTGATATTGTCCTTCGTTGCGTAAGCGAAAATGACATTTATAAAACGGCTGAGGAAATTATGACAAATAATGTCGCCTTCGTTTCCCCTACCATGGATACCCACCATGCTGCGCTGTTGTTGGCAAAACACCAAGTACGCAGACTCCCCGTGTTGGAAAACGGAAAATTAATTGGCATGCTCGCCTTGGCTGATATTGCCAGAAAAAAGCTATATATTGACGAAGCGGGAGATGCCCTGTCCTCCATTTCTAAAATAGGGAGTCTCAGCTAAAAGAGTTCCGGCTTCATTGCGCACTATAAAATCACAGATAAATCTCAAACAAATCCCCACACCATGTACCAATGATGTGGGGATTTGTTCATAGTAACAGTATAGGTTGCGTGGAATGTGCACTACTGAAACAGGTCTTATGAAATGGCAAAATTAATCTCTCTGTTCTGCAAATCAACAGAACTGACCGTCACCTTCACTTCATCGCCCAATCTTAAAATCCGATTGGTGCGCCTGCCAATTAACCTGTATTTTGCTGCTTCAAAATCATAGTAGTCGTCATGAATGGTTTCTAACCGAACCATTCCTTCTATGGTGCTTTCAATCTCTACAAAGAATCCGAATCCGGCAACACCACTGATAATACCCTCAAATTCTTCACCCATATGGTAAGACATATATTGGGCTTTCTTTAGTTTTTCTACGTCCCTCTCTAATTCTTGGGCAACACGTTCTGTTTTAGAACAAGTATCTGCTGCAATCAAGACTTTCTTTTCTAAACTTTTTATTTTTTTATCACTCAGCTTTCCCTGAAGCGTTTCCTTGATAATCCTATGGACGATTAAATCTGAATACCGCCGTATAGGCGATGTAAAATGGCAATAATATTTGACGCCTAACCCAAAATGACCTTGACAAGTAGGATCATAAAAGGCTTTCTTCATGGATCGCAGCATCACCGTATTGATAATGTTTTCTTCCGGTTTTCCCTGTACCATTTGAATGACTTCATTTAATGTCTTTGGATGGATATTGTCGGCATTACCTTTCATAGATAAACCAAATCCTCCAATAAATTTTTTAAACTCTTCGATCTTTTCAGCATCCGGCTTTTCATGAACACGATAAACGAAAGGCACCTCCATCCAGAAGAAATGCTCTGCCACCGTCTCATTTGCAAGCAACATAAATTCTTCGATTATTTTATTGGCAACACGTCTTTCTGCCGCCTCAATACTGATAGGAATTCCCTTTTTGTTTAAAGTGATAAAAGCCTCATCAAAATCAAAATCTAAACTGCCCCTTTGCTCTCTGACTCCCCTTAAAATTTTTGCCAATTCATCCATATTTTTCAAATCCTGATAAATGCCTCTATATTTTTCAATTAACCCCTTATCTTCATTTTCCAAAATGTCCGACACCTCTGTATAAATCATTCGTGCCTTTGAGTTCATCACACTTTCATAAATCTCATGAGCAACTACAACCCCTTCCCCATTTACTTCCATATCAATGGACAAGGTAAGTCTGTCTTCATTTGGGTTTAAGCTGCATATTCCATTGGACAATCGCTCCGGCAACATGGGCACAACTTGATCAATTAAATAAACGCTGTTTCCACGTTTCAAGGCCTCCCGGTCCAAAGCACCCCCTTCTCCAACATAATGACTTACATCTGCAATATGAACCCCCAATAAATAATGTCCATTTTCCAACCGCTCTAAAGAAACTGCATCATCAAAATCTTTTGAAGTAGCGCCGTCTATGGTAATGGTGGTTTTCTCACGAATATCACGCCTTTTTTCAATTTGGTCTGCTGTCACCATGTTTTCTACAGTTTCTGCTTCCAATTGTGCTTTTTGAGGGAATATTTTTGAAAGATTATATTGACGAATCAATGCTTTAATATCGCCCCCCGCTTCACCCTTCTTGCTGATAATTTCGCTAATTCGTCCTTCTGCCTTATGCCCGTGCTCCGGCCATTTTGTTATAACCAAAACCACTTTGTCGCCCATCTTGGCACCATTGAAGTTAGCCTTGCTGACAAAAATATCATCATTTATTTTTTTGTCATCGGATACCACAAATCCAAAATTCCGATTGTGCTCGAAAGTTCCGATAATTTCAAGGGTATTTCGTTGCAAAATCACGTGAATAATACCTTCTCTTGCTCGATTGGACTCTGATGGCTGCAAAATTTTCACACAGACCTGATCGCCATTCATAGCATGGTTCATATTGTTTGGCCCAATAAAAATATCTTCCAATGTCTCATCCTCAGGGATGACAAATCCGAACCCTTTTCTGTGCTTCCATAAGATTCCGATTACAAGATCACTGTCTTTTGTGACTCTTTTTTTTCTTTTGTTTGTTAGTTTTTTATCCATAGTTACATAGTACCACACTTATGTACATAGTACAAAGGGTTTATAATCCATAAATTTCCTTTGTACTGAGCGATAACCTCTAATACTGTTCCTTCATGGCACCATCGCTGGTCTTATTTACATCGTTGTCCATATTGTCCATATTGTCTGTAGAGTTGGTTCCATTTGGTGTATTGGGATCTGTTGGGTTTTTTTGGCTACATCCTGAAAATAGCAACAATGTAAAAATTAAAATGGCTGCTAAAACAATTCTTTTATTTCTCATCATCAATCTCCTCTCTTTTAATACAGCTTTATTATCTGTATTTGTCTCATCAATTAAACAATGAAAAAAAAGGAAATTTTATGGAATACAATCCGCCACAGTTTCTTCCATATTCAAAAAAACATCCAAGGGTCAAAGGCGTGGTTTTCTGCTCATAAAAAGAACTATGAATAAAAATCCATAGTTCTCAAAAATATTTTTTTATGCTTCTGTTGTTTCAGTGGATACTTCCGCAGCTTCTTCAACCGCTTCCGCAACTTCAGCCGGTGCTTCCGCAACTTTTTCTGCTGGTGCCGCATGTCCTGCTGTTGTCTCATTTTCATCAAAAATCGGTGGTTCTAATGTTTCTTTGATACTCAAACTGATTCTTTTTCTTTCTTTATCAATTTCAAGTATTTTAGCAGAAACATCTTGTCCTACCGTAATTTCATCTGCAATGTTGGTAACACGCTTGTACGCAATTTCAGAAATATGAACAAGTCCGTCAAGACCGGGTTCCAATTCAATAAATGCGCCATAATCTTTAATCTGAACAACTTTTCCTGAAATAATCTGTCCAACTTGATACTTGTCATCAATGACTGACCAAGGTTCAGGCTGATTTTGTTTTAGCCCTAAAGAAATCTTTCCTTTTTCTGTATTCATAGAAAGAATTTTCACTTCTACGACTTGACCAATCTTTAAAGCTTCCTGTGGATGCTTTAACTTGCCCCAAGAAATTTCGGAAATATGAAGCAATCCATCCAGTCCGCCGATATCTACGAATGCACCGTAATCTGTAAATCTCATAACAGTACCCTGTACGATATCTCCAATGTTTAGTGCTTCCCAAATTTCTTGAACTTTCTTTCCTCTTTCTTCGTTTAAGAAAGCCTTATGTGAGAATACCGCTTTGTTTCTCTTTTGGTCAACGCGTGTAACTCTTACAGGCAATACTTTTCCAACAAACTCTTCTGCATTTTCAACAAAACGATCAGAAAGCTGTGAAAGGGGAATAAATCCGGAAACTTCCTTATAAACAGCAATGACGCCGCCTTTTACTTCTTTAATTACCTTGGCATCGACAAATGATCTATTTTCCAAAGCATCGTTTATTTCATCCCAATGCTCGTTTACTTCAAGTTTTTTCTTTGATAACAAAATGTTTCCATCTCCGTCATCAGTCTTTAAAACCTTTGCTTGTACTTCGTCGCCTTCTTTAAATAAATCAGTTAATTTTTGGCCTTCTTCTAAAGTCATTTCATCCTTTGGAATAACGCCATCTTTTTTACAGCCCAGATTGATAACAACCTCTCTGTCGGAAACAAGTATAACTTCTCCAGTTACAATTTCCCCGCTCCGTGGCAATCTTAATGACTTTTCAATTTCAGCCATCATTTCATGCATCAAATTAGATTCGTGATTTTCAGTGTTCATTTCACTCATGGTAGCAATAACCTCCTCAATAATACGTTCAGGCGTAGATGCACCTGCCGCAACTCCTATTTTATTACACTTCTCGACTTCTTTCAATGGTAAATGTTCAATCTTTTCAATAAAATGTGTATTTTTGCAATGTTTTTTTGCAATTTCATATAATTTCTTACTATTTGAACTGTTTTTGCCTCCAATAATGATCATGAGATCAGATTTTCTTGCAGTCTCCATACAGCTTTTTTGTCTTTCCATGGTTGCATGGCAGATGGTATTGTGGACTTCCACCTTACTTTTATTTTCCAAAAGCCAAGTTTTAACAGCATCAAAAGTTTCAGTTGTCATGGTGGTTTGTGCCACAAGCAAAATATCATCCACTGTAATTTTTTTCGCTTCCTCCAAATGATCCACTATAATCGCTTCCCCATGACACCATCCATTAATGCCCTTAACTTCCGGATGATTTCTATCACCCACTACCACGATGGCCTTCCCTTGCGCACTTCCATCTTTCACAAGTTTATGAATTTTTTTAACAAAGGGACAGGTGGCATCTACAATGGTGATTCCCTGTTTTTTTGCTTTTTCAAAAAATACCTGACCTTCGCCATGAGATCTGACAATGACCACAGCATTTTCTTCCGCCTGTGATAAGTGGGTAATAATCTTGGCACCTTTCGCCTGTAATTCATCTGTCACCATTTTATTATGAATGAGAGGCCCACAAGTGTAGATAGGCTCCTGACATCCGGTGTACGCATAGATGGTATCTTCCGTTTTTTTGATGGCTTCCTTTACACCAAAACAAAACCCTGAATTTTTCGCCAATGTAATGGTCATTTTATCTTTTTCAGGCTTTCCAAAAACTTCTTAAAAGCCCCTTCCTTTCCATTTTCTGTGGGTTGGTAATAGGTCACTTGTTCCTTGTATAGATTATCGGGCAAATACTGCTGCTTTACATATCCACCGTAAGCATGTGGATATTTATATTCTATACCAATTCCTCGTTTCTTTGCACCTGTATAATGGGAATCTTTCAAATGCAAAGGTACATCGTCAATGTTTTTCTTCTGTAAATCCCTTGTGGCCTTTTCTAAAGCCAGATAAGCCGCATTGGATTTTGGCGAAGACGCCAACAAAATGGTGGCTTGGGCTAGGTTGATTCTGGCTTCCGGCAATCCCACCAGAAGTGCCCCTTGCACACAGGCCGTTACGATTGAAATGGCTTGGGGATAAGCCATTCCGATATCCTCGCTGGCCATAACAAGCAAACGCCTGCCAATCATTTGGATGTCTGCGCCACCATCCAATAGCCTTGCCAAATAATGAATGGCAGCATCCGGATCACTTCCCCTCACAGATTTCTGAAGAGCCGACAACAAGTTATACTTGTCCTCACTTCTATCATAAAAGGTGGTTTGCCTTTGCATAGCTTCCCCTACAATCCTTTTATTGATTTCTTCACCTACGGCTAAATTTTCCCCTATAAAACCCAACGTATCCAATGCAATCCGCGCATCACCGCTGCTCAAATCTGCCAACATATGAATGGCATCTTCCTGCCACTTTAAATGGAGCCGTCCCAAACCCCGCTCTTCATCCTCCAAGGCGTTTTTTAAAATTCCGACCACATCCTCTTTTTGTAACCGTTTAAATTCATAAATAGACCCAATCCTGCTTAAAATAGCGTTATTCACCGAAAAATATGGATTTTCCGTAGTGCTTCCAATGACCCGCAAAACCCCTTCTTCTAAGGCTTTTAACAGGGAATCCTGCTGCAACTTATTCCAACGATGGAATTCGTCTACATAAACATAGGTGTTTTCTTTTTGCAGGCCAAAAAATTTTGTCTTTGCCCTGTCTATAATTTCTTTCAATTCTTTGACGCCTGTGGTAGACGCATTCACCTCATAAAAATCCGCATCCATTTCTTTTGCAATGATTCGAGCCAACGTGGTTTTTCCGGTGCCCGACGGCCCAAAAAAGATGGCAGAATCAAAGGTCTTATGTTTGATGGCATTGTAAAGCAACGAGCCTTTGTACATAAAGTGACGCTGTCCCGCAAACTCCTCTATATGAGTGGGTCTCATTCTTGTAGATAAAGGTATCATGGCTTTTTCCTCTTTCATTTTAAAATTTCATCGTTACGTAGGATCGTTTTCCAAAAGGACTACCTCTATTCCACCTTTTGATATAAATTCTACAGCAGATTTGGCTTTTTCCTTGTTTGCATAGGCATTTCCCAGCACTTTGTAGTCTTCTGTACCTTCATAAATATAACCATTAATGCCTTTGCTTTCTAATTCCTTGATTTTTGAAGCTGCGCTGTCTTGATCAGAGTAGACACCAAACTGCAGGGAATACACGGGAATGGCTTTTATTTCCTGCTTGTCTTCCAATATTTTTTTCTCTGTAGGTTTTTTTTCTTCCGTAACCGGGGTAACTTTCTCTTGATCCTTCTCCTTTTCCACAGCAGGCTCTGTCACATTGGACACAGAATTTTTTTCCTGCAAAAAAAACGGATAAATCACATATTTTGTACCTACATATCCCATGGACACAGCCACAATAACCGCCAACAAAAATGCAGAAATACCCATGCCTGTACCTCTGCTGCGGTATCCACCACTTCTACGATTCATTGATTTTCCTCTTTTCCTATATAGATTCTTACCTTGCGTCAGCCAACGCACACATGGTCTATATATATTCAAAGAATGGGACAAATATTACAAAGCACCTTTAAACTTTTTAATATTTCGTATGTAGAACCCGATCACTTGGGTGTATAGATAATCATATAAAAGAAACATGAATTCTCCACCTATGATTATGAGAAATAGGGGAAGCTGGGGTAAATCAAGGTTCATCATAAACAACTCCTTGAAAAAGAAAAGTCCAATGGCCATGACGCCATTGAAAAAGACTAGTTTTAAAACCATCTCCAAAGGGAATTTCCTTAATTTTTCAATGTAAAACTTTGCTATGCCGAAAAGACCAAATAAAAAAACATAAGGCAAAATTCCCATTTTATTGGGCACGATCACCAAGCTGAGCAGAATGGTTGCAACGTAAAACAGAATCCCTGCTTTTACACCTTCTTCCACAATGACAATGCCCACAAAAAAAGAAGCCAATGCATACAAAGTGAGTTCAACACCGGGCACGAAGGAGGATAAGAACAGCAACGCAACGGAAAACGCCAACATAACGCCAAGATATGTGATGGTATTTACTTTTTTATTGATAGCCATAAATTTCCTTTCTTAATGAGTTCATACCAATTTTATGTTACATACAATCGCAGCACATGTCCGCACAGCAATAGCACTGTAACGCTTGGCAGAACGCATCATTTGAATTATTGTAACCTCTGTTATAAGAATTGGTCCTATAACCGCCACCTGTTGACATGATACTATTCATTGCATTTCTATATTCCATATTATTAGGTTCCATGGTAGAAGCCGTCTGTATTTTTGAAAGGGCATCATCATACCAACCTTTTCGCAGAGAAATCATCCCATTTAAATAAAACCACTCTGCATTTTTCGTGGATATCCTATTGAGCATCGCTTCTGCTCTGGGTAAATCGCCTTGATCAATGGTCCTTCTCACATCTGCAAAACCTGCACCCGCACCAGACCCATTGCCGGTCTTCCATGAGCCGTTTCCTCTTCCTTTTGTCAGTGTATCATAGGCCTCATTGGCTTCTCTCAGCTTTTCTTGGGCCAATTCGTATAAAGGATTGTTCTGAAATTTATCCGGATGATATTTTTTAACTTGCTCTCTATAAGCTGCTTTGATTTCCTCTTGGCTTGCACCTTCTTTAATTCCTAAAACTTCATATGGGTTCTGCATGATTTTTTTCTCCTTCGTTTTTTATCTGTTTTCTCAATACTTCTTCTGTTTTCCTATGCATACCAAAATACAATATGTTTTCTATAATGCCTGAATTTTTTGTAACACCCATTTTTTCATAAGCTTGTGTCATCTCTGTCAAATAGCAAAGCAAATTAAACTCTGTTCTTTCTAAAATTCGTTCTTTAAAGTCTTGTATCCCTTCTTGTGTATTTTTATTATACTGAAACTGCTGTAAAAGCGGATTATAATTTCCATGGGTTGCATCCTCTTCTAAATCGTCATAGGCATCGATTAAATAAATCCATTTGCCTAGATGATACCCAAATTTTCGGAACAAATTCTCTTTTGAACCAAAAGAAAAAATTTCTTCCATAATCGCCGCAAAAGGTTGCGCAATGGGATCTAAACTACCGCATTTTTCTTTTTCCAAGCAAGCTAACTCTTGCAGTTTTTCCTCTATAAACTGACATTTTTCAGGATAGCGCTTTTTTAATTTTTTCATGGCACCTGACAAAACACCTTTTCCCAAATAACCTACAGCTATATGTTCATCTTCACAGTCGTCTTTAAATTTAAAGTAAGCCAAAACCAACATAATATCGGCTGCATAATCTATGGCGCCATTTTCTGCAAGCATGCTCCTTTTCTTCAAAGGATGTGCAATACATCGTTCCCTTTGAATCTGCTCTTCCTCCTCCAAATCGGCGGCAACCATCAAGGATAAAAGAACGGAATCATAATTCAACGTAAATCTTGGCAACTGCCCATATCGTTTTCCGATAGATCTGCAAATACCACAGTAATATGCCTGGTATAACTCCAGCTCCCTCACTTTCATTTCCGGTTTTTCAGGTAAAATATAACCTAACATGCACACTCCTAAGTTCTAAGTAAAAGTGATATTGGCTGTGTCACAGAAGGATTGTTTGAAAATAGGGCGTAACCCTTCTGTATATTATGAAAATAGGACAGCTGCACTGTCCCATTTTAACTGAACTTCATCTGAAAATCAATGAAGCATCAGGTGGAAATCATCATCACACGCCCCATTTTCCACGTTAAAACCCAATCTCCACATTGCGGTTTTTTACTTATATTGTTTTTTATAGTGTCTTAAAATTAAATAAGTCGCACTCATATCCACCGCATAAAGACCAGTCAAAATACCGTTGAAAACCCATTGTTTTTTGGTCATCTGTTTGCATATATTTGCCGGACACAGAGACTTTTCATCAGCCGGAACTTCCTTCCCTAAAAATGCATTTCCCAAGGTTGCCATTCCCAAATATAGACCAGATACCGCTGTTGCATGTTTTGGATAACTCCAATTTTGTAAAAATTTTTTAAACATATCATTCTCCATTTCAAATTGAATCTGCCTAATTCTCACTGTAATTATACTTTATAATCCAAAGAAAGAAAAGAAAAAAGATTGAAAAAAGGATAAATTTTAAAACACCCTGTAAAAGCACCAAAAACTTCTCACAATTTTATTGAGAAGTTTTTAGTGCTCTTTGAGTTTTATTAAATTTTGCTCTTTG
>JAVVUJ010000006.1:0-8324 GCA_036653195.1 Anaerovorax sp. | reverse complement strand
TGCTCTTTGAGTTTTATTAAATTTTGCTCTTTGGCTCAACCTTTGATCCAATAAAATATAAAAGGATGCCTATGATAATAATGAAAATCCCACCAATCTGTAGGCTGGAAATCATTCCATCAAAGTTACTAAAAAATCCGCTTTCATACTCTTCAAGATAATATTCTGCTCCCCAGTCTCCCTCATACCAAATCAGAAAAATATGCCCTATAAAAGCAAAGAGCCCTGTAATGAGAAAATATACCGATACTCTCTTTACATCACCTACTGCCAATCTTGTCTTTGGATTGAGAGGATGCCCAAGAGGGTCATTTTTAGCCATTCCACCATACAACCATTTAAAGATTAAGTAGAACAACGGTCCTGTCGCCGTTGCCAAAAGGCCAAGGAGGAAGTAATCTGTTCCATTAATCAGCAAGGCAATAATGGAAATGCAAATGGGCAAACCCGCAAACAAATACAGTCCTGCTTTTCCTCCCGGAATGATATAACAGCCTTTTCTTTTGCTAATGGGAATTTTCTTCCGAAGCTTTAAGACGGCCAAAGGCATAATAATGTAAAGTGCCAACATAAAGACAACTTCCGCCATAACCAAAGTAGTAAAATCATACTGTGCTAAAAACATAGTGACAAGAGCCAATGAAAGAATGCCTATATAAGGAACGCCTCTTGACCTACTTACCTTTACTAAAAAAGGTGGACAAAGATTGTCATCTGCCAATACAAAAAATCCTCTTGATCCGGAAGCTAAATAGGTGTTAAAAATGGCACATTGTGAAACAATAGCAATAAACAAGAACACATAGCCCCACGCCTGGCCTAAATTTTGTGTTAAGACTGCTGCGTAACCTACCGCTCCATCTGTTGACCAACTTTCCCACTGCCCAATAGACGCAAGACCGCCCATAGTCGGCAGTACGTAAGTAAGGGCAATAAGGGGCATTGCAATAATCAATCCTTTTGGAATAACCTGAGGGTTTTTTACCTCTCCTGCCATATTTGAAATGCATTCATAGCCGCAATACATCCATACACAGATTCCAATACATCCGCCAATACTTTCAATAATACCCATGTCTGCCGGTATAAATGGCGTCACAGGATTGTAGTTCCAATTAGCAAAACCAACGATAGCGACCGCTGCAAATGCAATTAAAATCAAAATAGACAAGACTGTGCTGACTTTCCCCACTTCTTTGATGCCCAAAAGATTAATCACGGTAAAAATACTTACCATGGCAATGGATAATATAAAGGCTGTCGTGTCAGACATGGGTATAAACTGACCGGTATAACCAATCACAAGGGCTACATAAACGCCATTGGTTATATACGTGGAAACCGTACCCCACCAACCGGCTTGAAAACCCCAAAATTCACCAAAGGCTTCTCTTACCCAAATGTACACACCGCCTTCTGAAGGTAACACCGAACCTAATTCTGCCACCAAATTGCTGATGGGCAACGCCCATATAATGGGGAAAATGATCAGCATTGTCAAGGTCAAGCCAGGTCCACTAGCCGGAATCATTTCTTCAATTCCGAAAGCGCCCGCCGCAACCAAACAATAAATCATAAAAACGATTCCCGAAACTTTCATATCATATTTTTTTAATCCGGCCACACCCTGTGCTTGTTTTTTTTCACTCATTCTAGCGCCTCACTTTCAACATCATTAAAAGATCGTCTACTGTGCTGTCACGTTGATAATTAGATAAATTGGGAAATTCTTTTTATACCATTTTACCCCCCTATCATCATGTCAGTACACTAGCTGTCCTAACCGGTTTAGAACAGCTATATCATTGGTACTCTTATTTTTTTGATCCTAGTTTTCTCGCGACCGCTTTGTTGATTTTTTCTGCCTCTGTGAAAATCTGCGACATAATAATTTTATCATGTTTGGTCTTATATTCCGAATCCATTTCAACGATTCCATATTCAAATCCGGCCTCATCCATAATTTTTAAATACGGAATGGGATCAAAGTATTCAGGACTAAATACGCCTTTATCATTCCAAACGCCTGTGCCGATTAGTTCAATACCCACTGCTGCACCAAATCCGGTCTGTGCTACAACCGCCTGCATTTTCCAATTTTCCATGGAAATCTGGTTGTCAAAAGGCTGATACATAAACACTTCTCTCTTCTTTCCGTCTTTCAGTCCGATACAGTGAATGCCCACGCACATTTTTCCCAACATCTCTTCTCCCACATCCTTAGGCTGTGGTGCTGCCGCTGCGACCACGTCACGGGGAACAACCATCTGTCCGTCCACTTCAATTGGATGCAAACTCCTTAGGCCTAAGGCATTGATGACTTTTAATGCCTTTACAAGGTTGTCATCTAATGCAATTTTAAAGGTTACTTTTTCCAATCCATATTTTTGCAAGTATCTTGGCATAAGAACCGTCTCTTCATGTTCTACTTTGACCAATGTATTCTGACCTACGCCCGCCGGCATTTCAAAAGTTTCTTCTCCTGCAAAGGCTCTATCAACAATAAATCCATCTTTCTTGTTCCACTCAACATTGGGATTCACACATTCATCAAGTACGGTCCATACATTGAATCCAAAGGTAATATCATCTTCTCCCGCACTTGGAATGGTTAAATTTCCACCGTCTTTTACATGAATTTCTTTCAGTTCGTCAAACAAATATTCTGCTGCAAACTTAGCAAATACGTCTACCACACCCGGGTCAATTCCCAAGCAAATGCAAGCCATATTCCCATTTTTAGCCCAAGCTTCATGCCTGTCAAAATTGTATTTACCCATGGGCTCTAAATAACTGTTTTCTAAACCAGGGCCATATTTGGGGTTATCCATGGGTACCGTCCATGTACCCATGCTTGCATACTTTGCATTTCCTTCAAAGGCTGCTTCGAAAATATTGTTACATACGAAAGGTGCTGCTGCATCCATCACGAAATCACACTTATGTTTTTTAATCAGTTCTACAATACTTGAAGTGTCTTTAGCATCCACATGCTCTGCCACATACCGACTTCCGCCGCCTAAATGTTCCACAACTTCCTGTGCCCTGTCTAAGCTATAGTCGGAAACAACAACATACTCCAACCAATTGGATTTTGGATCACGGGTTTTTAAAATTCTTAAAATCGATTCACCTACTGCTCCGGCTCCTACTAATAACATTCTCATACTATTTTCCTCCATTTTCCTGTTTTTTAATTGCAGTTATTGGATTACTAAATATTCCATTTATTTCTTTTTTTGTATTTATAGTCCCATGAAAAAAAGGAACATACAAATGCAAAATAGCAACATATATTCCTCTGTCCTTTTACCAGTTGGTTATATCCACGTAGGTTCCACATCAAAGCGGTCTCTCCAAAGTATCGTCAGATAACCTTCCCCTTTACCTGTCAGTTTCCTCGGAAAAACTGCTACTCTTCCGGTTTGCTTCTTCGGTCTCCTGCACTCATGTACTTTGTTTATGACAAAAAGTCAATACAGTAGAACAGAATGTCTAGGGTTATCTTCATCCGTAATATTTAGTTTTAATTTACTTTACCATACTTTTTCTGAAAACGCAATATAAAATTCAAAATATTTAGACTATTTTATTTTATTTTGAAAACTTAGCAGTTCTACGTTAGAGCAATGGCCAAATCCCGACGGCTGGTACCCAAAAGATGGATGGTTCCTAAGATCCCAATATTTTCTCCTTCTATTTTTTCGATTATATTTTGAAGTATTCCTTGAAAGGTTTGATTTTCAGAAAGTTGCCCTACCTGATTTAAGAAATTCACAATGCGCTCCATAGGTTGCATGGTTTTTCTTTCTAAGATGGGGATATAACAAATCAATGGTTTCCTTTCAAGCGCTTCTATATAAATGGCATCGACTTCTAATTCGTAGGCATAAAAATAGAGTAAAAAATCCTCCCCATCTTCTATGGTGGTCAAAACTTCCATTAAGATCCGCAATAATTCTACCGTGTCTTTTTCATTAGGTAGCCTACTGCATCTGCTATCCTTAAAACTGCCGATATAGGCTTTTAGCGTCATGCAATTTGTGAAATCATAATAGACTTCCTCACAGGCTTCTTCCATAAGAAAATTCATATTTAGAAATCCCAAGACCCTGCCTGAAGAAAGCTGTACACGTTCATGCTGAAAGAAATTCTCATTGCCCGAATAAGTGATTGTAAACCGACTTCTTCCCAACACCTGTTCTGTTTTTATTTTTCTTCCACATAAGCAATCCATCCCTTTATTCCCTCCTTTTTTCTATTACCCACCACCGCACTTCATGCATGGTGTATAACCACGACTGATGGCTTCCTCTTTGTTCATCTCCACCACGTATTTTTCCACCGCTTTGCATGTACCACTGTGATAAACTTGCCCCGTCTTTGTGAAACAATACACAATTCCACCCTGAAATATATGCGCTGATTGACAAAGTTTGCAGCTATCATACTGCTTCTTTAAAGCCTCCGTTACATACATCTGTTTGGGTTTGTTACAAATATACGTGCAATTTTGCTTATGAAACCGTTCACCCTTTCTGGGGAAAACCCAAACCGGCTCAAAAGGCTTGTCTTTTTCCATCTCTTCAAACCCCATAGGCGGATAGATTTCATCAGCACCGATAAACCCTCTTAACAACAATGTTTCGTCTATGTTCAAATTTTTATGTAGCTGTACAGGCAACCGTAGAGGCGCCTCATAATGAAGCTGTGCTAAAATAAGACCTTCCGTCCCCTCTTGTTTGTAAAAATAGCGGGATCCTTTAAAATTTACATTCTTTACACTGAAAGGCATTTGGTGAAATAATTTTCCCTTTACTTTCAGTTCAAATGCTTTCCCTTGCGCAGGATAAGCTTCTTTACTGACACCATAAGCAGTCTTTGCAAGAAATTTAGCCTCTTGCTCAAAGGCAAAGAAAGCCTTTTCTTCCATCCATAAAATTTTAATCAAGTACACCAACGTGAGCATACCTATGAGAAATACAGGTAAAAATATGGCGGCTTCCACAGTAATGAACCCTCTTTTATGTTTTTTAATATTGATTTTTCCCCAACAATTTTCCATTTCTTATTCCTTTTTCCATGACTGAAAAAAAACCGCTTTCCTTTTGAACTTCTGCTTCATAATCCAACCCTACACAGTAATCCTTTATTTGAAATACACCCTCTCCATGACCTTTTACATTTAGTTGGATTACATCCATGGTTCTCAAAAGTTTTTCATGATGCTTCATGCCGGTTAATAAAATTCTTAAATATCCACTGTAATCGGATCCCTTCTTTCCAATTTCACCTCCGGTCTTTGTGACAGTTCCTTGTAAAAGATCTTCTAAATCAAGAACCCAATCCTTTGATGATTTCACGACCGGTACCTTGCCCCCTTCCATAAGTACATCCAAATCCTTGGCGCTTTCCGCTGCGGACCAACACGTAATTAAAATCAATTGGGTCACCGGTGCCAGAGGTCCCGGCGTAAGCAATGCCGCTGCTTCCGCAGTCTGACGAAGTTTGATACGATCCGTATAAATATGTACTACATTTAAACCTGTACGCATGACTAAAATTCGTCTCTTTGTCTTTAAAAAATTATCTTCATCATGAAATCCACCTATTAAAATATATTCTACTTCATTGTTAAAGAATCCCTCTCTCTCTTGATTGTTCATAAGGTGATGTTTCATCCGATCTAAGATATATTCATTGACTAAAAACAAACTACTGGGATGAAGTTCCGTGAATTCAAACCCTGTTATACTTTGAGAAGGCAAATAAGCAATGATTCCTTTATTTTTCAGTATGGTTTCTGTCCCTTCCTCCATCGCCCCTACACCCATATCACCTGCGCTCTTTGTTTTGCTCATACTCGTTTCTGTCATGCCCGTTGTGAAGCTTCGCAAGGCCTTTACTTTTCTCTTTCCATCTCTGATGATTTCTTCTTGTGCTGCCTCTTTCTCGCTGGAATTTTCTTTCTGTTGCGTTTCTTCATAACTCTTAGCACCACTTTCCAACCTTTTATTTACATCTTTAGAAAAAGATACGCTTTCTCTAACTGCCCCGTCTTCTTCCGCTAATTTGTCTTTTACTTCTTCTGCCGCTAGTTCAACCAGACGATATTTCATAAATTTTTCAATTTCTTCTTGGAAAATTTTAGGATTTATTAATTGATATTGACTGGTATCCACGGAAATTTGTGTTAAATGGACTCTTAAAAGGTCCAAGCTGTTTTTTTTCTGTTTTTTTTCTAAACTTTTTTGGATATATCCCTTCATTTTTCCTTCTATCAACTCTTTATCTCCATAAAATGCAAAGAGCCCATAGTCCCTTTTTAAAGTTCGATTGTATTCTGTCAGCACTGAATCTGAAGCAATTCCTAAAATACCCTCCCCATAACTTCTTGCCACCTTTCCTGAAGAAGCTTCCAAAAACATGCCCACCACCACAATCATTGAAAATAGTATGGATACGAGAAAAATAGATGTAGATCCTCTTTTAGTCCGAAAATATGGTTTCCATTGCAAAATCAACCCTCCTCGCATACTCTGCAGGTTTCCCTTGGTATTCGCTTCGAAACGTCCTGTGCCCATTGCACTCCAACGTAACGTGCTCATACAACTGAATGCATAGGTAGATGATGGAAAACACTGCAAGGATTACCACCGGCAAAATGAGAGCAGCTTCTACCATAGCTGTGCCCTTTTTATTGTTCCTACAAAACATCGCACTGCGTTCTTTCTAAAATCTGCTGTTTAGCAGGCTTGCAAACGTGTTATTGACAAATTCACCGATTTTGTCCTTGAAAATCAAGCCTAATCCCACTGCAATGGCTATTAATATGGCTACTTGCACCAGTTCCATCCCTTTTTTATTCATTATTTTATGCATGGTTCCTTTCCTCCTTTTTACATCTCCAAAAATGTAGGTGCCACGGTGATCACCATCAATGTGAACAGAAGCAACACCAATGGAAACGTTAGTTTTGTTTCTGCCAACCGTCCCTTTTCTTCTGCTCTTTTCTTTCGATTTAACCAAAGCATGTCACCTTCCAACTGTAACTTTTCTACCAGCAACGTGCCCTTGTTCATATTTTCATCTAAGATGGCCGAAAACCGTAAAATTTCTTTTACACCGCTTCTCCTTGCAAAGTCCTTTAATTCTGCACCCATAGGTGCATTCGTCTCTCTTACCCGCCTCTCAATAAGGCATATTTCTTCATACAACGGACTCCTTTCTTGCGTACTTTGGCAGTCTTTTTTATGTAACTCATAACCTTCTGCTATTTTCCCAATGACGCTGGTTACTACAAGACCCGCATTTAAAAGCAACACCATTTTATTAATCAATTCCGGAAAATCCCGGCTCATTGATTCTCTCACGTCCTTCATTTCTTTTTCCAATTTTTTATATCTGTTTTTATAAATGTAAAGTATAGACAAGAAACACAAAATAATCATGATACCTATGGGAAAAGGGTTCTTTTCCTGCCATTGCAATTGAATGTCTCCGCCTATGTTTTGAGGCAAAGACAAAATTTCAGCCCCTTGGCTATGAGATAATTGTTTTTCTAACTGGTTCAAACTATAACGCACGGAATTCTCATAGGCCCCCCCTTCTTTTGGTAATTTAATTTTAATAGGAAATATTTTTTCCAAACTGGTATTGCCCAAAGATAGCCGACACCTTAACTGCAGGTTTAGCCCTTCTTTCTTCCCATGAGTCGCTGCATAAATCAGGTCCAGCTTTCCTGTTTCATCCATGATTTTCTCTTTATCCGAATACCATTCCATGATGATCCCTGTTTCCAAATCTTGCTCCGGCAAATTTAAATTTGTTTTTACTTGGCGAAGGCTTTTATTCTCACCTGCAATAATGGTTTCCAATTGCATCCCATAGCCCTTGATAATTTTCCGTTCTTCTTGTGGAGACAACTTTCCCGGATTGACGTTTATATGAATTTGTTCATTGACTTCAATATCCTTATAGTTTGCTTTTACGGTTACTACCGCCACTTTGCCTTGTAACGGAACCTGGGGTCTTTCTATATACGATGCCGCCTTTTTATCTTTCAAAATCAAGTCTTCCTCTAAAAAGTGATAGATGGGCAAAAGCGTAAGTGCAATGATCAAAATCAAACTTATGACCACGTACCATTTTAGCGTTTGAATTTTTGCAAGGTGAATCATTGTACCACACTCTTTATCACCGTAGAGTTCTCTGTATTTGCTCTTCATAATCCGGGTTTCCCCCGTAAACTTGTCCGGCAACTTCCTTAGCAACCCATCCAATTTCAACGACAGTATTTCCCTTACCCGCTTTCCTTTCTTCAC
>JAVVUJ010000005.1:30806-36338 GCA_036653195.1 Anaerovorax sp. | reverse complement strand
ATCGGAAGGGTGAAAGGGAAAGAAGAAGGCCTGTATATGATGGTAAATGGCAAACGGAAGGAGATAGATCCACCGGCCAGCGATGAACTTTATAAAGCTTTGTAAAATTACATTGACATTCAGTGGAAAAATCAATATAATAAAAAAGCACGTATAGCGACAAGGAGAATTTTAATTGCCTTTTGTTAGCTTCGTCGACCTGAATTGGGTCCTGCGCAATAAAAATCTGTGAACCTCGTCAGGTCCGGAAGGAAGCAGCGATAAACGGAACCTTTTATGTGCCGCAGTCAAGCCTTTTTCAGTAATCGGCGGAGTTAACAAAGGGCAATTTTTTAAGTGGAAGTTCTGCCCATATCTACGTTGAGGTAAATCATGTACACAGCACTTTACAGAACATTCCGTCCTGAAGTTTTCGATGATATTTTGGGTCAGGAACATATTGTTAGAATTTTAAAAAATCAGCTTGGCACAGGGACAACCAGTCACGCTTATTTGTTTTGCGGAACCAGGGGGACCGGAAAGACTTCTACTGCCAGGATTTTGGCAAAAGGGTTAAATTGTACGGTGCCGGGGGAAAAACCCTGTGGTCATTGTAAAAATTGCAATAGTATTAAAGACGGCGTTTTTATGGATGTCATAGAGATTGATGCCGCTTCAAACAACGGTGTGGACAATATTCGTGAATTAAATGAGAGCGTAAAATATCCACCGGTGCTAGGTGCATATAAAGTTTATATTATTGATGAGGTTCATATGCTATCTCCGGGGGCGTTTAATGCACTTTTAAAAACCTTGGAAGAGCCGCCGCAGAATGTGGTATTTATATTGGCGACCACAGAACCGCAAAAATTGCCGGCAACCATCTTGTCCAGATGCTTAAGGCTGGATTTTAAAAGGGTGCCGGAAACCTTACTGACACAAGGCATGAGAAAAATTTGCGACACATTGGAGATTGGGATTTCTCAGGCAGCCTTGGGTCTTATTGCCGCAAATGCAGACGGATCGGTTCGTGACGGATTGAGCCTGTTGGATCAGTGTATTGCTGCGGGAGACCAATCGGTGAGTCGGGAAACTGTTCTGGAAATTTTAGGAACTTTAGGAGAAGAAGTCTTTATAGAAATGACAGACTTTGTGCTGGAAAAAGATGTGGCACAGGGACTGCTTCTTTTAGATAGAGTGTTAGCAGACGGAAAAGATGTGAGGCAGTTTCTCAGAGACTGGATTGCCCATCTGCGTAATCTGCTAATGACAAAATTTATTAAAAATCCTGAGGATATGTTGAACATGTCTTGGGAAAATGTAGAGCGAATCAGGGAACAAAGTCAATTGACAGAGTTGGAGTTCCTCAATACAGGCATTGTAGAATTGTCGAGAACGGCAAGCGAAGCCAAGTGGTCTACACAGCCAAGAATTTTATTGGAACTTGCCATTGTAAAATTAACCACCAACTTTGAGACCCAAAAGAAGCAATCCATACAGAGCCATCCGGTGAAAAGCAAGGATCCATCACAACGGGGCAATCCCCTTGAAGAAAAGGAAGTGGCCGTGGAGAAGGTAGGGAAACCCAAAGAATCCACACCGCGGCCAGAACTTACGAAACCTGTAAAAAGCTTTTCATGGGCGGATGTCTTTGATCAACCGGAGGCGCAGAAAGCCAGTTATAATCTGTTAAGAAGCGGCAGTACATTGTTGGGTGTAGAGGATGGAAACCTGATGGTTCAGGCAAATAACGAGATGATTTTGAAAATTCTTACGGAAAATGCCAAAGACATTGAATCCATTTTCAAAAGATTATCAGGCCAGGAGGTAAGGCTTGTTCCCCAATTAGCCGGTCAAGACAGTGAGGAAACCAAACAACATGAGGTCGAGGAATTGGCTCATGCCATCGGCGACCGCCTTGGATTGAATATTGAGATAGAGTAGAAGAGAAGGAGAGAAAAATGGGAAAAGGTATGAGAGCAGGAAAAAAACCCAGTGCAGGCGGCGGTGCTGCCAATATGCAAAAGCAAATGCAGCAGATGCAAGCGATGCAGCGTCAAATGGAACAGATGCAGGCGGAATTAGATGAAAAAACGGTGGAAACTTCTGCGGGTGGCGGTGCCATTCGTGTGGTTATAAACGGGAAAAAAGAAATTGTAGAGATGGAAATCAAGCCGGAAGTGGTAGATCCTGAAGATATTGAAATGCTGCAAGATTTGATTATGGTAGCCGTCAACGAGGGACTCAGACAAATTGAAGAAATGTCCCAAAGTGAGATGAGCAAACTGACAGGCGGACTCAATCTTCCGGGCATGATGTAGACTTAGGAGTTTTCATGAAATATTATGCAAAACCTTTAAACAAGTTGATCAGCGAATTGTCAAAACTGCCGGGTATCGGCGGAAAGACGGCGCAACGGCTGGCCTTTCATATTTTATCTATGGAAGATAAGGAGGCTTTTTCTATTGCGGAAGCCATTGTGGATGCAAAAAAAAATATGCACTATTGTTCTGTGTGCGGAAATATAACCGATACAGATCCTTGTGCCATTTGCACGGATCCTGCCAGGGATCAACGTGTCATCTGCGTTGTGGAAAGTCCCAGGGATGTTTATGCTATGGAGAGAATGAGGGATTTTAAAGGGTTGTATCATGTGTTGCACGGTGCCATATCTCCTATGGATGGGATTGGGCCGGATGACATCAATCTAAAGCAGTTGATTGTCAGATTGCAGACAAAGGATGTTGAGGAGATCATATTGGCTACAAATCCCAATATTGAAGGGGAAGCCACGGCTATGTATACGGCCAGGCTGATCAAGCCATCAGGTATCAAGGTGAGCAGAATTGCCCACGGTGTACCGGTTGGAGGGGATTTGGAGTATGCAGATGAGATTACCTTGTCCAAGGCCATGGAAGGCAGGAGAGAATTATAAACCTTAAAAGATTGGTTACTGAGTAGCCAGTCTTTTTTTAATGATGGGGCATATAGTGAATAGGAAAGAAGAAAATGAGAGAAAACTTGGTGAACATGGGGGAGGAGGATGGAGGATGGACATGACCATGGAAGTGGGCATTTTATTGACCTACGCATTTGGAATTTTTGCAGTATATATAATCGGCTATTTATTTCTCGTGCCTATAAAAATTCTTTTAAAGTTGACCGTCAATAGTTTGTTGGGGGGACTATTCCTTGTGGTAATCAATGCCATAGGAGCCTATTGGGATTTTTGCATTCCTTTAAATTTATTGTCGGCAGTCATTGTGGGTCTATTGGGATTGCCGGGAACGGTGTTGCTCCTTGTACTTGCCTATTTATAGCATGGGGTAAAAGCTGCTATTTTTTTTAGAATACAGGGGGATCCGGCACATTAATATTTAAGAGATCTCCTTGATTTCAAGGAGATTCCCCCCCAAGATCTAGAGAATTATTTAGAACAATTGTTATTTTCTGAAAAATCTAATTTATGCTTGCAAATCATCAGATAAATAGTAAAATGTATATGACGGTATTTATTTTAAATTTTATAAGGTGAGGAGTGGATCGTAATGAATGAAAAGACAAGTGGCAGTGTGGCAAAAATGAATGTTTCCGACCATGGTCTAAAGCAACATGACCTAAAGGTATCCACGGTGGTATTTATGATTTTCTGTTTGGTTGCCGCAGGTGCGTATGGTATTGAAGAGATGATACCCGAGGCCGGGCCGGGCTTAACCATTATTATGTTGATTGTATTGCCCTTTGTTTGGAGTACACCTTTTAGTTTGGTTGCGGCGGAGCTAGGCTCTGCAAGACCGCAAGAAGGTGGATACTACAAGTGGGTACAGGAAGCTTGCGGTGAATTTTGGGGATTTCAGGCAGGGTGGTGGCGAACCATTTCCATTTATGTGGATCAAACCCTGTATGTGGTATTAGCCGGTGGATATTTGGCTTCTACCTGGGACTTATCTTGGAGCATGGAATTTCTTGCAAAAGTAGTGATTATTTTATTTTTTACTTGGATTAATATTAGGGGCGTTAGAGATGTGGGCATGGTCAGTACCATTTTGTCCATTTTGGTCATTGTAGCCTTTGCCATGGTGGCCATTATCGGCTTTACCCACTGGTCGCATAACCCTATGATTCCTATGACACCGGAACCCATTACAAGTCCGGTAGATTGGATCTTTTATATTGGTGCAGGCATTTCTTTGGGCATGTGGATGTATTCGGGATATGAATCCATGTCTACCATTGCAGGGGAAGTCAGCAACCCCCAGGTGATTCCTAAGGCAACGTTGATTACGGTACCACTGATTATGGCCGTGTATATTTTGCCCACTGTTGCCGGATTGGGTTCCTTAGGGGATTGGCCAAACTGGGGAACCACAGCAGGTACAGTAGGTTATGCAACGGTTGCGGAAACGTTTATGGGTCCCGCCTTTGGCGTTTTCTTTGCCATTGTGGCTATTCTGGCTCAGTGTTCTATTTACAATACATACATTGCATCAGGTTCCAGAGGATTCTTCGCCTTGGCGGATGACAATTTGGCACCTCCCATTTTGGTGAGATGTGATAAGAAGCACGGTGTTCCTTACGTGGCAGTTTTGTCTGTAGCCATCGTAAATTTAATTTTATGTAGTTTTGAATTTACTACCATCATCGTAATCGATGTGTTTTTACTGGTAGCCTCCTATGTGATGGTATTCATTTCAGCATTGATTTTGAGGAAAAAGATTCCTGACAGTGAGAGACCTTTTAAGATTCCGGGCGGGTATGGGTTCTTACTGGTTCTATGTATTTTACCTATGTTTATCGCATTTGCATCTTATTTCATCAACGGAACCGATTTCTTTATTGGTGGTATGATGGGAATTATATCCGGTCCCATTATGTATATTATTTGGAGAAAAATGTACGGCGGCCTTTCTAAAAAAGATCCCATTGCATTCCCGAAAAATGAAAAAACAGGGCTTGCTGTGGGTGACATGAAGCGTATTGCTGCCACGTTTATCGGTCTCGGTTGTATAGGCGTTTTGGGCAGTGTATGGTTACCTTGGTATGAGGGAGATTGGGGTCCTGAATACTATGCAGAAGAATATGGCTCCGGTCTTTTTGCCAGTTTTGACGGCATGATAAATGCTATTTTCATCGCCACGATTATTTCCTTTATTGTGGGTGTAATCTGCGCAATCGTTGCTGTGAAAGTAGAGCCCAAAAAAGATCAAAAGAAGCAAATAAAATAGATTTCTTAAAATTTTACCATTTCATTTATGGAAATGGACCACACAAGTAAACGTGTAAAACCGAGAGTGAGGCAAACTTTACTCTCGGTTTTAATTTACCCTCAGGATTCCTTACGATTTTGCTAAATGAAATTTTATATTGCTTTTCTTTGTGAAAGCATTGACAATTGAAAAAAAGAAGGTATAATAAAACGCAATGTTTTAAAAATTTAAAAAAACACACAGCAATTGACGTAAAGACTGCCATTACTAGATTCATTGCTATTATCAAACTCATTGCTATTATCAAACTCATTGCTATTACCAAATTTATTGCTATTACCAAATT
>JAVVUJ010000005.1:7940-30706 GCA_036653195.1 Anaerovorax sp. | reverse complement strand
TCATTGCTATTATCAAACTCATTGCTATTACCAAATTTATTGCTATTACCAAATTTATTGCTATTACCAAATTCATTGCTATAATTAATTCATTGCTATTAAAAATACAGTACAATATCTAAATTGCAATTGTTAAACAATAAATTTTTAAAACATTACAACAATCTAAACATAATCGTTCTTTATTATGTGAGAAAAAAAGGAGAAAAATCATGGCAAACGAAAAGACTGTTGTAACCCAAGAAGAGGGTGGGCAAGAACTTAAGCGTGGCATCAAGGGCTGGCAAGTAGCCTTCATCGGTTTAGGAGGCGTAATCGGGTCCTGTTATTTTTTAGGAGTAGGTGTTCTTGTTTTAGACATGGGACCTGCAGTAATTTTAGCTTTTGCATTGGTAGGCATCATTGTTTATGGATTAATGATTGCGTATGCAGAATTATTGGTAAATTTACCAAGGAAAGGTTCATTTGTTGCCTATACCAATGAGTTTTTAGGAGAGACTCTGTCGGTAGGTATGGGATGGTCTTTCTGGCTGAATTGGGTATGTTATGTACCATCAGAAGCCATAGCGGTTTCTATTGTAATCAATAACTTTTTCCCGGGCAACACCATGGCTTATGCGATTGGTGCCTTGGCATTACTGACCATTATCAATCTAACAGCGGTAGATGTCTTTGCAAAAGTAGAGTCTACACTGGCAATCATCAAAGTTATTGCGATTATATTGTTCATCATCGCAGCCTTTGGTATTTGGGTTGGTCTTTGGGGCAGTGAAGGATTCTTAGGCGCATCTGCAAACTTTGGAAATCCTGAGTTAGGATTTATGAACCAATTGTTCCCTAATGGAACCGGCATTGTACTGGTATCTATGGTCGTTGTACTTGTAACTTTCCAAGGAACAGAAATTGTAGGTCTTGCAGCAGCAGAAGCACAGGATCCGGATAAATCAGTACCAAGAGCGTGTAAAAGTGTTACCTATCGTATTGTTGGGCTGTATTTAGTACCTATTATTTTAATTTTATTAATCGTGCCTACAGGAGAAGCAGGACTTTCAGAATCAATCTTCTCTTATGCATTGGCAAAATATGACTTGAATTTCTTGGCTGCAATCATGTCCGGTATCGTATTGGTTGCCGCATTCAGTTGCGCAAATACCGGATTCTACGGAACTGTTCGTTGTATGTATGGACTTTCTATAGAAGGTTTGGCACCTAAGTTCCTATGCAAATTAAACAAGAGTTCAAACCCAAGAAATGCAGTAATTTTTACACTTGTATGTATGTGGATTGTTCTGATGATTGGATTCTTATATGAGGATGTATTCTATGTATATCTACTGTCCATGTCAGGATTTACCGGTACACTTGCTTGGGTAGGAATCATTGCGTCACAGATTGTATTTAGAAAAAGAATCAAAGCGAGAGGCTATGATCCCAATACTTGCTTAAAAGCAGGCGTGAAAAAGAACCAATTCTGGATTCCGGGATTTGCGATGATCGCACAGCTTTGCTGCTTGGTTATGTTGGCATTTGGAGAAGGCATGTTTGGCGTATTCTGCTTGGCATGTTCGGCAGTGTTTGTACCTATGATTGTACGTATCATAGCAAGAAAAACAGGTCATGTTCGTGCAGTTGAAGCTTTGGGTCATGACGAAAAGACCTTTGATGAAGTTTTCCCGCCACTAAACAAATAAAATAAACAGAAATTAACATTGCATCACGGGTAGGGCATATGAAACTTAAAATTGTAAAGCTGAGAGTGAAATTATTCAACTCTCAGCTTTATTTTTTGATAAAAAAAGTTTGTTTTTGCGGGTATTGTCAATTTGCTATTGGAAAAACGACAAGATTGTACAATTATATAGCAAACTTGCCCTTGCAAGTTTTTTGAAAATTAAGTAAAATCAAATCATTGCTAGTGAACGGTCTACTAAATATTTGGGAAGAGCTTGCAAGCCATTGATCCAAGGATCAACAAGGCCGTATAGAAGTGTAGCAGAATTATTATTACGATTATTTAATGCTTGTTATTATTGGAGGAGGAAAGTGACATGAATCAAGTTACGACTGGCAGCAAAGCAAAAATGGATGTAGGAGAGCATGGGTTAAAAAAGCATCATATGAAAGTTTCTACCATAGTATTTATGATTTTCTGTTTAGTTGCTGCAGGAGCATACGGAATAGAAGAAATGATTCCGGAAGCCGGCCCCGGACTGACATTGGTTATGCTCATTGTATTGCCGTTTGTGTGGGGATTGCCATTTGGTTTGATTGTATCGGAATTAGGATCTGCCAGGCCGCAAGAAGGCGGCTACTACAAGTGGGTTCAGGAAGCCTTTGGAGAATTTTGGGGATTTCAAGCGGGATGGTGGAGAACCATTTCTATTTATATTGATAACACCCTTTATGTGATTTTAGCGGGGGGGTATCTGGCCGGTACATTTGATCTAAACAGTACTGAGGAATTTGCAGTAAAGGCTGCCATTATTATCGTTTTTACCTATATTAACATTAGAGGTGTAAAAGATGTGGGCATTGTGTCGACTATTTTAGCACTTTTGGTGGTGATTGCTTTTGCCATGGTGGCTATCTGTGGATTTATGAATTGGAATCAAAACCCATTTATGCCATTTACAGCAGATGGAACCATTATGGGGATTTCAGGGATTTTGCCATCGGATTGGGTGTATTATATCGGCATGGGTATTGCCATTGGTTTATGGATGTATGCGGGATATGAATCCATGTCCACCATTGCAGGAGAAGTTGAAAATCCACAAGTTATCCCAAAAGCCACGTTAATTGCTATTCCACTCATTATGGCCGTCTATATTTTTCCAACCATGGCAGGCTTGGCTTCGTTGGGTGATTGGCAGAATTGGGGGACAGAACCGGGTACCATCGGATATGCGGATGTAATTACCACTTATTGGGGACCGGCATTTGGCATTTTCTTTGCATTGGTAGCGGTCTTGGCACAATGTTCCATCTACAATACATACATTGCTTCCGGATCAAGAGGGTTCTTTGCTTTGGCAGATGACTATTTAGCACCGCCTATTCTTGTGAAATGTGACAAGAAATACGGCGTACCTTATGTGGCCGTACTGTCTGTGGGCATTGTCAATTTGATCTTATGTAATTTTGCATTTTCCGTAGTTGTGGTCATAGATGTATTTTTACTGACGGCTTCTTATGTAATGGTATTCTTATCAGCTATCGTTCTCAGAAAGAAAATTGAAAAGGAAGATGTAAAATTTAAAATTCCGGGTGGATTTGGATTCCTTTGTTTCATTGCAATTATGCCATGTTGTATTGCCTTTTGCGCATTTTTCTTAAGCGGTACCGATTATTTTATCGGCGGCATGTTGGGAATTTTGACAGGACCCATTCTTTATATCATTTGGAAAAAGAGATATGGCGGATTGGCCAAAAAGGATGCTCTTGAATATCCTATCAACGCAAAGACAGGTCTGGCGGTAGGGGATTTAAAGAGAATGTCTCTCATGTTTTCCATCCTTGCAATCATGGGCGCCATCGGTACACAGTTTCTTCCTTGGTTTGAAGGAGCGGAGGGAAATGCCACCTATTTTGAAATCTATAAAATTCAGGGCATGTTTGATATGATGATGACGGGTATCTATATAGCAACAGCCGTTATTTTAGTAATTTCAATAATACTTGCTGTAGTAGGCAATAAAATAGAACCGAAGAAAATACTCTCTAAACAAATAAAATAAACAACAAGAACAGTATTAAAAACACGAAAAAAAACAGCCTTCTTCAAAGGAAATGGGAGGCTGTTTTTTTACAATTATTGAAGGAAATGCCAATGGAAAAAACCTATAAAAACGGCAGAATTCTAAGTATTCTGACTATTTGCCAATGTGTTAAATAATTGCCAAAAGACTTGTCATATATAGACGGTGGTAGTATAATGTAGGAGTATGATTTTAATTCGTGCCGTATGCTAAATCTTAAAAAAAAAGTTTTGGAAATACGGTAAATTTACAAGAAAGAGGAGGATTAAATTGAGCATTATTTTTTTTCTGATTTTATTTCCACTAGTAATTGCTTTAGCTCTTTTGGTTCTCAAGACCGATGCAGCGAGAGATATCCTGGTAAAGATTGCAGCAGCAGTCATTGCCGTAGGATCTATCTATCTTGCAGTCAAGTATTTTAAGTCAGGCGGAGAGTACTTTGCATTTGCAAATGAGGCCATCAATTACATTATGATGGTTATAGAAATTGCACTTGCGATTATGATTTTCTGTTTGGGTATAAAATACAAAAAGTATTTAGCATCGCTTCTTGCGGCCATTCAAACACCTATATTGGTGTGGTTTGAGTTAAACGTGGGACACGGCATACACGTGACAAACAACCTGTATGTTGACAGACTATCTATTGTTATGGTTCTGATTATCGGAATCATCGGAAGTATTATCACAGTCTATGCGCTGGGATATATGAAAGACTTCCAACATCATCATGAAGGTCCGGATAGAAGACCGTGGTTTTTCTTCTTGATGTTCATCTTCTTATCAGCTATGTTTGGAATTGTGCTTTCAAACAACTTGGTTTGGTTATATTTCTTCTGGGAGATTACAACTTTATGTTCTTTCTTCCTCATTGGATATACAAAGACCACAGAGGCAATCAACAACTCTTTCCGAGCGTTGATTATGAATCTTTTAGGCGGACTTGCGTTTGTAATAGCCATCGTTGTATTGGGTATTTTTTATCAAACTTTAGAGTTAAGCCAAGTATTAATGATGGGATTATACAATATAGACCTAACATTGCCGGTTGCACTTCTTGCATTTGCAGGAATTACAAAAGCGGCACAGTTCCCATTTTCAAGTTGGTTATTGGGGGCAATGGTTGCACCAACACCAACATCTGCTTTATTGCATTCATCTACGATGGTAAAAGCCGGCGTATTCTTAATTATTAAGTTGGCACCTGTTTTGGGCTGGTCTTCACTGGCAGGCATCATGGTTATGTTTGTAGGCGGAATTACATTCCTGATGGCATCTTTTGCGGCTATCTCACAGAGCAATGCCAAGAAAGTTCTTGCATACTCAACTGTAGCCAATTTGGGATTAATCGTTGCCTGCGGAGGCATCGGTACTTATGCAGCTGTTTGGGCCGGAATTTTATTGATTATCTTCCATGCAGTTACAAAATCACTTCTATTCCTTTGCGTCGGTACGGCGGAACATAATATTGGAAGCAGAGACATTGAGGATATGGATGGATTGTTCTCAAAAATGCCAAAGTTAGCCACATTTATGATCGTTGGTATTTGCGGGATGTTCCTTGCTCCTTTAGGTATGTTAATATCCAAATGGGCAGCCATGAAAGCCTTTGTTGATGGCGGCGGCGTGTTCTTAGTCATGTTTATCGTCTTTGGTAGTGCGGCAACCCTGTTCTACTGGACAAAGTGGCTTGGAAAGATGGTTGCGATTATGGCAAACCGTGAAAATATTGAAGATAAAGTAAATGGTCATGAGAGATTTGTACTGACTACCTTGACAGTTTTGACATTGGTAATCTGTGTACTGTTCCCACTGATCTCGTCATCATTGATTGTTCCATATATACTTTCTGCATTCCCAATGGTGGAAGCGGGGGCTATTGTATTGGCACTTTCTTCAAAGAACATGATTATCATGTCAATTATGCTGTTCGCAGTCATTGTATTGCCACTGTTGTTCTTTGGAAAAACAAATAAAAAGATTGTTCCTATTTACTTATCCGGTGCAAATCTTGGAGACGATTTAACATTCAGAGGTGCTATGGAAAAAGACGTGTCTGTTTCACTTAGAAACTGGTATATGGAAAGTTACTTCGGAGAGAAGAAGATGAATGTCATTGGTGTTATTGCCACCGTCATTGTCATCGTCGGTATCTTCGCAATTATTGTAGGGGGGGTGCTGTAAATGTTTAACTCAAGCGTATTGATCCCAATCATAAGCGTTATTGCATACATCATAGTAGCACCTATCATAGGTTGCCTTTTAGCGGGTATTGACAGAAAAATCACCGCAAGAATGCAGGGAAGAGTCGGCCCTCCTATTTTGCAGCCATTTTATGACATGTCAAAGTTAATGGAAAAAGAACCTATTACAGTGAATAAAGTACAGGATTTTTATGTTGGATGTTTCTTGTTTTTCATCATTGTAACCGGTGCGTTTTTCTTTGCAGGATTTGATTTACTGCTGATTATCTTCTCACTTACACTTGCAAGCGTGTTCTTGATCGTCGCTGCATTTTCATCAAACTCTCCTTTCTCACAAATTGGTGCAGAAAGAGAATTGTTGCAGATGATGGCCTATGAGCCGATGGTTTTAATTACGGCAATTGGTCTTTATTTGGTAACGGGAAGTTTTGAAGTTGGAACCATCATTACACCGGATCCTGCAATGGGCATGGCTATTAAATTCTTGCCCGGCATCTTTATTGGATTCGTGTTTATATTAACCATAAAATTCAGAAAGTCACCTTTTGACTTGTCAATGTCTCATCATGGACATCAAGAACTTGTAAAAGGTTTGACCACTGAGTTTTCCGGAAAAACAATGGCTTACATTGAAATTGCACATTGGTATGAAAACATATTCCTTTTAGGATTTGTATTCCTTTTCATTGCAAACGGAACCCTTTGGGGTGTTGTGCTAGGTGTTGTAGTTTGTTTGGCGGCGTACTTCTTAGAAGTATTAATCGACAACTGCTATGCAAGAATGAAGTGGCAAGTTGCCATTAATTCTTCATGGATTGTAGCCATCACATTGGGATTTGTCAATTTGCTGATTGTGTATTTTTCCAGTTTTAGATTATAAGGAGGTGTAATTAATGTCATATGTAACAAAATCCCCATGGGTCATCCATTATGACGGTTCAAGTTGTAACGGATGTGACATAGAAGTATTGGCATGCCTTACACCCATGTATGATGTGGAGAGATTCGGCATCATCAACACAGGTAATCCAAAGCATGCAGATGTGTTTTTAGTAACCGGTTCGGTAAACGAACAGAACAAAGCCGTAGTACAACAGATTTATGAGCAAATGCCGGAACCAAAAGTGGTTGTAGCAGTTGGAATTTGTGCCACTTCGGGCGGTGTGTTCAAAGAATGTTATAATATCTTGGGTGGAACAGATACGGTAATTCCTGTGGATGTTTATGTACCGGGATGTGCGGCCAGACCGGAAGCCATCATTGATGGCGTTGTAAAAGGGCTGGGCGTATTAGCTGAGAAAAGAGCGGCCATGAGTAATGCCCCGGCCAAAAAAACAGCACTTGTTGAAGAAGCGACTACAGTTGCAACTGAAAAAGCGCAGGAGGAGGCTTAAAATGAAGGAAAATTTCAAGGAACAATTGTTCATTCCTGTAGAGCCTTCTAGATTATTAGAAAAGGTTCAGGATTTAAAGGCAGATGGATATAGATTAGGTCAGGCTTGCTGTACGAAAGTTTCAGAAGGCTTTGAGCTGCTTTACTCTTTTGATAAAAATCATGAGTTGTTGAATCTAAAGGTAACGCTACCGGAAGAAGAAGAACTCATGAGCATTACGGGCGTTTACTGGCCGGCATTCATTTATGAAAACGAGATGCAGGACTTGTTTGGCGTTAAGTTTAAGCACATGGCCCTAAACTATGGTGGCCATTTCTTCAAGGTTTCAGAGCCAACGCCTTGGAACCCAAAGAATTAAGAAAGGAAGGTAGGTAAAGATTATGGGTAAAAGAACTATTATTCCTTTCGGACCACAGCATCCGGTTTTGCCGGAACCAGTCCATCTAGATCTTGTCATAGAAGATGAAACCGTTATTGAGGCGATTCCTTCAATTGGGTTCATTCACAGAGGACTAGAAAAGTTAGTGGAAAAAAAGGAATATACCGAAATGGTATATGTTATAGAAAGAATCTGTGGAATTTGTAGCTTTGGACACGGTTGGGGCTTTTGCGCCGGCGTAGAAGGTGCTATGGACGTAAAGATTCCGGAAAGAGCTGAATATTTAAGAACCATTTGGCATGAATTATCCAGGGTACACAGCCATTTATTGTGGCTTGGGCTTCTTGCCGATGGATTTGGATTTGAAAGTCTGTTCATGCATTGTTGGAGACTTCGTGAAAGCGTACTGGATATTTTTGAAAAAACTACAGGCGGAAGAGTTATCTTCTCTGTTTGTAAAGTTGGCGGCGTGAGAAGAGATATGGACGCTGCCACTTTGAAAGACATGGTTACTACTTTAAGAACCATGGAAAAAGAATTAAAGGAACTTGCCGGCGTATTTATTGACGATTACTCTGTAAAAAACAGACTTTGCGGTGTTGGCCGTCTTTCAAAAGAAGACGCAGAAGAACTTTGTGCAGTGGGTCCCATGGCACGTGCTTCCGGTGTGAGACAAGACATCAGACTTTGTGAAGCAGGCGTTTACGACAAGCTTGGATTTGAACCCATTCTTGAAACAGATGGCGATTGTTATGCACGTTGTAAAGTTAGAATTCGTGAAATTTATCAGGCAATCGATTTAATCGAAGCGGCCGTTGGTCAGATTCCAGAGGGTCCTATAGATGTAGCGGTAACCGGAAAAATTCCAAAGGGTGAGTTTATTACAAGACTTGAACAGCCCAGAGGCGAAGCTTACTATTATGCAAAAGGCCAAGATTCTAAATTCTTAGAAAGATTTAGAGTTCGTACACCGACCAATCAGAATATACCAGCAATGGTAAAAACTCTTCAAGGGTGTGATTTAGCCGATGTTCCAATGTTGATACTTACAATTGACCCATGTATCAGTTGTACAGAAAGGTAGGTGAGAGCACATGGCAATGTTTAAAATGGGAAGAATGGTCATGAGAAGCTTGTTTAAAAAGCCGGCAACTCTCATGTACCCTGTGGTACCCAGAGAATATTTTGCAGGCACAAGAGGACATATTTCAATTGATGAGAATTCGTGCATTTTATGTGGAATTTGTCAGAAAAAATGTCCGGCCAATGCCATTACGGTAGATCGGGCAAAGAGAACTTGGACGATTGCAAGAATGCAGTGTATACAGTGCAGTGGTTGCGTTGTCGCTTGTCCCAAGCAGTGTTTGACCAATGAGAATACGTATACTACACCTAACACTGAAAAAGTGGTGGACGCTGTGGCAATACCAAAGGTTGAGCCTGTTAAAGCGGCAGGCGGCGGTAAATCTGCACCGGCTGCAACGGATGGCGGGGAAATCAAGTGTGACCTTGATACTTGCATATTCTGTGGGATTTGTCAGAAAAAATGTCCTTCTGAAGCCATTCAAGTGGTTCGGAAAGATAAAACATGGACCATTGATAAAGGGGCTTGTGTCCTATGCAATGTTTGTGTAGAAGCTTGTCCAAAAAAATGCTTGGTTAACGAATAGGAAAGAAACAGTATGCACGAATATCCTATTACACAACAAATTATAAAAATTGCCGAGAAGCACGCAGCGGATGCTGGTGCTTCTTGTGTTAAAAAAATCAATCTGGTTGTAGGTGACTACTCTGGGTTTGTTGGTGACTCCATAGACATGTATTTTCGAATCATTTCCCAGGGAACGGCGTGTGAAGGTGCTGATATAGAAATCAAGCGCATTAAGCCCAAAGTAAAATGTAATGTATGTGGAGACTTGTTTGAAAGAAAGCCTTTTTCTTTTGATTGTCCCAAGGAAGGTTGTCATGGATTAGGAGAACCTACGGAAGTAGGCAAGGAATTTTTCATTGAGTCCATTGAAATTTAACTGCCAGTACCAATGAATAGGGAAGGTGAGCAGTCCCCAAATAAAGGCGAAGTACAGGCAGATTTGTCCCAATAAATTGAAAGGCAAATGTGAGTAATCCCACACATTCCAACCTAACCATAGATTGACAATGCAACCCACAAGAAATTCAGCTACTAGGATGAGCACCACGCCTAGGGCTGTTTTTTTTATAAGAGAGGCTTGAGGGAAATGCAGGTCAATTAAGTAAAGTCCCAAAAAGCAAAAACCGCCGGTAAACATCATGGTCCAATGGGTAAATCCTCTGTAGAAAAATTCTATGAGGCCATAGCCTATGCCACCTATTAAAAAAATCATATATCTTGTTTTATAGTCTTTATACATCGTGGGTGATTCTCCATTCCTATATAGTTTCACCAATGATGGAAAAATAATAGATGAGAATTTTTGCTAGTTATATTTTAAAAAGGAAATTTTATGGTACAATTATATGGGTTTGAAAACTTAAAAACCTGCAGTTGGATAAACCGCTGATGATTTTTTTATTGCTACAAAACAGAAGATAAACAAGATGAAAAATTTCATTCATTTCATTGATTTGATTGGGATTACTTTAGAATTTAGGGGGAATTAAAATGCATGACGTTAGAAAAATAAATGTAATGGAGAATATCCATGATGAAAATGATCATATTGCACAACATGTCAATGAAGGGCTGACAAAACAAGGTATTTTTGTGTTGAACATTATGGGGGCGCCGGGAATCGGAAAAACCACCACCCTTAAGAATATTGTAAAAAATTTAAAAGGATTGAAACCTTATGTAATCGAAGGTGATATTGAATCGGACCTTGATACCAAAGATTTAAGAGGGCTGGGTATTACCACTTTTCAAATCAATACATTTGGAGCTTGTCACTTGGATGCGCCCATGATACACAATTCGGTACAGAACATTATGTTTGATGAAAAAGGGGTTCTTTTTATTGAAAATATCGGAAATTTAGTTTGTCCCGCAGAATTTTCCATAGGAGAACATGCGCTGATGCTTATTGCTTCTGTGACAGAGGGCAGCGACAAGCCCTATAAATATCCACTGGCTTTTGAAAAAGCAGATATTATTTTAGTCAACAAAACAGACTTGCTTCCCTATGTGAATTTTGACGAGGACTTTTTTATGAAGGGCGTTCGGGCGTTGAACAAAGATGTACCGGTTATAAAGGTTTCGGGCACCACCGGGGAAGGGTTTGCACAAGTTGTTCAATGGATTGAGGAACGAGCCAACAGCAACAGGGCAGGTGCCAAACAGCACCATGATCACCATGACAGTCACCATGAAGACGAGCATGATCACAGCCACGGTGAACACGATCACGATCACGGTGATCATCATCACAGCCACGCATAAATACAGGGGTTGAAGGATCGTTGTATTTCACCACACAAGAGAAAACGTGAACAGGCAGAGGGCGATATGAAAGAAAAAACCGAAAGAAAAAGGGAAGAAAAAACCGTAAAAATAAGAATATGGGGCATTGTCCAGGGTGTAGGATTCAGACCCTTTGTGGCAAAACTGGCAGACCGCATGCAGATGAAGGGGGAAGTACTCAATATTGGCGGTCTGGTTGATGTGACGGTCACAGACACAGAGGAACGGATTGGCGCCTTCGTGCAAGCACTGAAAAAGGAAAAGCCGGAACCGGCAGAGATCGTTCATATGAAGGAAACCCCGTTGCCTTACCAAGAGTTTGGGGAATTTTCTATTTTACAAAGTGACTATGGAGATGAGGAAGCGGCTATGATTCCGGCAGATTTGGCCATTTGTCCAGATTGTCTAAAGGAATTATACGATGTGACAAACCCCAGGTACCACCATCCCTTTATAAGCTGCATGATTTGCGGACCCAGATATACCATTATTGATTCCATCCCTTACGACAGAGAAAATACGACCATGGATGAATTTCCCATGTGTACGTTCTGCCATGGACAATATACGGACAGGCAGGATAGAAGATACCATGCGCAAACCATTTCCTGTCATGAGTGTGGGCCGGTGATCAAGTACCGATTAAAGTCAAAAGAGGGTGCCTGTGAGGAAGGTTTTTCCACCGTGCCTATTTCCATTGCAGCATCTTTGATTGAGAAGGGGGGGATCATCGCTTTAAAAGGAGTGGGTGGTTACAATTTTTTATGTGATCCTTTCAATGAAAAAGCTGTTACCAACCTGAGAAGGTTAAAACACCGTGTGCGCAAACCTTTTGCAGTCATGTTTCCAAATATGAAGAAGATTAAAGAAGAGTGTTATGTCAACGCTGAAGAAGAGGCGTTGTTGACTTCCAGTCCACGCCCCATTGTTTTGTTACAAGAACGGAAAGACAAGAAGGGGGCTTCTATTTGTAAAGGGGTGTGCAGCGACAGTGGCGCTATGGGTGTTTTTTTACCCAGTATGGGTATGCAATATTTGTTGTTAGATCGTACCGGCCCGGTCATCGCTACCAGCGGAAATGTGTCGGGTATGCCTATGATCACAGAAGATGAGGAAATGTTACGACTTCTGGAGGTACAGCCTTTGCTGGAAGGTGTTTTTTACAATGAAAGAAAGATCAGAATTCCCGTGGATGATTCGGTGGTGCGTGTTATAGATGGGCAGCCCCAGATGATTCGCCGAGCCAAGGGATATGCACCGGTACCCCTCTATTTGGATGTGGGTAGGCAAAGGGAACAGGCAAGGCAGAAGGGAACGCAAGGGGACATCAAACAAGCAGATCAGAAAGAAAAACAAGACAGGCAACTATTGGCGGTAGGTGGACAGCTGAAATCTTCCTTTGCATTGAGCAAAGGACCTTTTGCTTATGTAAGTCAATATTTCGGTGATTTGGACAGCAAAGAAGCCTGTGAAATTTACGAAAAAAATGTGGAGCGGTTACAAAATTTATTCCGTATTCGCCCCGGGTTGCTTGTATGTGACAAACATCCCCTTTATCATACCACGAAATTTGCAAAAGACTATGGAGAAAGTCATGGGAATTTACCAATCCTTTCTGTACAGCACCACCATGCCCATGTGGCCTCGGTTATGGCCGAAAACAAACTAGACGGTCAGGTAATCGGCGTTGCTTTTGATGGCACAGGATACGGGGATGACGGAAAGATTTGGGGTGGAGAAATTTTTCTTTGCCAAGAAGCCTCTTATGTACGAAAGGCCCATTTGGAATATGTGAAAATGATTGGTGGAGATGGTTCTATGAAAGAAGGCTGGAAGTCAGCCATGTGCTACGTTCACCATTGGAAACAAAGGAAGAAAACAGGGTTTCCCGGGGAGTTTTCCGTAGATTTGACGGAAATTTTGGCATATGGAGAAAAGAACATGACAGACCATGGAAATTGGCCCATGGTTTCTGCGGCTTTGTCAGGAAACATTAACGTCATTGAAAGTTCCAGCATGGGCAGGCTTTTTGATGGGGTGGCTGCACTCTTGCAGATACAGCCGGAAAACACCTATGAAGGTGAGTGTGCCATTATGCTGGAAAAAGCGGCAGCAGCTGCCATTGAAAATCCGGGTAAAAAAGAAAAAAATGATTTGGCTTTAAAATTTCACTATGGAGTAGCCCAAGTGATTTTAGAACAGTGTCAAAAAATTAGAGGTCAGGTTTTGGATGAAACGGGACAAACTGTTACACAGGTAGCCTTGACCGGCGGCGTCTTCCAAAATAAAATTTTAATGGAAAAATCCCTACAACTTTTACGGGATGACGGGTTTCAGGTATACTACAATATCTCCGTTAGCCCCAATGATGGCGGCATTGCATTAGGCCAGTTATATGTGGGCATGCACAGGCCTTTTTAGAGGTGCCCTTGCCCTGTTTGCAGCCATGTGATAAAATGGAAAGTGCAAGGAGATTGTTTGTTAAAACGTGTTGAAATACAAAGAATGGGTTAGATTTTAAAGAACCCACCAATCTAAAGCTGTAGGAAACTATAGAAATAAACAGAATGAGGTGTGAAAATGGCCATAGAAAATGTGAGAGACTATTTAAAACAATTTGGGGCAGAAGACAGAGTTTTGGAATTCCCCGTTTCCAGTGCTACTGTGGAATTGGCGGCAGAGGCGGCAGGGGTTATTCCTGCGAGAATTGCAAAGACGATGTCCTTTAAAGACAAGGAAGGCGGCTGTGTTTTAATTGCCACAGCAGGGGATACAAAGATTGACAACAGCAAATTCAAACAATTTTTCAAGATGAAAGCAAAGATGCTGACCCCAGAAGAAGTCATCGACTATACGGGACATGCCATCGGTGGCGTTTGCCCCTTTGATATAGACAAGGAAAGTGTAAAAGTATATATGGACGTTTCAATGAAACGATTTGATACGGTATTTCCCGCTTGCGGTAGCAGCAACAGCGCCATAGAAGTGACCTGTGATGAACTCTTTACATTTTCAAAAGCGTTGGAATGGATCGATGTTTGTAAGGGTTGGGAAGAAGAGGAGGCCGTATAATGTGTATTGCAATGCCGGGAAAGATTGTTTCCATAGAGGGACACAAAGCAAAGGCAGATTTTAGTGGAAATATAGTGGATGTAAACACGGGTATCGTAGAGGCAAAGATTGGCGATTATGTGTTGGTTCACGCAGGTTGCGCCATTGAAGTGATGGAAAAGGATCAGGCTTGTGCGTTGATGGATCTTTTTTCGGAATTAGAAGAAATGCAAGGGTAAGACTATGAAAATTGAGACCATGCTTGCCTATTTAAAAGAATATGATGGGCCTGAAATCAAGCTGATGGAAGTCTGTGGAACGCACACGTCCTCTATTTTTAAAAGCGGAATCCGCAGTTTGATTTCACCTAAAATTAAATTAATTTCCGGACCGGGTTGCCCTGTTTGTGTGACACCCACTGCATACATTGACCAATGTGTGACCTACGCCATGAAGGAAAACCATGTTTTGGTAACCTTTGGAGACATGATGAAAGTGACGGGCAGTCACGGAAGCCTTGCAGACAACAAAGGAAACGGTGCCAAGGTGGAACTCATGTATTCACCCATGGAAATTGTGAAAAAAGCCGCTGAAAATCCGGATAAAACCTATGTCATTGCGGCAGTTGGATTTGAAACCACAGTACCTACGTATGCGTTGACCATGGAAGAAGCAGAAAGCCAAGGCATAAAAAATATAAAATTTATAACGGCTTTAAAACAGGTCATGCCTGCGCTACAGTGGATTTGTGAAAATGAGAACACCATCCATGGGTTTATTTGTCCGGGTCATGTAAGCGTGATTATTGGAAGCACCATTTACCAAGGGCTTTCACAAAAATATAAAATACCCTGTACCGTTGCGGGATTTGAACCGGAGCATATTTTGGCTGCTGTCTATGATTTGGTTTGTCGAGTGGAACGGAAGAGAAGTGACAAGTATGAAGATTTTTCTGTGCATAACCTGTATTCCAATGCGGTAAAAGCAGAGGGAAATGAAAAGGCAAAAGACTTGATGGAAAAATATTTTAAGCCCGGTGCAGCCATGTGGCGGGGACTTGGAATTATTGAAAATTCAGGGCTGTATATTCGACCTGAATACGAATCCTTTGATGGTGGCAGTTATGGACTGGATCAGGATATGGAATTGCCGGAGGCCTGTAAATGCAGTGATGTGATCATAGGCCGCATCAATCCCAATGAATGTCCTATGTTTGGCGAAAATTGCAACCCAACCAATCCCTATGGCCCCTGTATGGTTTCCACAGAGGGTGCTTGCGGAATTTGGTATCGAAATGGAGGAACCTTATGAAAATAAATATGTCCCATGGCAGTGGCGGAAAGGCTTCTGCGGATATTATGCGCGATATTTTTGGAAAAGAATTTTCCAATGATGTTTTAGATAAGATGGAAGACGCTGCGGTTTTAGAGATAAATGGTAAAATTGCATTTAGTACCGATTCATTTGTAGTGACACCGGTTCAATTTAAAGGCGGCGATATTGGAAAACTTGCCGTTTGCGGAACGGTTAACGACTTGCTTATGATGGGTGCAGAGCCTAAGTATTTGACCTGTGGCTTTATTTTAGAAGAGGGGCTGGACGTAGAAGAATTGCGGGCTATGGTTGTTTCTATGGGCAAAATGGCAAGAGAAGCGGGTGTAAAGATTGTGGCAGGCGATACCAAGGTGGTAGAGGGCAAGGGCGGTTTATATATTAATACCTCGGGCATTGGGGAAATTCCACAGGGCAGGGATGTGAGTGCCTCCAACTGTGCGCCGGGAGATGTGATTATTTTATCCGGAGATCTGGGCGATCATCACGCCTGTATTTTAAGTGCAAGAATGAACGTAGAAAATAATATTGAGAGTGATTGTGCCTGTCTAAATGAAATACCACAAGCTTTATTTGAGAATGGGATCAACGTAAAGACTATGAGAGATGTGACCAGAGGCGGTTTGGGTACGGTGTTAAATGAAATCAGTGAATCTTCAAAGTGTCACATGGAGATTGAAGAAAGTGCCATTCCGGTGAATCCGGAAGTGAGAGGCTTTGCGGATATATTGGGACTGGATCCTCTGTATATGGGAAACGAAGGCAAGATGATTGTCATCGTACCCAAAGAACAAAGTGAAAGGGCGTTGGCGTTAATCAAGGGAACGCCTTATGGAAAGAAGGGGGCCATTATCGGAAAGGTTACGGAGAAAGGGGAGAAAGGGACGGTGGTGCAGAGGACAAAGATGGGCGGAACAAGGGTAATCCATGTGCTTTACGGAGAGGGATTGCCTAGGATTTGTTAGGATTTTGCATTTTCAATTATTTGAGTCATGGAGCAAATGAAAAGCAACGGTTTTGTCCGGCCTCATCATTAAAACCTTTTTTATACAACCTAAAAAGTGGAAAGCCAACAAGCTTTCCACTTTTTCAATTTATTTTTATTTTCTTTTATTTAAAGGTACATAAGGGACTGCCGGCTGTACACACTTATAGGCAGGGCGCATGATTCTGCCACCGGCAACCAGTTCTTCGATTCTGTGGGCACACCAACCGGAAATTCTGGCAGTTGCAAAGATGGGTGTGGCAATATCGATGGGAATATTTAAAGCGCTATATACAAATCCGGAATACAGATCCACGTTAGCCGGCATTAAATTTGAAGTGCCCTTTACCTCTTGGAACAGTGCCGGTGCACGTTTTTCGATAAAGTCATAGAGCATAAAGTCCTCGATAATCCCCTTGTCTTCGGCAAGTTTCTTTGCCATTTTCTTTAGCAGAGAAGCCCTCGGGTCGGAAATCGTATAGACCGCATGACCTAAACCATAGATTAAGCCGGATTTGTCGTTGGCCTCACCTTGTAAAATTTTAATTAAGTAACGTTCCACTTCATTGAAGTTGGTAATGTCCTTCACATTGGCTTTGATATTGTTGATCATTTCGATGACTTCTACATTGGCACCACCGTGTTTCGGACCTTTTAGAGACCCTACCGCAGCAGAAATGGCCGAATAGGTATCTGTGCCCGATGAGGAAATCAAGTGGGTGGTGAAGGAAGAGTTGTTTCCGCCACCATGCTCTGCGTGTAAAATCATGGAAATATCCAAAAGCTTGGCCTCTAAATCCGTATACTCACTGGTGGGTCTGATCAACCTTAAAATATTTTCAGCCGTGCTTTTACTGGTGTCCGAATAGTGTAAATGCATGCTTTCACCATCAAAGTAAGAGCGTTTCGCTTGGTATCCATAAGCGATGAGCAAGGGGAAATAAGAAATCAAACCGATGGATTGGCGCAACACATTTCTCACAGACGTATCGTCGGGATTGTCGTCATAAGAGTAGAGAGCCAATACACTTCTTGCCAATTTATTCATAACATTGTGGCTTGGTGCTGTTAAAATCATATCTCGTGTGAATCCTAAAGGTAAGTCTCTTTTTGATGCAATCAGGTGGGAATATAACTCCAGTTCCTTTGCATTGGGCAGTTCTCCGAACAGGAGTAGATAGCTGGTTTCTTCATAACCAAAGCGATTTTCGGCCAAACATTGGGTAACCAAATCTTCTACATCCACACCACGATAGTAAAGTTTTCCGGGAACCGCAACTTTTTTACCGGCTTCGTCTACTTTGTAGCCTTGGACATCACTGATATGAGTCAATCCTACAACGACACCGGCTCCATTGAGATCACGAAGCCCGCGTTTTACATCATATTTGCTGTAAAGATCACCTTCGATGTGATCGTTTTCTTGCAAACGTTTGGCCATATTGGTCATAAAAAAACGCTCTTTCTCTTTGCTAAAAGGAGCTGTGGGTTTTATTAAATAATTGTTCTGTTTCAATTTCCTTGTTTTCAAGATGATTCCTCCCATTCGCATATAAATAATAATCCATTATACTACAAAATCCGACAAATTACAATGGCAATTCTGCTTTCATACTTGTATAAGAACGTGCGTTTGTGATATACTTAAGGATATAGAGGCATAATAGGATAACAAAGAAATTTTTAGTAGAGGAAAGTGGGTACTATGGATGGCTTTAAATTAAAATCTGAATATAGAATGACAGGAGATCAACCCCAGGCGGTTGCCACCCTTGTAGAAGGCATTGAAAATGGGAAAAAGCATCAAACCCTATTGGGCGTTACAGGATCGGGGAAGACTTTTACCATGGCCAATGTGATTGCGCAGGTGCAGAAACCGACTTTGATCATATCCCATAACAAAACGCTGGCAGCACAGCTTTGTGGAGAATTCCAAGAGTTTTTCCCGGACAATGCGGTGGAGTATTTTGTCAGCTATTATGACTATTACCAACCGGAAGCCTATGTGGCTTCCACAGACACCTACATTGAGAAAGATTCAGATATCAATGAGGAGATCGAAAAGTTGCGTCACTCGGCTACGGCGGCACTATCAGAGCGAAAAGATGTGATCATCGTAGCCAGTGTTTCCTGTATCTATGGATTGGGAAGTCCTGTAGACTATGAAAACCAAGTGCTTTCTTTACGGCCGGGGATGGAAAAAAATCGCCACGATATTTTGAGAAAACTCATAGATATTCAATATACGAGAAATGATTTGGGATTTACAAGAGGCACTTTCCGTGTGCGAGGGGACATGATTGATATTTATCCGGCAGGAGCGGAACAGGCTGTTCGTATTGAACTGTTTGGTGATGAAATAGAGGTCATTAAAGAAATCAATCCCATTACGGGAGAGATCAATGGAATCCGTAGCCATGTGTCTATTTTCCCGGCCTCCCACTATGTGACTTCCAAGGAAAACATGAGCAGGGCCATCCTCTCCATAGAAGAAGAATTGGAAGAGCGGGTGGCACAGTTTCAGTCTCAGGGAAAACTCATTGAGGCACAGCGCATCGAACAGAGAACTAGGTACGATTTGGAAATGCTGCGAGAAGTGGGAAGCTGCAAGGGGATTGAAAATTACTCCAGACATATTAACGGATTGCCGCCGGGCACCAGACCGTATACCCTCATAGACTATTTCCCACAGGATTTCTTGATTATTATAGATGAATCCCATGTGATGGTGCCTCAATTGAGAGGCATGTACGCCGGGGACAGGTCAAGGAAAAGTTCCTTAGTAGAATACGGATTCAGGTTGCCTTCCGCATTGGATAACAGACCTTTGGAATTTAAAGAGTTTCAGTCTTTGGTCAATCAAGTGGTGTATTTAAGTGCTACGCCGTCTGCTTGGGAAAAAGAACAAAGTGGTGGCGTTTGCGCAGAGCAGATTATCAGACCCACAGGATTGCTAGATCCTAAGATAGAGGTGCGAAAGTCGGAAGGTCAAATAGACGACCTCATTGGAGAAATCAACAAGACTACAGAAAAAGGCGAAAAAGTTTTGGTGACCACCTTGACTAAAAAAATGTCCGAAAGTTTGACGGATTATCTGAAAAATGTAGGGATAAAGGTTCGATATCTTCATTCTGAAATTTTAACTTTGGAAAGGATGGAAATTCTAAGGGATTTAAGGTTGGGTGTCTTTGACGTACTGGTGGGAATCAACCTTTTACGAGAAGGGTTGGATCTGCCCGAAGTTTCACTGGTGGTTATTTTAGATGCGGACAAGCAGGGTTTTTTGAGGACGGAAACCTCTTTGATTCAGACCATCGGCCGTGGGGCGAGAAATTCCAACGGACGAGTGATTATGTATGCAGACGGAATCAGCGAAGCCATGGAAAAAGCCATTTCAGAAACAGAGAGAAGGCGCATCATTCAGCAAGCATACAATGAAGAACATGGGATTACACCCACCACCATTAAGAAATCCATACGTTCGGTTATGGAAGCGACGAAAGTGGCCGAAGAAACAGAAGACTATTACAGTGAAAGAAGCCCACTGGAATTGACAAAAAAAGAATTGGGAGACTATATTAAAAAATTAGAAAAAGAGATGAAAACAGCCGCATCCAATTTGCAGTTTGAAAAGGCGGCAGAATTGCGAGATCGACTCTTTGAATGTAAAGTCAGGTTATAGAGAAGGAAAGCATATGGCAAAAGATATTATCGTAAAAGGTGCTTGCGAGCACAATTTAAAAAACATAGATGTGACCATTCCCAGGGATAAAATGGTGGTGATCACAGGGTTGAGCGGATCGGGCAAATCCTCTTTGGCATTTGATACCATTTATGCAGAAGGGCAAAGAAGATATGTGGAAAGTCTATCCGCTTATGCCAGACAATTTTTGGGACAGATGGATAAACCGGAAGTGGAATATATAGAGGGGTTATCCCCGGCTATTTCCATCGATCAAAAGACCACCAGTAAAAATCCCAGGTCTACAGTAGGAACTGTGACGGAAATTCACGACTACTTAAGACTCATGTATGCCAGAATCGGGAAACCCCATTGCCCTGTTTGCGGCAAAGAAATCGCCAGTCAGTCTATAGACCAAATTGTAGATCAGGTGATGGCCTATCCCCAAGGAACACGAATCACTATTTTGGCACCGGTGATCCGTGATCGAAAAGGGGAGCATGAGAAACTCATTGGGCGTATTAAAAAAGAGGGTTTTACAAGGGCAAGAATTGACGGAGCCATGGTTCACCTGGAAGAGGAAGAGGTGAAATTAGAAAAAACTTACAAACATACCATTGAAATTGTCATAGACAGAGCCGTGGTAAAAGAAGAAAATGAAAGCAGAATTTCAGAATCCACTGAGCTGGCATTAAGCCATGGAGATGGCACGGTGATTGTACAAGTGGGTGAAGAAGATGTTTTGTTCAGTACCAAATTTGCCTGCCCCGATCATGGGGTGAGTATTGAAGAACTGGAACCTCGCATGTTTTCTTTTAACAGTCCTTTTGGTGCTTGTCCCAACTGCTTTGGATTGGGATTTATACAGCAAATTGATCCGGAACTTTTAATACCGGAACAAGACAAAAGCATTTTAAAAGGCGCCTTGGCAAATGTATTTGCGTCTATGGAAATTACGGGGTTTTATCGCCAAATGATCGATGCTTTGGCAGAAGAGCATGGCGTAGATTTAAAGTTGCCCTATAGAAAATTGCCGGAAAAATTTAAAAAAGAATTGCTTTACGGCACAGGAACAAGACATTTAAAATACTATTACAAGAGCAGGAGCAATGGATCGGAGTCTTACAGAGATCATCCTTTTGAAGGCGTTGTGAGGAATTTAGAAAGGCGATATCAAGAAACGGCATCACAGTATATTAAAGAAAAAATGGAGCAATATATGAGTTTGACACCTTGTGACGCATGCGCCGGTCAAAGGTTAAAGCCGGAAGTCTTAGCAGTTACAGTGGGGGGCAAAAACATTGCGGAAGTATCCAATCTATCTATTAGAAAAGCATTGGAATTTATGGAAACTTTAGAGCTGTCACCCAAGGAGCAGATGATCGCTGTGCAAATTTTGAAAGAAATAAAAGCCAGGTTGCAATTTCTATTGGACGTAGGTCTGGATTATTTAACCCTGTCAAGAATGGCAGGTACCCTTTCCGGAGGAGAATCTCAGAGAATCAGGTTGGCCACACAAATTGGTTCCAGCTTGGTAGGTGTACTGTATATTTTGGATGAACCCAGCATTGGACTCCATCAAAAGGACAACGAAAAACTTTTAAAAACCTTGCGGAATCTCACCGACTTGGGCAATACATTGCTCATTGTGGAGCACGATGAAGAGACCATGTATGCCTCGGACAATATTATAGATATGGGGCCGGGGGCCGGTGTGCACGGTGGTGAAATTATCGCACAGGGAAATGTAGAAGAAATTAAGCGTTGCAAAGAATCCGTTACAGGACAATATTTAACAGGGGAAAAGAAAATTGCCCTACCGGAAAAACGCAGAAAAGGAAACGGCAAGTCTATTCGAGTCATGGGTGCTCGTGAAAACAATTTACAGAACATTGATGTGACCTTTCCTTTGGGAGAATTTGTCTGTGTTACAGGTGTTTCAGGATCGGGAAAGAGTACATTGATCAATGAGATTTTACACAAAAGCCTTGCCATTGAAATCAACCGTTCTAAAGTAAAAGCCGGAAAACATAAAGAAATCAAAGGAATTGAAAACATTGATAAAGTCATAGATATTGACCAATCGCCCATTGGCAGAACACCCAGATCCAACCCGGCCACTTATACAGGCGTATTTACCCATATTCGTGACTTGTTTGCCCAGCTACCGGAGTCAAAAGTGAGAGGCTATGCAAAGGGTCGATTCAGTTTCAATGTAAAGGGTGGTCGATGTGAGGCTTGCAGTGGCGACGGCATTATTAAAATTGAAATGCACTTTTTGCCCGATGTGTATGTGCCTTGTGAGGTTTGCAAAGGGAAACGATATAACAGAGAGACACTGGAAGTGAAGTATAAAGGCAAAAATATTTATGAAGTGTTGGATATGAATATTGAAGAGGCTTTGGAATTTTTCAGAAATATCCCCACCATTGCAAGACAGCTGGAAACCTTGGTGGAGGTTGGATTGGGTTATGTAAAGTTGGGACAGCCCTCTACCCAGCTTTCCGGTGGGGAAGCGCAGCGAATTAAGTTGGCAGCAGAGTTA
>JAVVUJ010000005.1:0-7930 GCA_036653195.1 Anaerovorax sp. | reverse complement strand
TTATCCAAGAGAAGCACCGGAAGAACCCTGTATATTTTAGATGAACCTACCACAGGACTGCACTTTGCAGATGTGGATAAATTGATTCAGGTATTAGACAAACTGGTGGATGCGGGAAATTCCGTCATTGTCATAGAGCACAATTTGGATGTGATCAAAATTGCGGATCATGTCATAGACTTAGGACCCGACGGAGGTGACCGTGGCGGACAGATTGTGGCATTGGGGACACCGGAAGAAATTGCACAGGTTGAAAAATCATATACAGGACAATTTTTAAAAAAAGTTTTAAAAAATCCACAGCTTGTGGTATAATAAGTTCAGTGTCGAAAATTCGGCGTTTTAGGGGTTGCCATAAAACGTCGTTTTAAATAGTTTTTTTATAATATAGGGAATATCATCAGATTGTTTAAAATGGTAGTTTCGTATATTTCAAAGAAAGTACTTTATGAATGGATTTGGTGATAAAATTTGAAAATACAAAAGAAAACCATGTATATCCTCATGACCATATTGGTCTGCATTTGGGGTTTAGATTATATTATAGCAAAAAATGCACTTGAGACCTTTCAACCCATGACTTTACTTTTTTTTAAGTACAGCATTGGATTGGTTCTGGTGGTCGCCGTTAAATTTAAGTTTGAAGGCAAAACGTTGGCCCGAAAAAAAGATATTCCCGTTTTTATAGCGTGTGCCGTATTAGGGGAAATTATCTATTTTTCCTGTGAATATACAGCCATGGATTACTTGCCCATTTCACTGATTACCATTATTTTGGCATTTGTACCGGCGCTTTCTGTGGTGTTAGAAAAGATTATTTATAAAAAGAAAGCGACAAAGTTGATGATTGTAGGGATTGGACTCTCCATTGTAGGGGTTGCCTTGGTAATCGGCGTGGACTATAAAATGCTATTTCAAGGGAGAGCCATAGGCTACTTACTGGCCATCGGTGCGGTTTGCTCTTGGAATGCTTTTAATTTTATTACCGCATCTCTTCATGACAAATATGAAAGTGCAACGTTGACCATGACGCAACTTCTTTGTACCATCATTCTTGTTGCCCCTTATGCAATGACACATTTACCGGAAAGCAGCCAAATAACACCTTCTATTATCGGCGGTCTTATTTATCTGGGGTTGCTCAGTGCAGGATTTGGATTCCTTGCACAGGTAAAATCTTTGCACATTTTAGGACCGACAGCTACCGCATTATTTTCAAACTTTTTGCCTATAACAGCTACTTTTTTCGGCTGGCTGTTTTTAAAGGAAACCATATCTATCGTGCAAATTGTGGGTGGTGTGGTTGTTATTATAGCAGGATACCTTGTAATCAAGGAAAAAGGAAGAGTGGAGGAACTTTCCAATGAATGAAAAAGTAAATGCCACCATGTTGACGGATTTTTATGAGTTGACTATGGCAAATGGATATTTTCAAAGTGGAATGAAGGATGATATCGCATATTTTGACATGTTTTTCAGAACCATACCTGATGAGGGTGGGTTTGCAATTGTTGCAGGTTTAGAGCAGCTTATTGACTATTTGAAAAACTTAAAGTTCAGTGAAGAAGATGTTGAATTTTTACGAAGCAAGGGCATATTCCATGAGGGATTTTTGGCGTACCTGAAGGACTTTAAATTTGCATGTGATGTTTGGGCAATTCCGGAAGGAACCCCTATTTTTCCGGGAGAACCCATTGTAACGGTGAGAGGTCCTATTATTCAGGCACAGTTTATAGAAACCATGACCTTGCTGATTATGAACCACCAAAGTTTGATTGCCACAAAGGCCAACCGGATTGTCAGGGCAGCGGCAGGAAGACCTGTTATGGAGTTTGGGACAAGGCGGGCTCATGGGGAATCGGCCGCTATTTTAGGAGCCAGAGCCGCCTATATCGGCGGTTGTGCAGGTACAGCCTGTGCCTTGGCGGAAAGAGATTACGAAGTACCGGCCTTGGGTACTATGGCACACAGTTGGGTTCAAACCTTCCCCAGTGAATACGAGGCATTTAAAAGATATGCAGAACTTTATCCTGAAAATTGTGTACTGCTCATAGACACTTATAACGTATTGAAATCAGGATTGCCGGCAGCGATCAGAGTTTTTCAAGAGTTGAAGCCTGAAAAAATGGGCATCAGAATTGACAGTGGAGATGTGACTTATTTGACAAAGAAAGCCAGACTCATATTGGATGAAGCAGGATTGCAGGATTGCAGCATTGTTGTATCCAATTCGTTGGATGAGTATATTATCAGAGATATTATTTTGCAAGGCGCGTGTATTGACTCTTTTGGTGTTGGCGAACGGTTAATCACTTCAAAGTCAGAGCCGGTCTTTGGCGGTGTTTATAAACTTTCCGGTATTGAAATAGATGGAAGCATTGTTCCTAAGATGAAGATCAGTGAAAATGTAGGAAAAATTACAAATCCGGGGTTTAAGACAGTCTATCGATTATATGATAAAGGTACGGACAAGGCTTTTGCAGATGTCATTACTTTAGACAATGAAAAAATTCCGGAAGGCAGGGATTACGAAATTTTCAATCCGGATACCGTTTGGAAAAGAAAGACTATTTCAGGTTTTTATGCAAAAAATTTACGTGTACAGATTTTTAATAAGGGAGACTGTGTCTACAAGATGCCCGATTTAAAAGAAATTAAAAAGTATTGCCAGGAACAAATCAGCACATTGTGGGAAGAAATCTTAAGATTTGAAAAACCCCATGAATACTATGTGGATTTATCCAGAGAACTGTATGAGTTGAAGATGAACCTTATTGACGAATATCAAAAATAAGTAAAACAAATAAAGACAGGTTGTAGGAGGGTGGCGAATGCTGCCATTACAACAGAAATCAAGATAAGAAAGAAAAGGATAGGTGAAAGAAATGAAGTATAATTTTCCAGTTACAAAGAACCCACAGCCAAAGGTGAAGCCAAACCCAGATGGATTAGGGTTTGGTGATATTTTTTCCGATCATATGTTTATGATGGACTATACAGACGGAATTGGATGGCATGATGGGAGAATTGTCCCTTATGCGCCTATCCCAATGGAACCGGCGGCGTCTGTATTTCATTACGGACAGGAGATGTTTGAAGGGTTGAAGGCCTATAAGACGGCAGCGGGAAAAGTACAGCTGTTCAGACCTGATAAAAATGCAGAAAGAACCAACAACACCAACGATCGCATTTGCATTCCACAGATTGACCCGGAATTATATGTGGAAGCAGTGAAGGCCGTGGTCAGTTTGGATGCCGACTGGATTCCCACAAAAGAAGGAACTTCTCTTTATATACGACCCTTTATCATCGCCACAGAACCATTTTTAGGTGTTCGTGCTTCCAGAAACTTTATTTTTATCATTATTCTTTCGCCATCAGGTCCCTATTATGAAGGTGGATTGGCACCTACGAAAATATTTGTAGAGGATGAATACGTGAGAGCGACAAAAGGCGGAACGGGATTTGCGAAGATTGGCGGCAACTATGTGGCCGGGTTAAAATCTCAGGAAAAGGCAGAAGCAAAAGGCTACTCACAGGTTCTTTGGCTTGACGGTGTTGAACGAAAGTATGTAGAAGAAATCGGAACCTCCAATGCGTTTTTTGTTATTGATGATGAAATTATTACGGCACCACTGGAAGGCACGGTTTTGCCGGGCATTACCAGAGATTCTGTCATTCATCTTTTGAAAGATTGGGGTCTTCGTGTATCGGAAAGAAGAGTGACCATTGAAGATATATTCAAAGCTTTTGAGCAGGGACGATTAAAAGAAGTTTTTGCTACGGGAACGGCAGCGGTGATTTCTCCTGTAGGAGAACTGTGTTGGACCGATAAAGTGATGATCGTTAACAAAGGTGAAATTGGACAGCTTTCACAGAAACTTTATGATACCCTTTCAGGAATTCAACTGGGAAAAGTGGAGGATAAATTTGGCTGGACGGTAGAAGTAAAATAGAGGTAGAAATATGATTACAGGTGCGGAGGCCATCGTTAAAAGTTTGGAAAAAGAAGGGGTAGAAATTATATTCGGCTATCCTGGTGCGACCATTGCCCCCCTTTACGACAAACTATCTCATTCAAAACAAATTAAGCATGTATTGGTTAGGCATGAGCAACATGCAGGACACGAAGCCAGTGGGTATGCAAGAATCAAGAAAAGGCCGGGTGTTTGTATGACAACCTCCGGCCCGGGTGCTATGAACTTAATTACAGCGTTGGGAACGGCTTACATGGACAGCATTCCTCTTGTTGCGATTACAGGACAGGTATCCAGTGAACTTTTGGGGCGTGATGTGTTTCAGGAAGCGGATATGACAGGTGCGTCAGAGCCTTTTACAAAGTATAGCTATTTGGTAAAACGGGCAGAAGATTTACCCAGGATTGTCCAAGAAGCCTTTCACATTGCTTCTACAGGCAGACCGGGTCCCGTGCTGATAGATATTCCGGTGAACGTGCAGTTGCAGAGATTTGATTTTACGGATCCGGGCGAAGTAGATATCCGTGGGTACAAGCCCAATGTGACCGGCCATGCGGGGCAGATTAAAAGAGTGATGCGTGCCATAAACGGTGCGGAAAGCCCACTCCTTTGTATGGGCGGTGGGGTATTTGCCGCAGAAGCGCAGGAACTGGTGAAAGAATTTATTGAAACCTTGCATATACCGGCGGTGTCTACGATGATGGGCATTGGCGCAATTCCGACGGCACATCCGCTGTATATAGGCATGTTGGGTATGCATGGAAAATCCATTGCAAATCAGGCCATTGCAGATGCAGATCTGTTGATATTGGTGGGTGCCAGGGTGTCGGATCGAGCTGTACTGCTACCAAAACAGGTGGGAAAAACTACAAAAATTATTCATATTGACATTGATCCTGCGGAAATTGGTAAAAATATGGATACCTTTATTCCCGTAGTGGGCGATGCGAAGATTGTGTTACAGCAAATTTTAGATGCAAAACCAAGGCCTGTGGCTCTTGAAAAAGTTGAAAAGTTTAAAGAGAAAAAGAATAAAATGACGGTAGATTATAAGCCGCGCGCTTATGGAATCAACCCCAAGGCTTTTGTCAATCTTTTATCAAAAGCACTGCCTGATGACCATATTTACTGTGCAGATGTGGGGCAAAATCAAATTTGGTCTGCGGCCAATTGCGACATACGCACCGGTAGATTTCTGACATCAGGTGGGATGGGCACCATGGGTTACTCTATTCCTTGTGCCATCGGTGCCAAGATGGCAGATCCTGAAAAAACAGTGGTTGCCGTATGTGGTGACGGGTCTTTTCAAATGCAGATGATGGAATTGGGAACCATGTGCCAACAGGAAGTAGATGTAAAAATGGTGGTGATGACCAACGGAAAATTGGGTCTCGTGCGGGAAATTCAAAAGACATCGTATAAAAACAATCAAATTGCCGTTGACCTGACAGGTAGCCCTGATGTGGTAGCCATTGCAAAGGCTTATGGCATTGATGGAAAAACCATTAGCACTTGGGAAGAAATGGGACCGGCTATAGAGGAACTCTTATCTCATAAAGGACCGTTTTTATTGGAATGTATTGTAGACGAGCTGGAATCGTCTTTATAAATTGGAGGTGAAGTGTGAAAGAATAGTTCACACTTCAACCCCTGTGCCATGTTGCATATGGGGTTTGAAGAAAAATAATGGCACGGGAAGTAAGATGGATTTTTCCTCACTCCGCCCGTTAGCCCATATGGAGGAGAACATGAAACATATATTATCCGCACTTGTAAAGAATGAACCCGGCGTGACCAGCCGTGTGTCAGGATTGTTCAGGCGCAGAGGCTATAACATCGATTCATTTATCGGCAGTTCCACAGAGGACGAACGATTTTCACGCCTTACCGTGGTGGTAGGCGGAGATGATATCGTCATCGCTCAAGTGATCAATCAATTGGAAAAATTAGAGGATGTCATTTCTATTGAGGATATTCAGCCGGAAAGCATGATCAGCAAAGTATTGCTGTTTATGAAAGTAAAATCCGATGCCACCAACAGAGTGGACATCATTGTAGTAGCAAATGCATGTAATGCAAGAGTCATTGAAGTTTCTGCCGAATATTTGATTTTAGAGTCTTTGGACAAAGAGGAAAATATCAGCAATCTTATTGAAATTTTCAGACCCTATGGCATCATAGAGCTTGTGAAAACCGGCGTTGTGGCCATGAAGAGATAGCTTATTAAAATGTACGTAGGAAACGACAGGGCATTTTGATATTGAAAAAGGAGAGTCCTATGAAACATACTATTTCTGTATTAGTTGAAAATAAAGCCGGTGTTTTATCCCGTATTTCAGGTCTTTTCGCAAGAAGAGGATTTAATATCGACAGTTTGGCTGTAGGTACTACAGAAGATAAAGCCATTTCCAGAATTACGTTGGTGGTTCAAGGGGATGACTATATTGCTGAACAAGTAACCAAACAGCTGAATAAGCAAATTGACGTGATTAAAGTGGTCAAATTAGATAATGAGGATATTACAAGGCGGGAGCTGGCACTGATTAAAGTGAAGGTTTCCGAAGCGGAACGTAGCCGCATCATTGACATTGCAAAGGTTATGGATGCAACGGTTGTAGATATTTCTCATACCACATTGACAGTAGAGTTGGCAGATCGACCGGATAAAGTAGATTTAATCATCGAGCTGTTACAACATTATAATATACAGGAAGTTGCCAGAACGGGGACCGTTGCACTGCAAAAAGGTGCATCTGCTCAGTTCATTGAAGCACGCCTTCATAACTTCCTTCCATAAAATTTATGAACGGTTGTAGAGAAGGTGTAGAAGGATTACTATAAAAACCTCGGTAAACTTTATCAAATTATAAAAAGTGCGCTTCCTATGGCACAGTCCCATAGGGACAAAATAAGAAACGCAAACTGAATATGAAAAAAGGCACACTTTAGGCTAATTATTAACCTAAGGTGTGCCTTTTTTTTGCAATAATTCCATCTAAGGAATGAGAATATATCTACGGCAGATTTCACTAATTATAGTTTCTTTAAAATAGAGATGGAGGCACTGGCACCAATTCGATCTGCACCCGCTGCAATCATCGCCATAGCCGTCTTATAATCTCTGATGCCGCCGGAAGCCTTTACTTCTGCCAAATTGCCAACCCTTTGTCTCATCAAGGCTACGTGATGGGTGGTGGCACCTGCAGTGGAAAATCCCGTTGAAGTTTTCACAAAAGCTGCGCCGGCTTCTATGGAAAGTTCACAGGCCTTTACAATTTCCTCATCTGTGAGAAGGCAAGTTTCTAAAATGATCTTAACAATGGCATCGTATTCGTTGGCAATGGCAACGACGGTGATCATATCCGCTAAAACATCTTCGTATCTTTTATCTTTTAAGGCACCTACATTTAAAACCATGTCAATTTCATGAGCACCTTCACGGCAAGCGCAATCCGCTTCAAAGGCTTTTACAGCACCGGTGCAAGCACCCAAGGGAAAGCCTACCACGCAGGCGATTTTTACAGAGGAACCCACTAATTCCTTCTTCGCTAAAGGCACATAGGAAGAATTGACACAGACGGCATAAAAACTGTATTCCTTGGCTTCGGCACAAAGTTTTTTAATATCATCTTCTGTGGCCTCCGCCTTTAAATTGGTGTGATCAAAATACAAATTAAAATCTTTCATAAACAAAAATTCTCCTATTATCCATATTGTCACCCTACGGTAAACTCAACGGATACATTGAATTTACCGGGATTTAAAACCTATAGTAATGAACTACACATTAAACAAAAAGTATTTAACGTAATCGTTGAGTTTTCAACGTAAAAATTAACAATGTGTGCAAAGTGTGTGCAACGGCTATAAAAAACAATCCATTTTTTCTATATTATCAAGCTGATAGTCATGTAAAACATCTTGATAGACATTCATAGTGGTTACTACATTTT
>JAVVUJ010000004.1:0-36967 GCA_036653195.1 Anaerovorax sp. | reverse complement strand
GTGGTTATTATACCACAAATGGAGAATATTGTACATCCATCTCTATGGATGTTTTCAATCCAATCTATCTCAACAAAACATCACTTTTATCATAGTAAAGGACCGCTAACTGATGAAAACACAAGAAAAAACACGAATAGAACTTCGCAAGGAACTATTGGCTTTGCGCACCGCTATAGATTCAGAAACCATGATACAATTTGCATTAGAAGCCAGAGATCGCCTCTTGAAATCGCCTGATTTTATTGAAGCAAAGACGGTTATGCTTTACATGGATTATCGCAAAGAAGTGCCCACAATGCCGCTCATTGAAGGTGTCCTGGAACAGGGAAAGACCCTGGTTTTACCCTATACGGACGGAGAGTTCCAGATTTTACCTTATGCGATCCCCTGGCACAAGGATCTGAGACCTGCGCCTACCAACAAGGACCCCCTATTTACAAAAAAATGGACACAAGAGCTATTTTCTTACTTGTCCAAATCCAAGATGGGTATTTGGGAACCTAATTTACATAAGCGTGGATTGCCAAAACCTTCCTTAATTAACCCGGCAGAAATCGACTTGGTTATCCTTCCCGGCGTAGCCTTTGATTTAGAGGGAAATCGTCTGGGTTACGGCAAAGGGTGCTATGACCGTTTTCTCCCAAAACTAAAACCACAGGCCAAAAAAATAGCGTTGGCTTATGAGTTTCAGATTGTCAAAGCAATTCCCATTCAACCTTTTGACGTAAAAATCGACAGTTTCCTTTAGGCTTTATTTTATAAATTATGTTGAAGGCCATAGAAGGCTATGTTATGATAAATAAGCAAATGAATATTTGTTTTCCGAGTTGGAAATTCTAAAGTATAACGCCAAGGTTTCCAACCCATGGGCTGATGAGAAATCGGAAAGCCTCCCATATTTGGAAAGGAAAATCAAAATCACCAATCCTTTCTCTTTGACATGAAAGGATTTTTTATTTGAATTTTTTTCAAAATGGGCAATCAATCTATCCATGGGCATAAGCCCAATTTTAAGGAGGAAAAACGATGTTAAGCAAGAAAAAAGTGATGACACTGGTGTTGGCAATGATTATGGTCCTTACAGCCTTTACCGGGTGTAGTGGTGGGGATAAACCCAAAGAAGACGCCAAAAACCAGCCGGCTCCTATCATTGGATCCATTATATTGGCGACCACTACCAGCACGCAGGATAGCGGTTTGTTAGATGAGATTCTTCCAAAATTCACCGCAGAAACAGGCTATGAAGTAAACGTCATTGCAGTTGGTTCCGGCGAAGCCATGAAGATGGGCGAAGACGGTGAAGCGGATGTCCTCTTGGTTCATTCCCCTGCCGCAGAAAAAGAATTTGTTGCAAACGGACATGGCCCTGAAAGATTCGATGTCATGTACAATGACTTTGTGATTTTAGGACCTACTTCCGACCCTCTTGGCATTGCCGAAGCTGCACCTGAAAAAGCACAGGATGCATTTAAAGCCATTTTTGATGCCCAAAGCACACCTTTTATTTCGAGAGCTGACGATTCAGGCACACATAAAAAAGAACTGTCTATTTGGGAAAAACTAACCTTAACACCTGCCGGTGACTGGTATGTTGAATCCGGAAAAGGCATGGGAGACGTGATTACCATGACTGATGAAATGCTGGGTTACACCCTTTCAGACAGAGCCACTTGGTTAAATATGGCTGAAGGCACAGACTTAAAAATCGTAACGGAAGGCGACAAAGATTTGTTTAATCAATATGGTGTCATCGTTGTAGACCCTGCAAAGAACGAAAAGATCAATGCAGATGGCGCCCTTGCATTCCAAACTTGGATTTTATCAGCTAAAACACAGAAAATGATTGGCGAATACGGCACAGCAAAATATGGTCAAGCCTTATTTGTTCCAAATGCAGCAAAAGCAGAAAAATAAGCAACACCAATTGGATCATAAACTGATCAAAGGAACTTTTTTATGGCAGACATTGCAATGGGCTTTCAATCAGCCCTTCTAATGATTTTTTCAGGAGATTCAGAGCTCTATGGTATCGTAGGGCTCTCTCTTGCTGTCTCTTTTTGTTCTGTGGTCACCTCTACCATCATAGGCGTCCCATTGGGCATTTTAGTGGGTACCCACCGCTTCCCGTTAAAAGGTGTGGTCGTGCGTATGACATACACTATGATGAGCCTACCGCCTGTCATCGCAGGATTGGTTGTTTTTTTGTTTATTATGCGAAAAGGACCCTTGGGTTCTTGGGGAATTAATTATACCCCTACCGCCATGGTCATCGCACAGGTGATTTTGGTAACACCCATCATCATGGGTTTGACGTTTAACATAGTAAAGGAAAAAGCACCCAAAATCAATAAATTAGGTTTAACCTTAGGCGCCAACCCATTTGAAACTTTGAAACTGCTCATCTTTGAAATGCGTATGGGGCTTCTGGCTGCCGTGGTTACCGGGGTAGGAAGAGCCATCTCGGAAGTGGGTGCGGTCATGATTGTAGGCGGGAATATCAAAGGAAAAACCCGTGTTATGACCACCTACATTGCACAGCTAAAAAGCATGGGGGATTACAGTACCGCTATCGCTGTGGGTATTATTTTACTGGTGCTTTCCTTTACCATCAACGCTTTCTTATATCATTTACAGCAACGAGGTGAAACCCTATGAATCTAACCATAGAAAATTTAAAAAAAACATACGGTGAGAAGACCGTTTTGCATATTCCCCATTTTGCCTTGCAGACAGGCTGCCTATGTGGGATGATTGGCTCCAATGGTGCGGGAAAAAGCACCCTTTTAAATATGATTGCCGCCATTGATTCGCCTTCAACAGGCACGGTATTTTATGGAAATCCCCCCACCGCATCGCCGCCTCTTGACCAAATGACCATGGTTTTTCAGCAGCCCTATATGCTGAGTACTTCTGTAGAAAAAAACATTGCTTATCCGCTAAAGCTGCGTGGATGGTCTTTAGAGAAAATTGAAGCACGCATTTCCCTTCTTATGGAAGAACTTGGATTGACAGACTTGCGGAAGCAAAAAGCTTGGAAACTCTCCGGTGGCGAGACACAAAAAGTGGCGTTGGCACGGGCCTTATCCTTTTACCCCAAACTTTTATTGTTGGATGAACCCACTGCCAACATCGACCCCATCGCTACCAGCGAAATTGAAGCTATGTTAAAAAAAATAAACAGAGAAGAAAGAACAACGGTAATCATCATCACCCACAACCTGTCTCAAGCGAAAAGGCTCTGTGACTGGGTGGCTTTTTTACACCAGGGGCATCTCATTGAATTTAATGAAACGGAAACCTTGTTAACCCACCCCACTTCCCCACTGACGCAAAAATTTATTGCAGGTGAATTATTAATTTAACCCTTTTAAAATAAATTCCAACACATGAAAGGATTGAACCCATGCGTTTGTTACACACACATACCTTAGAAGAGGTACAAGAACAACTAAAAACACACTTTTTCCAATCTCCTCATTGTGAGGTTGTTCCCATTAGACAGGCTTTAGGTCGGTATTTGGCAGAGAACATTACCACCGATGTGGAAATGCCCCAATTTAGGCGGTCTGTGGTAGATGGCTATGCTGTGCATGCGCACGATACCTTTGGCGTCAGCGATAGTATGCCCGTCTTCTTGGATGTAGTGGGTGCTGTAGAAATGGGTCATCCCTGTCAACTGCATTTACAGCCCAATCAAGCCATCTATGTCCCTACAGGTGGCATGCTTCCCCAAGATGCCGATGCCATGGTTATGGTTGAATACGTGGAAAAACTGGATGAAAAAACCATTGCCGTCTATAAGCCGGCGACACCCAACGGTCACATTATGAACCAAGGCGATGATTTTTCAAAAAATCAATTAATTTTTTCCAAAGGACATCGGATTTCGGTAAAAGATATTGGCATGCTTGCCACTTGCGGGAAATGGCAATTACAGGTATTTGTCAAACCGAAAGCCGCTATTCTATCCACCGGGGATGAGATTATAGACATTGATCAAATCCCTGAATTAGGTCAAATACGGGATATCAACGCCTACGCCATCGCTGCATTTTGCGAATCCGCCGGTGTGGAAGTCACCCATATTTGTATTTTAAAAGATAATTTTGAACAATTAAAGGCAAGGGCGGAAAGCTGCATTCTGGAAAACGATATTCTGCTTTTATCCGGTGGTAGCTCTGCCGGCACAAAGGATATGACCGCAGACTTAATCGACAGCCTGGGAAAACCCGGTGTCCTGACCCACGGCATTGCCATCAAACCGGGCAAACCTACCGTCATTGGTGTGGTAGCCAGACCAGATGATGACCAATGCCCTATTTTAGCAGTGGGTTTACCGGGCCATCCCATGTCCGCCATCATCGTTTACAAAACGGTCATTGAGCCCTTTATTAAATCCCATTACTTTGAAAACCAACAATCTTCTATTTCTGTAGAAGCTGTTATTTCGGAAAATATTCATGCAGGCGAAGGAAGAGAAACCTACCAGCTTGTTACCTTAAAAAAATCACCTCATTGGGTGGCTTCACCCATTCATGCCAAGTCAGGCTCCATCTCCCAACTCATGTATGCAGATGGATATGTGCGGATTTCATCTCTTTCAGAGGGCATCAACCAAGGTGATCGTGTAGAAGTCGTCCTGCTTTAAGCAGTTCTGTCCTAGAGAGGAAGGATACTATGAGTAAAAAATTAGATCGAAACATCTATTTATCAAATACAGACATTGAAGATGCGGTTCCTACCTATTTGAAGAAAATCGCACCTTCTATTCACCAAGTGGCCATAGAAACGGTAGATATTCGGCAAGCCAACGGACGTGTTACCGCTGCGCCTATCTTTGCACGCCTTTCTTCACCAAACCATAACGCAGCCGCCATGGATGGCATTATGGTCATTGCGGAAAGAACCTATACCGCCAACGAAGCCACCCCCGTCATCTTGACAAGAGGTGTAGACTTTGAATATATTAATACAGGTCACTTAATTTTAGAACCCTATGACAGCGTCATCATGATTGAGGATTTAGTGCCCGTTTCTTCTGAATTCGGCGCAGACGGGCAAGCAAATCAAGTGAAAATCATGGTACAAGCCTCCCCGTGGCAACATATACGCCCCATTGGAGAAGATGTGGTGGCCGGCGAAATGATTTTACCGGAAAATCATAAAATTCGCCCCATGGATTTGGGCGCCGTGTTAAGCAGCGGCATCACACAGATACAGGTTTATGAAAAAATTCGGGTAGGAATCTTACCCACAGGAAATGAAATTACAGACGCTTACGAACAATTGGAAACCGGCAAAACATTTGATACCAACTCTTGGACCTTTAAAGCCATCGTCGAAGATTTGGGCGGCATTGCCAACAGAGTGTCTCCTGTAGAAGATGACTACGACAAATTGAAAGAGGCTATTTTAAAGCTGACGGCTGACAATCACGTGGTCATCATCAACGCCGGTTCTTCGGCAGGAAGCAAGGACTACACCGTTCATCTCATTGAAGAGTTGGGGCAAGTAGTGCTGCACGGCATTGCCATCAAACCGGGCAAACCCACTATTTTAGGTGAAATAGACGGAAAACCCGTCATGGGCGTGCCCGGATACCCGGGGTCGGCATTTTTAGTCTTTGAAGAAATCGTAGGCCCTGTGATTAAGGCTTTACAACGGCAACCACTTGCTGAAAATGAAAAGGCCATGGCAGTGGTTTCAAGACGTATGGTTTCTTCCTTAAAGTATAGAGAATACATCCGTGTAAAACTTGGGTTGGTAGACGAAAAATTGATTGCCACACCTTTGAACAGAGGTGCCGGTGTTAACATGGCCCTTGTCAAAGCAGATGGCCTCATGATCATTCAAAAGAACAGTGAAGGATATGAAGCCGGAGAATCTGTTCCCGTGGAATTATTCACACCTTTGGACGTAATTAAAAATACCATTGTTTCCATTGGGAGCCATGATTTAATCATTGACTTTATAGACAACATTCTCATGAAAAGGCATGAAAACGCCGGCAGTGTTGCTGCCAGATTATCCTCTGCCCACGTGGGTAGCATGGGTGGTATTATGGCTTTAAAAAGGGGCGAAACCCACATGGCACCCATTCATTTGTTAGATGAAGAAACCGGGGAATACAACCAAGCGTACTTAAATAAGTATTTGGCCGGTGAAAAAATAACTTTGGTGAAAGGCGTCAAACGCCAGCAGGGATTTATTTTACCCAAGGGAAATCCTAAGAACATCCAATCCATTGAAGATTTAACAAAGCCGGGCATGACCTTTGCGAACCGCCAAAAAGGATCGGGCACCCGCGTACTTACCGATTATTTAATTAAAAAAGCAGGGATGGATTCTGACGCCATAATGGGTTATAATAGGGAGATGACCACACATATGGCTGTAGCTGCCGCCGTGAAAAGCGGAAGTGCGGATGTTGGCATTGGCGTTTATTCGGCAGCAAAGACCATGGATTTGGATTTTGTCTTTATTGGAAATGAGGATTATGACTTTGCCATTCCACAACGATATCTGGACATGCCAAGCATAGCCGCATTCATTCAAGTGTTGGATAGCCCTGAATTTTTACAGGTTTTAAAGGATTTAGGAGGATATACCCGATAAAAAAGTATGTTATGAATTGAGCAATTTATAGACAGATAGAACGCAGAAGGAGGATTTTAAAATGGCTGAAGTATTAGCAATCAATGTAAGTGATCGAAAGGGTGTGGTGAAACACCCTGTGAAAGAAGCAAATTTTATACCCGGTGGAATTGAGGGGGATGCCCACTGCTGCGGACAGGAGGAAATCAGACAAGTGAGTCTCCTTGCCGATGAAAGCGTGGACACCATGAGAGCCATGGGTTTAACCTTAGACCCTGGCGCATTCGCAGAAAATGTGACCACAAAGGGCATCCAACTAAAGACACTGCCCATTGGAACCAGATTGCAAATCGGCTGCACCATTCAAGAAGTTTCTAAAATCGGCAAAGAGTGTCATCAGGGTTGTGCCATCAAGCAACAAACCGGCACCTGTGTCATGCCCACAGAAGGCATTTTCACAAAAGTAATTCAAGGCGGCGTAATAAAACCCGGCGATCAAATTACCATTTTATAAAAAAATCAGGGTATGAAACTTTATTCTTTTAAAGTTCGTACCCTCTTTTTTATGTGACGCTGCCGCAAATTTATCATTTATTGTCATATTTGACAATAAATTTTCAAATATGACAAACTCTTTTTCACAAACTCACTTTATTTTACGACAGAATCCAGGTTTTCCCATAAAAACATTTGTTTTATAAAAATTAAAATGAATTCATTTCCATACAAAACGTAGAAAAACCCAGTCAATTACAGGAAATTATATAAATTGCCTAGCTGTTCCCATGTGCCTTGACCCACGGAAATCAAATTTTGGCACGAAAACTGCTTATTTAATATAAAAAGTTAACTAAAAAAACAGGAGGAATAAAAAATGATTACAGATTTAAAAAGCCCTTACAGAATCGTAAGTGATGAAAACCTAACAAAATTAAGAGCAAGAGAGGATGCAACATTCTTTAGTAAGACCAAAAAAAGTAAAGAAGCTTTCGAGAAGGCCCATGAAAATCTATTAAATGGCGTCCCTATGCCATGGATGGGAGATTGGGGAACGGAACACCCTATTTTTCTTGCAAGTGCAAAAAACAACAAACTCATTGATATAGATGGAAATGAATATGTAGACTTTTGCCTAGGCGATACAGGTGCTATGTTTGGACATTCCCCTGACCCTACAGTTGCCGCCATCAGAGAGCAAGCCGACAAAGGAATCACGGCTATGATGCCTACCCTGGATTCTCTTGAGATTGGAAAAGAAATGGGAAAAAGATTTGGACTCCCTTTCTGGCAAATTGCAATGACAGCTACAGAAGCCAATCGTTACGTTATCAGAAACTGTCGTGCTTTAACGGGAAGGCCTAAAATCTTATCCATGAACGAAAGTTACCATGGCAGCTTAGATGAGACCCTGCCACATATCGGACCTGATGGAACATTAAAATTAAGATCAGACTACGATATAAACCCGGGAATCCTAAAAGACCAACTATCTGTCGTCATTGAGTTCAACGATTTTGATGCCCTTGAAAAAGCGCTGGAAAAAAGAGATTGTGCTGCAATTCTCTTAGAGCCTGTCATGACAAACTGCGGAATGGTTCTTCCTGCTCCCGGATATCTGGATAAAGTAAGAGAACTTTGCACCAAAACAGACACATTTATGATTATCGATGAAACCCACACCTTCTCTGAAGGATATGGCGGATACACAAGAGCCCACGGATTGAAGCCTGACTTTGTAACAATCGGCAAATCCATTGCCGGCGGTGTTCCCATTTCATCATACGGTTTTACACAAGAGGTAGCTGACAAAATTAATGGGACGTATGGTCATAAAGGCGTGTCCGATCCAATGGGTATCGGCGGAACGTTGTCAGCCAATGCCTTTGCAATCGCTGCAATGAGAGCACAGTTGACACAAGTTGCCACAGAAGAAGCTTTCCAAAAGATGTTTGCCGGCCTTGATCGATTGGCAAATGGCTTAGAAGCCGTTCTTAAAAAACATGGCGTTCAGTGGAGTATTACAAGGAGTGGCGCAAGATGCGAACTTCAATTCATGCCTACACTTCCAACCACAGGAACAGAAGCTAAAAATCACTTTGACTGGCAACTCATGTACTATACCCATGTTTACCTTTCCAACAGAGGGATTGTCATCACGCCATTCCATAATATGATGTTGGTGCCCCCTTGCGCAACAAATGAAGAAATTGATCAATTAATCAAAGGCTGGGACGACTGCTTAGCTGAGCTTGTAGCTGTAAGCAAGTACTCTCATTTGTAAACACTAAAAAAATTAAAGAGACTACCTATTATCAAAAAGCGAAGGCGCAAACTTTATTTTTTAAAGTTTGCATCCTTCGCTTTTTGATTCTATTCTGAACGCCATGAAGGCTTCTATTTTTTTAATGGGTGGATCCAGGCTCTTTTATTTTAAATCTCCAAACCCATGAACCCCTGCGCCGATGGCACCGGCAAATTGAGAATTTTCTACAGTCATCACTTTTTTACCAATGGATTTTTCTATTTCCTCCACGATTTTTCGTGACCGTGCCAAGCCACCTGTCATAAGAAATACGTTACAATCATCGCATCCTGCCCGACCAATCATATTTCCGACTTTTGAGGCAATGGATCTGATCACGCCTCTTAAAATCAAGCTTCGATCTGTCCCCGCTGCCAACAAACCGATGATTTCCGATTCGGCAAAAACGGCACACATGCTATTGATGGTCACCCCTTCGTCTGTGGTAATAAATTCATCAATGTTTCCCAATTCAATGCCCAGACGTAAGCAAGCCATTTCTAAAAACCGACCCGTACCGGCAGCGCACTTATCGTTCATATGAAAGGAGACAGCCTTTCCCTTTTGAATCTTAATTATTTTGCTGTCCTGCCCCCCAATATCTATAACCGCCTCTACTTGCGGCTCTAAATAGACACCACCCAAGGCATGACAACTGATTTCTGTCAGTGTCCTATCTGCAAAATCTATGGTTTCCCGTCCATATCCTGTAGAGATTACCTCTATGGCCGCCTCTTCTATTTCATTTCGATCCAACAGGGTCTGTAAACACAAAAGAGCGCTTTCCTTTGAATTCCAACCGGTTTCTGTCACCATGCTGTCCACAATCTTTTCGCCATCAAAAACGATTCCTTTGCACATGGTAGATCCGGAATCAATGCCCACTGTATATTTTTTCATTAGAACATCTCTATGAAAGCCGCTAATCTTGTCTTCAACTGTGCCAAATCCGATGTAGAATAGTCTGTTTCAACGCTGACAAAAGGCTTTCCTTTGCTTTCAACAAAATTCTTAATTTCATTGGTTTCGATATTATAGGTATGACAAGCTTGCAGCGTCATTTCTACAACGCCATCTACTTTAAATTCTTCCATCAAACGTTCCAATGACTTTAAACGATTGTTATCCGGTGTCATAACAGAGCAGCCGATTTGCAAGTATCTGTCTGCAAGGGCTTGGTATGGATCTGCCGCCGTTTCGTCTACCAAATTTTCAATTTGCTTCACGCCCATACAGTTTTCAAGTACAACAGCCACACCGCCTACTTCTTCCAAAACTTGTACCACTTTCTCTGTCACGCCGCCCATAGGACAGCCTGTAATCAAAATTCTTTTCGCTTTTTCCGAAACCTTGCGTTCTCCCCCATCATAAGCCCCTCTTATTTTCTCAATGGCGCCCTTGATCTCTGCAATTTTTTCGTCGTAATCAAATTTAAACTGAGAACCAAAAAGGAATTTCAGTTGTTCCAACCCGGTCATAGGCGGCGGACAAGCTTTGTTCAATTCGTAAAACTCTTTTAATAAGGTTCGTTCTACGTTTTTCTTTCTAATGGCCTCTTTAATATCCGCCTGGGTAATGGTCACATTAAAATCTTTTTCCACACGTTCTTTTAATGCCAAAACCTCTTGATACCACATGTTTTGTGAAACTTGGTCGTCCTGTCTCTGTGGTAATTGCATCACATGTACATTTTTAATCTCACCTAAAAGTTCATACATTTTCTTTTTCCCGTCACAGGTGGTTTCTCCCACAACTAAGTCTGAAAAATACATGTACGGGCATTTTTCTGTAATGGCAAATCCATAACTGGATTTAATCAACGGACAAAGGTTACGCGGCAAAACCTTCTCCGCATCGGGAATGGTTTCATCTGATGTGGAGCAAAGTCCCACATTGATGGCACCTGCAGCCATAAAAATTTCTACCGGTGTGTAGGTACAAAAAATACCCACCACTTTTTTTCCTGCATCTTTAAAATTCTTTACTGTTAAAAAGCCTTGTCTTCTGGCATCGCCGAAACTTTCGAAAATTTCAGGCAATTCATTGTTACTCATAGAGATCCCTCCGATTTCCACTTTACTTTAACTTGTTTCCCCTTGATTGCTGAACTTATTCTAACAAGATTTCTATCCCCAAGTCCAATTCATAAATTCTATAAAGTACGCCTCTTATATCAGCTTTTCCTATATTGGCTTTACGCAAAAAAGCCGCTGTACACCCAACTCTTTCCGTTGAGAACGCAGCCGCCTCTTCAATCTTCTGATTGTTTTATTTTTTCATCTATTTATTTTTTTTTACACAGTATTAATCATTTGAAAAAAGCAATTGAACGCCCCGTTTTCCATCCATCTTCTCTTCTGTCATGGCGTATAATTTACACGGGACATCCAATTCCTTCACATAGCCGATGATTTCGTCAAACCCATTTTCTAAAAATTTTATGGCCAAACCACAACTTGCCGTCAACTCTCTGGGCGTAGGCATCACCGCAATTTTAAAGTCCTCTTTTATTTTTTTTTCAGACTGTATGGCAAAGCTGGTCGAATCAAAAGTTAACACATGAAATACAGGCTTTTGGGAATTGTTCATTTCTATAGACTCCTCTTTCCTATTCAATTAAATCTTGATTGCATTTGTAGCGTGATGCATTCTTTCAACCATGGTGTACATATTGGTCACTTGACCAACCTGTAGGCTGCCTTCCAGTCCATAAAAATTTAAGCAAGCACCGCAAGACAGCAGTTCAACGCCGTACCCTTCAAGGGTTTTCAAGCTGTCCAAAACCTCTGATCCTTCTGTTGTCAACAATACACCGCTGTTAATAAACAGGATGGTGCTGGGTCTGGGTGTTACCTCCGTCAGTGCATACAGGTAGGCTTTCATCAAATTTTCGCCAAGGTCGCCTGTGCCTGTTCCATATTCATTGCCTGAAATTTGAATCACAAGGTTTCCCTCTTTGCTGGTCTGTGCTGCCTCTTCTGAAGGTTCTTTTGTAATCGTAATAAAAAAGGCATCTTCCTTGTCTTCACGTGCTACGCTGTATCCTGAATTTTCTGAGAAAGTGATCAGGTTGCTCACCGCCGCCTGATTGTCTACAATGGTGGTTACTTGCCCTTCCTCCATGGTATCCAAAAGTCTCTTGGTTTCTATGATGGGCTTTGGGCATGTCCATCCTCTTGCATTGATCGTTTGCCCCATATCATTCCTCTCTTTCCTTGCTCCATTTATTTACTATGGTCTTATTATGTCACAAACAAGAACCACCTTCAAATTATTTTTATGGGCAAATCTATAGATTTATTCTATGACAAAGCCTCCTCTTATTTCATTTATCTATCTATGGATTTCCCATAGATGCCCCACAGTGAGGTGAAACGTAGACCAGTCATTTGACTCAACGGGGAATGGATTGGCACACGAGCTTCCCTTCTCGCATATGAATGCGATGATCTCCAAAAAGTTCTGCTTCTTCCCTGCTATGGGTGATCAGAATGATGGGAATGGGAAAGGTGTTTTTAAAAAGAAGGAATTCATCGTAAACGATTTTCTTTGTCTTGGCATCCAATGCAGAAAAGGGCTCATCCAACAAAAGTAACTTGGGTTTTGTAACCATGGCACGAACCAACGCCACCCTCTGTTTTTCTCCCCCTGATATATTTTGTGGGAACTTTTCGCGAAGATGGTTCATGTTTAAAACATCCATAACAGATTCTGCATAGGCAATCAAAGATTTCCGCAAATTGGCATCTTTGTATTCCTTCCTATTCTTTAAGCCATAAAATATATTTTTCTTTACGGTCATATTGGGAAATAGGGCATAATTTTGAAATACATACCCAATTTCTCTTTGTCTGGTGGGCAGGTTAATTTTCTGCTCTCCCCCACTGAATAAAACCTTTTCCCCCAGGGCAATCTTCCCTTCATCAGGCGTTGAAATTCCTGCGATACAATTTAACACGGTGGTTTTTCCTGCGCCGGACTCTCCTTGTATGACTAAAATTCCTTTTTCAAATTCATGTTCTAAGTCCAATAGAAAATGATCCAATTGTTTTTTAACTTTAAAATATACATTCATATTTATGTAAGCAAACCCTTTTAAAAGCTGCCTTTCCCCCCCTCGCTTATGGCGTAAATTCCTTTCACTCTTCATTGACATTCTTTATGAAATAGAAAAACGATTTGTTTTTTTACGACCCATTATAATTTTTTCTTTTCAGCCATGTATTCAAGCTTAAAATCAATACAAAACTAAATATAGTCATAATCAGTACCAACAAATTTGCCAGTTTGGTATTTCCCGATTCTACTGCAAAGTAAATAGCAGTGGGAATGGTCTGGGTTTTGCCTGCAATATTTCCCGCAATCATTAAGGTTGCACCAAATTCTCCCAACGCCCTGGCAAACGCCAATACCGTTCCGCTGATTAGACCCGGCCAAGCCAACGGAATGGTCACGGTAAAGAAAATGCGCAGCGGGCTGCTCCCTAAGGTTTGAGCTGCCCTTTCATAGATGGGGTCAATGCTTACAAATGCAGCTTTTGCATTTTGATACATGAGGGGTAAAGACACAATAGAGGCTGCAATTGCAGCCCCTACCCATGTAAATACAATTTGAACATCAAAGTGCGCCAACAAGAATCCCCCAATAGGGCCTCTCTTCCCAAATGCGATTAGCAGTAAGTATCCCATAACAGATGGTGGTAATACCATGGGCAAAATTAACAGTGTTTCCCAAATATTTTTTCCACGCACCTGTTTTTTATTCAACAGATATGCAAAAGCAGTCCCTGCCACTACAGAAAATACAGTAGCAATGGAAGCAATTTTAAGAGAGAGCAGAATGGGTGAAATCATCATCTTCTCTCCTACAATACTTTGAATCCATATTTTTCAAATACAGATTTTGCATAGTCCGTACTTAAGAAATCATAAAATGCAGCGGCTGCTTCCGGCTGTGCGGCTTCTGTGGTCACGGCACCTGGATAAAGGATAGGGGAATGGCTGTCTTCCGGCATATCACAAACAACGGCACCGGTTTTCATGCCCAAAGCGTCTGATTTATAAACCAGACCACAGTCCACATTTCCTGTGTCTACATATTCCAAGACCTGTTTTACATCCTTTGCCATCACTAATTTTCCTTGAACATCTGCCCAAATACCCATAGATTCAAAGGTTTCCTGCGCATATTTTCCTGCCGGAACCGATTCCGGTGTGCCTACAGCAATGGATTTTACATCTTCTTTTGTGAAATAGGTTTCATCTTTGATCACATCTTTTTTCTCCGCCGATGCAATCAACGTCAATGTATTTCCCAATAAATCTTTTCTCGTGGCTTTGTCTATTAAGCCGGCGGTCTCTAGGTCGTCCATATTTGATTTAGAAGCTGAAAGGAATAAATCACATGGCGCGCCTTCTTGAATCTGCTTTACCAATGCTCCTGAACCACCAAAGTTGAACACAAGCGTATCCTTACAGTCTTTTGCATATTCTGTCTGAATCTCAGTCAAAGCTTCTGTCAAACTGGCCGCCGCAGATACATAGACCTCTACAGGTGCTTTTGCTTCAGGTGCCGGTTCTTTATCTGATGCGCATCCTGAAAAAGTGCTGCCTATAACCAATAAAAGCAATGCCAAAATAATGGTTATTTTGTTAAATCTACTTTTTTTCATTGTTTTCTCCTTCTTAAAATTTCTTTTACACTTAAGATAACTGCGTATTTATTGGTATTAGTACGGTTTTATTAATACGATTCTATCTAAACCAATCTAAATCCAACTACCGCTATTATAATTGACATTTGCCCTTTAGTCAAATATAATTTAGAGAAGATTATTTTTTACCTGATCATGTCAGTTGTTCTCACAGAAAAGGAGGTTCACATGAACGAAGAAATTCTATATACCCCTGAAGAATTATCCGCCAAGCTAAAGCTTTCCAAATATACGGTTTATGAAATGATTAAAAGAGGTGACATTCAAGCTCATCATATTGGTCGCAGCATTCGTGTCTCTCAATCACAGCTTGATCTTTATTTTATGCAAACAAAAAAAGCAGAAAATGTATATCCATGCACCATCGTTTCTGAAGGCAATCTAAAGTATGCCCTGATTCAAAATGTACGCATTAACATTTCCACCCATCTCACAGGAGAAGCAAAGATTCACATTCGCCCTGAAGATATCATCTTAAGCACGGGCACCTTTGCGTGCAGTGCCAGAAACAGACATAAAGGTGTCGTCCAAGATATAATCTCTGATGACGATACGGCTAAAATCGTCTTAAACATCGGCATTCCACTCATCGCTTTAATCACCAAACAATCCATGATTGATATGGGTATCAAAAAAGGCACGGAACTTTATGCCATTTTCAAGACCATGTCCGTTACCGTTATTAAATGAATCTGCCCATTTGCAATCTTTGATGGCTTCTCAGTGCATTCTCTTCTAACATCATAGAACACCCATTCAATCCCTACTGCTCGTTCCTTTAGGGTTGAAATGGGTGTTTTAAATTAGCAACAAATCCCTATATAAATTGGCACTTTTTTACTTTAATAGGCTTTTCCAAATCCACAGTTTGGATAGGTACAGGTTGCACAGCTTTGGCACAATCCCCCATGAGCCAATTTTTTAATATCGCTTCTTGTGGGCACTTCCCCTGCCAAAATTCTTGGTACGATTAAATCAAAGATACTCACTCTGCTATACATGACACAACCGGGCAAGCCCACTACGGGAATTTTTCCAATATAAGCCAGCATGAACATAGCGCCGGGCAATACAGGCGCACCATACGTGATAATATGCCCCCCTGCTACACGGATCCCCATGGGTGTTTTATCGTCAGGGTCTACCGACATGCCACCGGTTACACCAATCATATCCACGCCTTCTTTTATCAGGCCTTTAATGCACGCTGCAATCATGTGTTCGTCGTCATCGGCAAAAACCTGCTTTACCACCGTGCTGCCCAAATCACCAAACTTTTTCACCAACACCGGTCCAAAAGCATCTTTAATTTTTCCGGAATACACTTCACTTCCTGTAGTGACTACGCCAATTTTCAGATTCTTCAAAGGTAAAATCTGTATGATTGGACTGTTTGCACAAACAGTTTCTGCACCCTTCACAATAGCCTCGTTGACAAAGAGAGGAATGACTCTGGTTCCCGCAACCTTTTGCCCCGCCTTTACCAATTGATTCTCATGGATGGTGGCAAACATAATCTCATCTTGATCAATCAGTTGATTGAGCATGGCCGTATTGACTTTAAGCAAACCGTCGCAGTCTGCAATAAGCTCGATTTTCCCTTCCCCCGGCGTTACCAATTGAATGCCATACCCTGCTGCCGCTGTAGCAATGCGCAGTGCCGCTTCATCTTCATGGATATCCGTATCCTCTTTATCCACCACATATAAATTTTGCTTCCCCATGGTGAGCAACACGGGAATATCCGCTTCTTCAATCACATGTCCTTTTTTAAATTTGGGACCTTTATATTCTCCCGGTATAATCTGGGTCAAATCATGAGCCAATACCATTCCTATGGCGTCTTTTGCATGAACTTCTTTCATCTACTCTTTCTCCTTCTCTTTCTGTTACTTTCCATGACCGGCTCTGACTTGAATCATTTCTGCGGCAACACTAATGGCGATTTCTTCCGGCGTCTCTGCAAATATGCTGAGACCAATAGGAGAATACACACGATCCAACACTTCTTGGGCATATCCGTCTTCTCTCAGCCGTTTATATAATTCCGCAACTTTTGCTTTGCTGCCAATCATACCAATATAGGCTGTGGTTTTTTCCAACGTCTGCTTCAATACATCATAATCTCCACTGTGACCTCTTGTCATAATCACCACATAGGTGTCTTCATCCGTTTCTATGGGTACACCTGTAGTTTTTTCTTTGTACGCCTCTAAAAAGCTATCCACCACCACCACTTGGTCTGCCTGAGAAAATCGTTCTCGGTTGGCAAAATCTCCACGGTCATCCAGTACCACGGTGGTAAAGTCAATGTATCGCAAGATGGGTTCCAAAGCAAGCCCCACATGGCCACCGCCAAAGATGAGGGCTTTGGATTTTACGTGAAAATCCAATTCAAAGGATTCCGGTTTTGTGGCATCCACATATTCGATGGAGATATCCGCATCTCCTCCGCACCGCATGTCCAAACCTTGCTGTTCCTCCGGCTTTAGTCTGAAGTGGTAAATTTGATTGTTCTTTGTTTTAAAGGTCTCCAAGGCCAGTTTTTCGGTTTCTGCTTCCAGTTTTCCACCACCCACCGTACCATACCTAGTGCCGTCTTTTTTTATTAACAGGCAAGCTCCTTTTTTTCTGGGTGTAGAGCCCATGGTATCCACCACTTTTGCCAATACAAAATCTTCGCCTTTTTCGATTAAATCTTTTCCTATGTATGCAATTTTACTCATACTTTCCTCCTTTACGCATTTTTCTGTCTCCCACTCTGTCCAATCTTTTCAATGGGCTTCCACAAATACAAGGTTTTTCCAACCATCGGCTCACATCTCCTGTTCGATATCTGATAAAAGGCATGGCCTTTCTGGTCAAGGTTGTAAAAACAACTTCTCCATATTCCCCCGGATTGACAATTGCCCCGGTTTCCGGGTTAATCATTTCAAAATATAAATCGGCTTCCCTGGGATGATATCCTTCCAAAGAAAAACAGGACACCGCACCGCCCAAACCCATTTCTGTCATTCCGTAATGTTCAAATACCTGACAATTCCAAGCACGGGAAATCGTCTCTCTCATTTCTTTTGATACATATTCTACGCTGAGCAAAACCGTGGCTATTCTATTTTCGGTCAGCCCTCTCTTTTCACTTTCCAACGCAAGGCGCGCCACTTGGGTAGCAGCCCCCACCATACTGGTAATGCCCCATTCCTTTATATATATCAGCAGTTTCATCAAGTCATCATCCCCTTGGGGTAATAACCCATAGCATACTACACTTGCACCCAGTCGAGCAAGACCTTTTGCAAGCAAATCCCCTACGGAACCCGGCCTTTCATAGGGTAAGAGGATTAGCACTCGATCCCTTTTATTCACTAAATTTTCCATGCCCCGATTAAAAAAATCAATGGTTAGCTCCTGATCTTCCTCTGTGTAGTAGACTCGTTTCGGCTTTCCTGTGGTTCCACTGGTGTCCAATGTGACAATTCTGCTGACTTCATTTTGACCCACACAAAGCATTTGGATACCCAATTCCCTTAAATCTGTTACCGTCGTAAAGGGCAGCTTTTCAAAATCCGAAAAAGTTTCCACTTGAAACCCACCCAGTCGAGTTTTATAAAACCGACTGTGTTCTCTTGCCCAATCCAAGGTTTCCTTTAATTTTTTCAACTGATATGACTGAATGGCTTCTCTTGTCAGCCTTTCATGTTCCGCTAGGTTTATCTTTTCTTTTATCCATTGATCCATCATTTTTCAGCCTTTTCCATCACTAAATCAAACTCTGTACAGGCTGTTATACGCACAAAAAGGAATCAACTTTTCGTCTTTTGTATATACCTGCACTCTACATCTCTTTACCCGCTCTGCATCTAAATTGCTTAAATCCTGAAAGGCCATCCCGGATACGGTAAACATATTCTTCCTTAAATAGGTAAGCAGTTGGTCAAAGTCCATGACCTCATCCTCCCCGGAACAACAACAACCGGCCTCTTCAACGGGTGCTTCCCCGCAACAACTGCATTCCTCTTCCTCCCGTTCCGGCAGTTCCCATTTATTTAAAACAAAATCTCTGTCCTTTTTGATGATATCTAAAGGATCCATCTCATCACAACAACCCAATCCCACCGTCTTTGTTTCCTTGCTGATCAAACTTTTAATATGTCCGTCCAACTCCTTTAAATAGCTTCCACAAAAACAACAAAGGCTGTGGCCTGTGGAAATGGGCACCAAGTCTTCACGCTGAAACTGACCACCGGTTTGTCTTTCCAGTTCATTCATCACATCAAACATGGTCACACGATTCTCGTAATCCTCCGGATGCCTGCCAAAAAAGCTGACAGGTTGAAAGTGTATGCCCTTCACCACATCTATATTTTCCAGCATAAATTTCATCATGTCCCCTATGTTATCCATATTCACCTGTTTGGTCATGGTAGGCACCAAAGTTACAGGGATTCCGGCTTTTCTGCAATTGGCAATGGCCTTTTTCTTTTGGGAAAAAAGAGGTTCTCCTCGCAAAGTCTCGTAAATTCTATCCTCCGTCCCGTCAAATTGTAAAAAGGCAACAGAAACCCCTGCTTTTTTTAAAATTTTCCCATAACCTTCTTCCTGTGCCAGCCGCTTTCCATTGGTATTCAGTTGTATGTAATCAAAACCTTTGGCTCTTCCCATGGCAATAATTTCAGGTAAATCTTGACGAACAGTGGGTTCTCCCCCCGAAAGTTGAATATTAAAGGGTCGCTCTTCTCCAAGTTCCAAAAGTCCGTCATACCACCTTTCTATTTCTTCCAATGTGGGATCTTGACTTTCATCATCCTCCCCTGCCTTTGCAAAGCAATATGGACAACTTTGGTTGCATCGTTCTGTAATATCTAACAAGACACAACATGCGGTCTGCAAATGCTGGTCACAAGTTCCACAATGAAGGGGACATTCTCCTTCTTGTCCTTCAGTGAGTGCCATCTTTGGCGGAATGTTCACTACAGGGTGCTTGATCCACTTTTTATACGCTTCTGCTTCATTTGCCACAAGGGTTTTTGTCTGTCCATGTGTTTTACAATTTTTTATAAAGTAGACCTTTCCCTTCTCTTCTCCATAATAAGCCGCTACAGGCTTTTTACAGATACTACATATACTTTGCGTCTCACTCAGTCGTTCCATGATTTCCTCTTTTCTTCACCTCTATGATTGATTTTTAGGAAAGATTGACCTCAATCCCATTCCAACAATTCCTGCACTTTTGTATAGGTGGCTTCAATCATCATGGGACATTTTTCCACCTTTGCAAGGGGATTGTCCAATAACACTTGGCAATCTACGGCACCAAAAGCATCTTCAAACCACTCACTTATGTCTCTCACATTTTTCTTATGGGCCTCATAAGGATCGGCTATATACAGCAAACAAATGGCCGCAGATAACACACCGCAGATTTTCCCTTGGTAGACACCATCACAAAGCCCTGCCATGGCTTGCATTAAATCCCCATTTTCCTTTTTTAAATACCCAAGACCTAATTCCATTATAATCTGGCTGCAACAATATCCCTTTAACTTTAAATCAAAAATACGTTGATCCACCTTTCACCTCCAAACCCAATTTCCCTATGATTTCTATAAAAAAATTCTTGTTTACCCATGCTTTACTTTTCTGCAACTAATAAAAAATAGCCTGTCTTGTATGTGTTCTTTTCATCCATAGCCAAACAGAAACAGTCCTCATGGTTTCCGCCCGCCATGATTTTTTCGGCCACATAGCTTCCCAATTCCTTGGAATAGTCCTGCCAAACAATATTTTTATATCCCATTTCCTCCAATTGATTCACCAACTGCTGTTGCAAAAATCGACCGTTTAATCTGAAATTTACCACTCTTTCCTTATGATCCTCTTGACAGTTATCATCGCATGCGCCTTCATCATGCTTCATTTTACTTTTCCGTTCTGCTTCTATTGATAAGGCTTTTACCAAATCCTCCTGAGGATCCTTGATGTATAAATCGCTGATAAACAATTTTCCACCTTTTTTCAATACACAATACGCTTCGTGTAATGCTTCATCCGGTAAATTGATCAAGGATAGCACACATTCCATCATAACGCCGTCAAAAGAATGGGAAAGAAATCCATCCAGAAACTCTCCATCCCCGTATGCAATCGCACTCTCCGGATTCTTTTTTTTCCCTTCATTGACAAAGTCTAAATTGGTATCCAAACCTGACATGTGAAACTCATATTTTTTACGTACATGGGCAATGGTATCCCCTTTTCCACATCCGATATCTAATACAGCCGCACCCTTTGGCAAATTCCAAAGGTTCATAGCTTGGTCTGTAATGGCAAATCCTCCCGGTCTTAAACAGTTCATAAATACGCGTCCTTTCTAAAACACTCACAATATTTTATTTTTCTTCCAATGCCGATTCCACTTCGTGCATGCGCCCTGTTGCTAATTCCTCAGGAATAAAAACTTGTCCACATTGTGGGCATCGCAACACTTTATGACGAAAAATTCGATCCAAATAGCTGAATTGGGCTTCCATAGGTTCCATTTCAACATGGCACTTATAGCAAATCCGTGTTGGTGTTGATTTTGTTTCCATTCCAAACCGCCTCCATCTCTATTTTAATACGGTGGGCATACCCATTGACCAAGTCATACGTACCGTCTTCCCCTCGATACTCCACCCAATAGGTCATATACCCCACCTCTTTGTATCCACTGTAACTTTGGCTTTCTTTGTTGTAAACCTTCCTGCCCGTTTTTTCGCAAAAATCTATGACTTCATAAATATCTTTTTCCAGAATTTTTTGGTCACTGAGTTTTTCTTGCAGCGCTTTTGAAATATTTACATAAATATCTATTTTTTCTTCTCTGTTTTCCATCACTTCACTCCAATAATATTGCAACAAGTCAGCCTTTAACTGCACACGATTGTCTTGCCGTTTGCTAATGGTACTCACTTTTGCCTTTCCCGTCTTTTTTTGCCCATCCTCTTCTGTGTGGGGAAAAAGGAGTTCTAAAAGATGAATGGCTTCTTTTCCTTCCGTTAAAAACGCATCTCGGCAATTGATGCAATACGTAATATAAGGTTTGCTGCTTTCTGCGATCCGTTTCTCCACTACAAACTTGGCATATTCAGGATTTGCAATCCCCGGTTGCCCCCCATAACTGCAACATTTCGCCAAATTTTCTCTCTCTTTTTCCTCTATGAAATAGCCCATTTTTCTCGCCAATTTCCTGACGGACCCTCGCATTTCAGGTTCATTGCCCGCAGAACAAGGGTGGAAAATTTCATATCTGTCTCCATCTATTTGTTCAACTTCCGTACTTTGTCCCTCAATTCCCCATTTTTCTAAAATTTCATAGAGAGAACTTACCGGAATTTCCCGCAAATATTCCTTGATTTTTTTTTCACAAGTAGGACAAGCTACGATCAATGTTGGTTTTCCCAAGGAGATCCAATCTGCCCTTACATGTTCCAGTTCCTTTTTATGGGCTTCTTCCTGCCCTGCCCACTCCCCAGGCACACCGCAGCATTTGAGCAAAATTCCCATTTCAGGGTTCTTTTCCAACAAAGCAGCATAGGTAGATTCTACCAATTTTGGTTCGCCGGCACCTAATTGACAGCCGGGGAAAAATGCATAGTCACACTTGGTTTGACCCCGTGGCATCTTGACTAATGCACAAAGTTCGCTATTGGCAAAATTCATATCACGCATCCAAAAATCATGAAACACCCAAGGTGCTTTTTTCTGTTTGTGCATGCTTTTTCGTCCTGCCAAAATGAGACCACCCAGATCAATCTCTTCCGGACAGGTTTCCTTGCACAATCCACATTGATTGCACGTGCTCATCAACCGTTTTGCCGGTGTCGCTTTGACCTCTGCGCTACCCGGTAAGGTGGTCGCCATCACTTCATCTCGAATTCTCAAGGGCCATTTATTATAAAAATCCGTCAAATCACAGTGAATGCGGCAAGCATCGCACTGACACTCTATGCAACGCAACGCTTCTTGTTGCGCTTCTTCTTTTGAAAACAGGAACGTTCCATTCTCTGCCCGCTGGGATGGTATCACTGGTTTTTCGTAAAGAATCTTCTCCGGGCTGGCACACATTCCCGTCTGTCTCTTCCGATTCTCATAATTCAAATTTCCGGTTTTTAAAAAATTATCCACCATGGTGCCCATAAACAATCCATCGGCCAAAGCTTCAATGGGTTCCCGGCCTATAACGCCGCCCCCTGCGAACCAACCGGTTTCGCCATGTTTTTGGCAATATTCATGGCCTTTTTCATTGACTGCAAGATGCAGACCAAAGGATTCTCCACCTTTTCCTGTGGCAACATAGACTGCATCATAACCGCCTTGTTCCAATTCTTCCCTGTTCTTTATCTCTCTATTTAAATGCAATGCATACGTTTCAAACTGAAATTGTTCTTCAATATCCGGTAAGAATACCTTAGAATCCATCAGACTCCAAAGACTTCCACCGATTCTATCACTTTTTTCCAAAATCTCCACTTCATATTTTTTAGTTGCCAATCGAAGGGCACAGGCAAGCCCACTGATGCCGGCTCCAATAACCGCAATCTTCTTTTTTTTAATAGGCAGATTATAGGCCGTAGGTTTGGTGGTTGCAGTAAAAGAAATGGAAGCTTTTTCTAAAAGATTTAAATCTATAGCTTGGTCTATGTCCTTTCTTGGGCAAACACTTTTGCACGGTTGAGGACAAAGTTTATTTACGATCCTTGGAAAACCAACGCTGTTACGATAGGCTTTAAAAGCCGCCGTAAAACCGCTCCTTTTGGATTTTTCTATAAAATCCAATATATCAAAATCAAAGGGGCATTCTGCTCGGCAAAAGGGAATTTCCTTTTGAAGGCAATTTTTAAAATTCTTTAAATATTGTTCCATATCCAATCCTTGTTTCCTTCTCCCACTCACCAGTATCGCCAGTACAGGTACCATCAAAATTTAAAATTTCTATTGTTTCTATGCTTATCTTCCTACTAATTCATGATACAGTAGATAGGGCTACCTATAGGCAGCCCTATCTACTATTATTTTGTGCCTTTCCTCGTATCATCACTATTTATCAATCTATACGCTGTAAAGCCCATAGATTCATTGAATCCTTGGAAATTCACAAATTCTTCATTTGCTTCAACGTTCCCAACTGTCTACGGATCCTATAGTGGATTGTTTTTAATGTATTCCATCTCTTCATAAAGATCGGATCCTAAGAAATATTTCTTTGGTGCTTCCGGTTTACCGCCGGCTGCAATGGCATCAAGACCTGCTTTGATTTTAGCCGGTGTTGCCGGGATTTCATGAATTCTAACACCACAAGCGTTGTTGATGGCATTGATAACCGCCATGTGTCCCGCCGATTGGAAAGCTTCCGAAGCGCCTGAAGAACCAAATGGGTTCTTGGAACGTGGTGTTACAACGTGAATGATGTTAAAGTCATCTGGAATATCCTTAATCGTCGGGATTCCTGCACCAAGAATGTTATTGTGCTTCTTTACATCATCATAATTTTCGGAAAGTGCAAATCCGATACAGTGAGAAAGACCACCATAAGCCTGGCCGTTTACAGAATCAATGTTTCCGATCACACCCACATCATCTACACAGGTATAACTGATGACGGTAGCTTTTCCTGTCTTTGCATCTACTTCTACTTCTGAAAGGAACATGGCATATGTAAAGTCCGGCGTTGGATTTCCCACACCTGTGTTGGGATCCAAGTCACAAAGATCTGCGTCTAAAGCATTTTGAACCTGTGCTTCATACTTGGTAGGAATGCCTTCCGCTACCATTTCTGCATGGGTTCTCAACGTTCCATCAGCCTTTGTCATGGCTTTAATCAGTTCATCTGCAGCCATCTTTACACCTTTGCTGTTCATGTAATGCTGACGTGAAGATGCCGTTGCACCGGAATCAGGACAATATTTGCTGTCATTTTGAATCACAACCACGTCATCAAAATGTACGCCAAGTGGCTTTAAAGCTTCCAACGTGGTTTGAATTGCCCCAATATCTCCGCCCTGACCTTGATCCTGCCAAGTATCATATTTTACAAATTTACCGTCTTCACGCAGTTCTAATGCAACGGTACACTGGTCGGAAGAACCTTCCGTAACATTATATCCGCCCCAAGCAATACCCACACCTCTGCGTTTTTCCGGTGTATCTTCTGCCTTTGCTCTTGCCACTGCTTTTTCATAGATAGGCTTCATGGTCTCCATAATTTTTTCCATTGGATAATTAGGCATTAGGTAACTGTTAATATTCTTGTCACCTTCATGCATAATATTTCTCCACCTTAGTTCAAATGGATCCATACCCATTTTTTCCGCCATCATATCCATTAATGCTTCTGAAGTGGTATAAGCCTGGGGAGAGCCGTATCCTCTATATGCCGTTCCATATGCATGATTAGAGCAGGCGACTCTGGTTAATCCCATTGCATTTGGTACATTATATGGGAAGAACATAAATCTTGCCGGTCTGGTGGTAATGTCATCGCCCAATTCATTGTAAGCACCATGATCCAGTCCGCAATCCCATTCTACTGCCACAATTTTACCATCTTCATCACAAGCAAGACGGCCGTTTCCATAAGAAGGTGCTCTCTTTCCGGAGAAAGACATAAACTCTGCATAGGTCATAGAGAAGGCAACAGGCATGTCATCGCAAGCCAAACAAGCGATGGCTGCCAAGGAATAAGTGGCACCGGCAATACCCCAACCAAAGGTTGCGCCGGTTGGATTTTCAATTACCCTTACTTTTTCCGCCGGAATACCTGTGGCTTCTGCAATGTCTCCAATGTTTCCATAAATAGCCATGGCTTTACAGTGAACCGTCAACATGCCATCATCGCCCCAATAAGCCTGTACGGTGTCGCCTTCTATAGGCATATGTGGCTCTCTTGAAGAATAGAAGCTTCCTTCTACTACGTGCGCCGCTTTGTCAAACAATGCAGGTGTATCGTGTCCTGCGCCTTTTAAGGTTGGCTGTTCTGACCAAACGTTTGGATGGTCATCATGAATTCTCATGGCATCCGGCATAGCCGCTTCTAAATAGTTTAAGTATTCCGGAAGCTGTTCATATTCAATGGTTACCTTTGCCGCCGCATCTCTTGCATGGGCTTTTGTATCCGCTGCTACAAGGGCTACGATATCACCATAGTTGAAAATTCTGTCCTCTGCAAGAAGAATGTGTGTCTGCTCTGTGGCAAGGGCTCTTGGATTGATTTGGAAGAAACATAATCGGTTGGAACCCTTCACGTCTTTATGCGTAATGACCTTGTAAACGCCGGGCATTTTTTCCGCTTCTTCTGTGTTAATCTTCAATAATTTTGCATGATGGGCAACCTTTGGCTGTACCATGACAACGTGTAATACGTTTTCAGGCATCTTTAATTCAATGTCATCCCCGTAGTCGCATACACCACAAACCTTTGCCAGTGCAGCAGGTCTTACTAGTGGAAGCCCATAATATTCCTTGTTTTCAGGTAATTTTACCTGAATATCTTCGATTGTACATTCGCCACGAAGAACTTTTGCCGCCGCCATCACCGCATCTACGATTTGCTTATAACCTGTGCAACGACAGATATTTCTGTGCTTTTGGAACCAGTCACGCACATCTTCTCTGGAAGGATTGGGATTTTCCTCTAATAAAGCGTAGGCCGAAACGATAAATCCCGGTGTACAAAATCCGCACTGGACTGCCCCGCAGTTCATAAATGCCACCTGAAGTGGATGCAAGCGGTTTGGTGCACCGATGCCTTCAATTGTCAATACTTTATCATAATCCTTTAATGTGGCAATTTTCTTTGTACAAGAACGGATCACCTTTCCGTTAAAAATCACCGAACAAGAGCCGCAAACACCTGTACCGCACCCCACTTTTGTTCCTGTCAATCCAAGACGCCTTACAACCGTAGATAGCGTGTCTTTTTCCGGATCACAAATAAACATACGATCGGCACCATTGATGTTTAATATCATTTTTCTTAGTTTCATAAACTTTCCTCCCTCAAACCATATCTGTGATAACATTGTCTAATAACTACAAAAGCCTTTCCGCGAACACGAAAAGGCTTTGATAATACAAAAATTACCAATGATATACTCTCTTCCTTTCCAAACGCGGGAGGCCTATACGTTTCCATATAAACCCATAGTCTCTGTACCCATAGTTTAATCCACAGGGAGCAGAGCTCGGAATTATGTAGTTTCCTCTATTCTAACAGCGTGATAGGGATGCTGTCAATGAAAAGAATGTTGTTTGAACAACATTATTGCTGAATTTTTTTAATTTTCTTGCGAATTTTAAGTTTTTCTTTGCTATAAAAAGATCCTCCAATTCTTGCAATCCCAAGAGAGGCCTTCCACGGGAACATGTAAAGGAATCTTAATAAATTTATGGTTGGGTAATGGGCCTAAAAAATGGTACAATGTTACAATAATAAACTTTCAATACAAAAGGGGATGAGGTAAAAGATGAAGAAACATATCAAAGGAAAAACCAGAAAAAAAATTGTGGTAGGTGTGATTTGCGCAACATTGGCTTTGGTGGTATCCATGGGCGCCATAGGTGCCGGCACTTCTAAGGACAAGGCCTTTGCCTTGAGCGATGAAACAGAATTTCGTGGTGTTTGGGTTCCCGCAATCTATAATTTGGCCTATCCAAGCAAGCCTACACAAAATGTGGCCACTTTAAAAAAGGAAGCCGATACCGTGTTGGATCAGGCGAAGGATTTGGGATTTAATGCTGTATTTTTTCAGGCAAGACCTGCTTCAGATGCATTATATCAATCCACCATTTACCCTTGGTCAAGTTATTTAACGGGCACACAAGGCGTTGCACCGGGAGAAGGATTCGATCCGCTGCAATATTATATTGACGGTGCCCATGCCAGAGGGTTGGAACTCCACGCCTGGGTAAATCCTTATCGAATTACCACGGATGCCGGCCAGATCAACAGTTTGGCTACCAACAATCCGGCACTTTTACATCCGGAATTGGTTGTAAAATATACCAACGGTGCTCTTTATTATAATCCGGGAGAACCCAAAGCAAGGCAGTTGGTTATAGATGGCATTGCTGAAATTATCAATAATTATGATGTAGACGGCATCCATTTGGATGATTATTTCTATCCGGGAGCAGATTTTGGCGACGAAGCCACCTTTGCCAAATACGGCGGAACTTTTAAAAACATTGGCGATTGGCGCAGAAACAACAACGATGTGCTGATTCAAAGTATACATACCACCATACAGGCAAAGAATAAGAATATAGAGTTTGGTGTCAGTCCCTTCGGCATTTGGGCCAATGAAAAAAATAATTCTTTAGGTAGTGCAACCAATGGCAGGGAATCCTATTATGCAGAATTTGCGGACACAAGAAAATGGGTGAAAGAAGCTTATGTGGATTATATCATGCCACAAATTTACTGGTCTGTAGGCGAAAAGGCGGCAGACTATACCATCTTATCCAATTGGTGGTCTGATGTTGTCAAAGGAACCAATGTAGATCTTCGTGTGGGCATGGCCGCATACAAAACCAATAATGCACCGGCAAACAGCCCCTGGTACAGCGGTGCTGAAATCAAAAAACAATTGGATCTAAACAGGGCAAATCCCTTTATAGACGGATATTCCATGTATGCTTACCAATCTATTCTAAAGGATGCCAACTTGTACCGCGTGATTCAAAAGGCCAACCTGGCACAGATCGCCTTGGAAGAGGGAAACGGAGCAACACCGCCACCTGTACAAAATACAGCAGATGCCGTGGTTTCCAGCATGAAGGTCCTCATAGATGGCAAAGAAGTCCCTTTTCAAGCCTATAATATTGGGGGCAATAATTATTTTAAATTGCGAGACGTGGCCTACTCTTTAAAAGATACGGCAAAAGCCTTTGAAGTAATTTGGGATCAGGAAAAGCAAGCCATCAATATGTACCGCCTGAAAGCCTACACGCCCATAGGCGGAGAAATGGCCGTCAGTTCCACGGTACAGTCTGTGAAAGCCATAGAAATGCAGCCGAAGACCTATGTAGATGGTGCCCAAGCCAAACTCACCACTTACAATATCAAAGACAACAATTATATCAAACTGAGAGATTTAGGCGCTACTTTTGATTTCATCACAGACTGGGATAACGACTCGAGAACTTTGCTTATTAAAACAAAATAGAGAAGACTCGCCGGAGACGCCAGTGAGTTGACGGGACAGTGCAAAACAGAATAAAGGGAGGAACACATGTATAAAGTGGGGATTATTACAGCCAGCGATGCAGGCTCTGTGGGAAAAAGGCAGGATTTAAGCGGACCTGCCATAGAAGAAATTTTAGGAAATTATGAAGATTTCAAAGTTGGAAAATATAGGATGTTGCCTGACGAGGTAACGGCTCTTTCCCATGAAATGAAAGAGATGGCAGACAAAGACGGCCTGGATTTGATTTTGACAACAGGGGGTACGGGCTTTTCAAAACGGGATGTAACCCCGGAAGCTACGTCTGCAGTCATTGAACGGGAAGCACCGGGTATTGCGGAAGCCATGCGCTATTTCAGCTTGCAAATTACACCCCGTGCCATGCTCTCCCGTGCCATAGCCGGCATCAGAGGAAACACCTTGATTGTCAATATGCCCGGCAGCCCAAAAGCTGTCAAAGAAACCTTGGATTATATCCTCCCGTCTTTAAAACACGGCTTGGATATTCTCCAAGGTCACGATTCAAATTGCGCGCGCTAGTGCATCCTATTTGACTACAGGCTTTAAAATACCCTGTGGGTTTCTGAACTGAATCCCTTCTTAGAAATTTTGAAATTTAAAAAATCAGGGAAAAAACCATGGGTACCATAGAATTGTAAAATTCCACGGTACCCATGGTTTTTCGTGCACCCTTTTGTTTCAGATAGCATTTCTGTTCTATTGTTTTCCGCAGAATTCTGCAAAGACGTCTGCCACAGTATCGATTTTTTCCGATTGATAAGTTTTGGATCCGCAAAAAATCAATCCGTTATCCATATCACCTTTTGCCGCGCTGATCAACGCTTCCGTAATGCAATACATGGCCGTTGCCGGTTTACAGGAAGTGATGCAACCATTGCAACGCTCCGGTGGAATTCTGCCCTGTTCTACTTTTTTAATAAAGGCATTCCGAATAGCACGTCCAGGCATGCCTACCGGACTTTTAATAATGGTAATGTCTTCTTTCTTGCAATTTAGATAGGCTTTTTTAAAGTTTTCATGGACATCACACTCTTCCGTTGTCACAAACCGACTGCCGATTTGAACAGCATCTGCGCCATAGGCCATGGCCTTTTCCATATCAGACTTGTGGTAAATACCACCGCCTACAATAAGGGGACAGTTGGTTAAGGGCTCCAACTCTCTCTTAATTTCAGTAATGGTCTTATAAAAATCCTCTTGGGCAATTTCCAACTGTTCTTCCTTGAATCCCAAATGCCCGCCGGCTTCCGGTCCTTCAAAGATCACCGCATCAGGAACGCGATCAAATTTTTTTGCCCAATTTTTAATGATAATCGCCGCCGCTCTGGCCGATGAAACGATGGGTATCAATTTTACCTTGCTGCCTTTGCAGAGTCCCGGTAATGAAGTGGGCAGCCCCGCCCCTGATATGATAAACTGTACCCCTGCTTCAATAGACGCTTTCACCAGTTCATCATAATTTTTACCTGCACACATAATGTTGACACCAATGGCACCTTTTTGGGGCAAATCCTTAATGGCATGCAACGCATCCTTAATATTTTTCTGCAAAGCACGCCCATTGGCTTCTATAGGATTCCTATAAAAATCCGCTTCCCTATAACCGGGCTGAGCCGCGGATATCACGCCCACACCACCGCATTTTGCTACAGCTGCTGCCAGATTGCTCATAGATACGCCAATACCCATGCCACCCTGAAAGATGGGCACAGGTATGCTTATACCACCGATATTTAACGCTTTCATCTTTATTTCCTCACTATCTACAATTGGTTTTACCTTTTGCAATTTAAAAAAATCATGAATATTACCCAGTGATTCTACCAATACCGCTGTCTGCTCTTGGTTTAACCCGGACACCGCTTCACCCACCATGTTTAGATGGAACTTTTCATGTTCCAACACTGCATCCTTGCCCTTTTGGGTCAGTTCAATTTTTACAATTCTTCTATCTTCAGGAACTCTGAATCGATTGACATACTCTTTCTTTAACAGCTTATTGATGGCTACTGTAAGGGTTCCTACGCTGATTTTCAGCGTGTTTGCCACTTGCGTCATGGTTTTGGGTCTCCCCCCACCGACGGCGACTAATGTATGAATTTCTGTAAGGGACAGATTATGATTAGAGGCTTTCCTTAATGCATTTTCTTCCATTTTTAGTACACTATTAAACAAACTCACCAATATTTCGTTTAATTCTTTTACCGTTTCCATCCTCTTCCCTTTCTGCTTCTTGTTTCCGTTTATTTCCCGCTTACCCAATGGCAAACATAATTTCACATTTACAGGCCATCTTATCTCCCAGATAGGCAATCGCTTTTCCAGTGCCAACATTAGACCGCATACGATCCAGTGTCACTTCCAAACGCAGGGCATCCCCCGGAAATACTTTTTGACGAAACTTCGCTTCTTTAATACTGCCAAAATAAGCCGTTTTTCCTTTATACTGTTCCATGGATAGAATCGCTACAGCACCGGTCTGTGCCAAGGCTTCCACAATTAAAACACCAGGCATTACCGGCTCTTGGGGAAAATGCCCTTTAAAATAGTATTCGCTTTCTTCTACATATTTCATTGCTACTATTTTTTTACCCACTTCCATCTCCACAATTTCATCAATAAGTAAAAATGGATCTCTATGGGGAATAATTTCCATAATCTGTTCTCTATTTAATAACATAACCTACCTTCATTCTCCTAATTCTTCTCATACCTTGCTATTTATCATTTTTTATACAGTAAACGCATGTACTGGCCTGTTGCCATTGGGGAAAATCCGGAAAGACGTTTGCTATCCATATCAGTTGTCCAGTACAAGTACACTCGTATATGCCACTCAACTTTGCCATACACTATTCGTATTTTTTAAATATCAATGAACCGTTATGCCCACCAAATCCCAGAGAATTTGACATGGTATAGTCTAATTCTTTTTTTCTGGCTATATTGGGGATATAATCTAAATCCAATTCCTCATCAGGCACTTCTAAATGGATGGTCGCCGGCATGATGCTGTCATTGATTGCCTTGACAGATATAATGGCTTCCACTGCCCCTGCAGCACCTAAAAGATGTCCCGTCATGCTCTTGGTAGAACTGATGGGCACTTGATAAGCACAATCGCCAAAAGCGATTTTAATGGCTCTGGTTTCAAAAAGATCATTGTAGGGTGTCCCCGTTCCATGGGCATTGATATAATCCACTTGTTCAGGTTTTATGCCCGCCTCCTCCATGGCCATTTTCATCGCATTGGCGGCGCCTTCTCCTGTTGGTGAAGGAGAAGTAATGTGATAGGCATCACAGGTTGTCCCGTATCCCACCACTTCCCCATAGATTTTTGCACCTCTGTCCACAGCGTGAGTCAATTCCTCTAAAACCAAAAAACCTGCCCCTTCTCCCATGACAAATCCGTCTCTTTCCTTGTCAAAAGGCGTAGAGCATCGATCCTTCTCTTTTCTAGTAGATAAGGCTGTCATATTGGCAAATCCCGCAAAACAAACAGGTGCAAAAGAAGCTTCTGCGCCTCCTGCAATCATGGCTTCCGCATAGCCGTGTTTGATGGTTCTAAAGGCTTCGCCAATGGCATTGGTGCCGGCCGCACAAGCGGTGACAACACCAATACAGGTTCCTTTTGCACCGATTTCAATGGAGACATTCCCTGCGAGAATATTGGGAATCACCATAGGCACCAATAGAGCCGAGACTCTCCCCACACCTTTGACTGCCGCTTTTGCCGCCTCTTTTTCCAAGGTCATAATGCCACCGATGCCCGTGCCGGCTACAACCCCAATTTTTTCCGCCGAGATGTTTTCTCCACAAATAAGCCCACTGTCCGCCATCGCTTCTTTGGCTGCTGTCAACCCCAGTTGGGAGGAACGATCCAGTCGTTTTGCCGCTTTTTTATCGGGATATTCAAAGTCTTTTACTTCGCCACCCATAATGGCCTTCTGTACACTTGTGTCAAACTGTGTAATGATGTCAATGCCATTTTTCCCTGTTTTAATGCCTTGCCAAAATTCTTCCACCCCGTTGCCTACCGGTGTAATGGCACCCATTCCTGTAATGACAACTCTCTTACTCATATGCTCATTCCTCCATCTACGCCGATGATTTGCCCTGTAATATAGCTGCCCATATCAGACGCTAAGAAAAGCGCTGTATTGGCTACATCTTCCGGTTTTCCAATTTTGCCCAAGCTGATGACTTCTGCCATCTTTGCCTTCTGTTCCTCTGTCAATGCCCCGGTCATATCCGTTTGGATAAATCCAGGTGCAATGGCGTTGACTGTAATCCCTCTTCTTCCCAATTCTTTTGCCGCCGAAAGAGTAAGGCCAATGATACCTGCCTTGGAGGCACTGTAATTCACTTGTCCCGGATTGCCTTTTACACCAACCACCGACGACAGATTAATAATACGCCCGTGCTTCTGCTTGATCATCACGGCCGACACACATTTTAGAAAATAAAAACTTCCGCATAGATTGGTTTTCACCACGTCATCAAAGTCTTCCTGATGCATTCTCATCATTAATTTATCCCTGGTTATGCCTGCGTTGTTGACTAAAATGTCAATCTTGCCAAAACGCTCTTTTGTCTCTTTTGCCACTTCCTCTGCATGAGAAAACGCTGCTACATCCCCTTTTACAAGAACTACCTGTGTACCATATTTTTTCAATTCATCTGCAGTAGCCTGTGCCGCTTCCTCATTACTTCGATAACAGAGCACAACATTGGCGCCATTTTCGCAAAACAACCTTGCCGTTGCCTTGCCGATTCCTCGCACACCGCCTGTAATAATGGCGGTCTTTCCTTTTAACATAGTATCCCTCTCAATTCTTCCATGGTCTTCATCAACGTTTCATAATCCGAAATGTTCAGGGTCATCACTTCATGGTTTATTTTTTTTACCAAACCTGACAAGGTGCTTCCCGGTCCGATTTCAATAAAAAGATCTACCCCCTCTTCTATCATGTTTTCAATAGTTTCTTGCCAATAAACGGGGCTCATGGCTTGTTTTCCCATCATTTCCGCAATATAGTCGCCCTGGTTTTCCGGTAACTCTGCGGTTGTCTCAAATTTTTCCATTAAATTTTTGCCCGTTACATTGGAATAGATTGTAACGTTGGGTGCTCTCAATCCACTGTTTTTCAGAAGCGCTGTCAATTTAGGCACAGCCGGTTCCATCATAGAACTGTGAAACGCAGTGCTCACGCTCAAAGGTATGGCTTTCATGCCGCCCAATGCCTTGGCATTGACTTTAAACCGCTCTAAGGCCTCTTTGCTTCCCGCCACCACAGTTTGAATGGGTGAATTAAAATTGACGCATTCCAAAATATCTGAACATCTGGAACGATTCACACAATCCAACACATGCGTCCGATCCCCAAATGCTGCCACCATGCCGCCTTTTGCTTCACCCTTTTCATCTAAACCGGCTTCATTCATCCATGCGCCTCTGTTCTTTACAATTTCCAACCCTTGTTGAAAATTTTTCATGACACCACTTGCCGTCAGCGCTGCATATTCACCCAAACTGAACCCAGCAAATCCCACTATTTTTATCTGTTCTAATTGCCTTTGGGACAATTTAAAAAGTTCTTCCTGAAAACCTGCATAGGCCGCCATGGTCACTGTATAAATACAGGGCTGTGTAATATTCGTCTGTCTAAGCATTTCCTTTGTGCCAAAAAAGCACCATTCCTTTACTTGATCTCCTGCCCTATCCATCATTTCTCTGGCAGACTGTGACTGTTCATATAAACTTTTACCCATTCCGGTGTGCTGTGCACCCTGCCCCGCAAATAATAGTCCGATTTTCATAAATTTTCTTTACCTCCCCAAATATTTCCTCAATAATCTCTTTCGCTGTTTGCTCTTTCTTTACCAATCCTGCAATTTGACCCGACATAACGGATCCGTTGATCACGTCCCCATCTTTCACTGCCGCTCTTAAGGTTCCCACTGTCATCATTTCTATTTCCTCAAAACTAACATGGTCTTTCTCTAAGGACACAATTTTCCTAGCCAACTTATTTTTAATCACGCGGACAGGATGCCCTGTACTTCTTCCGGTGGCCATGGTATCCGTATCTTTTGCCTTCATGATGGCATCTTTATAATTTTGTGACACGGTACATTCTTTGGCTACCAAAAATCTAGTGCCCACCTGTACACCTTTTGCGCCTAACATATACGCTGCCAAAACACCTCTTCCGTCTGCAATGCCACCTGCCGCGATAACGGGTATGGTGACTGCATCCACCACCTGTGGAATCAAAGCCATGGTGGTAGTCTCTCCAATATGTCCGCCGGCTTCCTGCCCTTCTGCAATCACCGCATCTGCACCTGAACGTTCCAAGCGAATGGCTAATGCAACAGAAGCTACAACCGGAATGACTTTTACCCCATGCTCCTTTAACTTTTGAATATATTTACCCGGGTTTCCGGCACCTGTGGTAACCACCGCCACCTTCTCCTCACAGGCAATATTCATAATTTCCTCTACATAGGGGCTTAATAACATAATATTCAAACCAAAAGGTTTCTCTGTCAACTTCTTGGTTTTTCTGATTTCTTCTCTTACCCAATGGGGTTCTGCTGCACCCGCCGCAATGATGCCCAATCCACCCCCATTACTGACTGCTGCCGCTAAAGAACTGTCTGCAATCCAAGCCATAGCACCCTGCAAAATCGGGTATTGTATATTTAATAATTCACAAATATTAATCATGTATCTGTTCGCCTCCTGTATTTAAAAATGTCCATGTCAAAATGGAGTTTTTAGGATATTAACCCACCAATAACTATAGCAAATGACTTGCCTTTTTTTCGCCTTATACTTCAAATAAAATCGCGCCTGCCGAAAGGCCACCACCAAATCCAACCATCATCAATTTATCGCCGGGTTTTACTTTTCCGCTCTCCATTAAGTCAGATAAAACCATAGGCACACTGGCCGCAGAAACATTGCCTGTGGTTTGAATATTCACTTGGAATTTCTCAATAGGCTGTTTAAATCTTTGGGCTGCAGCAGTAATAATCCGCATATTGGCCTGATGAGGAATAAAGTACGCTACTTCATCCGGTGTAACACCTGTCTGCTCAAACACTTTCTTCATCACTTCTTCCACAGCTTTTACCGCAAACTTAAACACTTGGGTTCCATTCATTTTCAAGTACATGTCACTTGTTTCATTATCGCCATGAAAAGGCGTTTTTAAATACTCTATCCCACAAGTCAGGGAATTGGAAACATCATCATAATTTTTTATAAAACTGCCAATAATGCCCTTTTTATTTTCATCTAACTGTAAGACGGCACTGCCTGCTCCGTCTCCAAATATAATACAGGTCCCCCGATCTTTCCAGTTAACAATCCTGCTCAGCCTCTCAACACCAATGATCAATGCCCGATTGATTTGATTGGTTGCGCCATTAGATGCGGCTCCGCTTTTCATCAACGCTTCTGCCATCCAAACTGCATAAATAAATCCACTGCAGGCGGTATTGACATCAAATGCTACCGCATTTTTTAAACCCAGTTCTCTTTTAACCAAGGCACCCATAGACGGTACAATCATGTCCGGCGTAGCCGTGGCAACAATAACCAAATCGATACTTTCCGGCGAAATTCCAATCAAAGACTGCCTGGCCGCTTCTGCTGCCAATTCCAAGCCCGTCTCTTCTCTACAAATATGCCTGGACTCTATGCCCGTTCTATCTATAATCCACTGACTATCCGTCTCTACCATTTCTGATATTTCCTCATTGGTCAGTATTTTTTTTGGAAGTTTCTTCCCTGTTCCAATAATCCCAACGCCCAAAATCTTACCTCCTAATATAATCAAATAGTTTGACAATCAAACTATTTGATTATATTATATTGTATATTTTTTATGGTGTCAAGAAAAATTGTAGCTGTGTGTGGCTTGCCAACATATTTGACAAAGATTCTCAAGATAGTTGACAAAAACTTTTTGAGAATCTTAGAAATAGTTCTTAGTTGGCATGTCCCGCTACACTATATGGGGTTAACCGGATCTACTGCAGGTGGCGCCGGATACTTTGACGTCACAAGCATTGTCAAAGTGCTATACTGGTCATCGGTAATCT
>JAVVUJ010000003.1:0-41865 GCA_036653195.1 Anaerovorax sp. | reverse complement strand
AAAAAAAAGTTCAAAGAATTTTCAGAAAACTATTGCATTCTGATTTTATAGTGCTATACTGTACTTAAGAAAGCAACAGAAGAGCTTCCAAATATCCAAAGTTGAAGATGCGAAGATTTAGAAGAGGTAAGTTTATAGGTTCGGTTCTAGATTCTCAGCAGTTCAGTGAATGAAAAAACAAAAAGAATATTGGAAAGTAAAAGTAAAAATTCGATTGAAAAGGAGATTGATAAAGCGTCGTAAAGACAAACAGGTTAATTGAAAATTGGTTGAAATTGGAAAGTGTTGCTGACTTAAAAATTAGAAAGTTCGTTATCCCTAGGAAGCGAAACAGAATTTAGAAAGGGGTGAGTCCACCAGAATTGTTAATAGAAGAATTTAAGTAGTGCCGGTTATCAGATGAAAATGATAATCGGCACTTATATTTTTTGGTGCAAAATCACTTACACCAACTAGTTAACAAACCCTATTCTTGCTTTTGGTTGGTTTCACTTACCTTTCCGTTACAGAAACGGTGTCTATTAAAAGTTGGAATTCATCTCCTTATCTTCACACAATTACCAATTTTCTCTCACAAATCTATAGTATAGTGTAACTATCACCTGGCGGACAGGTTTTCAACTTGCTTTTCAGGCCTCCTGAGTTTATATAGATTAAATGGCGATTATCAACTGACATTGATAATCGCCATTGCTGTTTTTGAAACTTTACTTGGTCACCCGGCAATCCGGTTACCTTTTTCGGCGCGTTCCGCCGCCTTTTACACCCATACGAGTCATTGCTTTGGCAATGGCCAGCTGAGCTTGCGCTACATACAGACTGTGTTCGTCGTCGTTATCCGCCGGTTTTTCATGCATTTTGAGCCAATTTTCGGCTCTTTCCTTTTCGTTCATGGCTCTGTCTAAGTCAATATCATCGGGCCATTCCGCCGCATCGGTAAAGATAACGATGTTTTCTTTTACATCAATATATCCACCTGCGACAGCTGCAATTTTATAGTCTTTGGAGCCTTCTTCCTGTATCCACAATTCTCCTACATCTAAAAGTTTGCATGCCCAAGAGTGATCTGCCATAAATCCTTCGTCGCCTTGCAATGTTCTGGCGATAACCATTTCAACTGTTCCCATATAAAACAATTTAGAAGGTGTAATCACCTCAAGAAGTACACTTTTAGCCATTATTCTGGAACCTTTCTACTACTTCATCTATTCCGCCTGCAAAGAGGAATAGAGACTCAGGAATATCATCGTGCTTTCCTTCAAGAATTTCACGGAATCCTCTGATGGTTTCCTTTAAAGGTACATATTTTCCCGGTGAACCTGTGAACTGTTCTGCAACACTAAAAGGCTGCGACAAAAATCTTTGTATTTTCCTGGCTCTTGATACTACAAGTTTATCGGAGTCACTTAATTCATCCATTCCCAAGATAGCAATAATATCCTGTAAATCCTTATATTTTTGCAATACTTCTTGCACGCCTCTTGCCGTATCATAATGTTCATCACCAAGAATCAGCGGATCCATAATTCTGGAGTTTGATTCCAGTGGGTCTACAGCCGGATAAATGCCCAATTCTGTAATGGCACGGGATAGTACCGTGGTTGCATCCAAGTGGGCGAAAGTCGTTGCCGGTGCTGGGTCAGTTAAGTCATCGGCAGGTACATAAATAGCCTGTACCGAGGTGATTGCGCCCTTCTTTGTAGAGGTAATTCGTTCTTGTAATGCCCCCATTTCTGTAGCAAGGGTGGGTTGATATCCTACAGCTGAAGGTACACGACCCAACAATGCCGACACTTCCGATCCCGCTTGTGTAAATCTAAATATATTGTCGATGAACAGAAGTACGTCCTGTCCCTCTTCATCTCTAAAATGTTCTGCCATGGTTAACCCGGTTAGGGCAACTCTCATTCTTGCGCCCGGTGGTTCATTCATCTGACCAAATACCATGGCCGTCTTTTCAATAACACCGGATTCTATCATTTCATTGTAAAGGTCATTTCCTTCTCTCGTTCTTTCACCTACACCGGCAAAAACTGAAAGACCGCCATGCTCCTTTGCAATATTGTTAATCAGTTCTTGAATTAGAACTGTTTTACCTACACCTGCACCGCCAAATAAACCTACTTTTCCACCTCTGGTATAAGGTGCAATTAAGTCAACAACCTTAATACCCGTTTCAAAGATTTGTGCAGTGGTATCCTGTTCTTCAAAACTTGGTGCCTGTCTGTGTATTGGCATTTTCTTCTCTGTGTGAACAGGACCTTTGTCATCAATGGTCTCTCCTATTACATTAAAGAGCCTTCCTAAAACTTCCTTTCCTACAGGTACGCGAATAGGACCGCCGGTATCTTCCGCTTCCATGCCTCTTGTCAGTCCGTCTGTTGAAGAAAGTGCAACACATCGAACAACATCATCGCCTACATGCTGTGCTACTTCTGCCACAATATTTCTGTCCTTAAATTTTACCACGATGGCATTTAACAATTCCGGCATCTCTTCGGGCCTAAATTTTACGTCAACGACAGGTCCTATGATCTGATGTATGATTCCTTTATTCAAATTCTCAACCTCCTATTTCAGCGCCTCTGAGCCGCCTACAATCTCTGAAATTTCGTTTGTAATCGCTGCCTGTCTTGCTCGGTTATAGAAAAGAGTCAAGTCTCCCATCATTTCCCTTGCGTTATCGGTAGCGGCTTCCATGGCAACACGCCTGGCAGCATGTTCACAAGTAGCCGATTCTACAATGGCACCATATACCATGATTTCCACATATTTTGGAACCAAATAGTTGAATACCGCTTCTACAGAAGGCTCATAATCCACCTGCTTTGGCAGTTTTAATACCTCCGGATCATTTGAAATTTCAAAAGGCAAAAGCGTTACCGCCCTAGGTCTCTGCTCCAAAGAATTGACAAAAGAAGTATAAATCAATACTACTTCATCTATCACACCGGCATCGTACATGTCGATGATGGGCTTACTGATATCATGGGTTTCCATAAAGGAAACGCTTTCAGGTGGCAGGGAATATTCTCCATCAATGGGATATCCTTTTTTCTCAAAATATTCCTTCCCCTTGGTTCCGATTGCTATAATATGAGGTTGCTCCCAATCTTCATCGATTTCTTTCTGGGCTTCTTTGATTACATTGGTATTGAAACCGCCGCAAAGTCCTCTGCAACTTGTAATTACAATATAGCATGTGGTTTTTATCTCTCTGGCACCTGCCAAATATCTCTCCGGTACTTCATCTGTATTATTGAAGATTTCTTCAATTGATTCTGTAACATAGTGAAAGTATTCACGCGTCTTTTCAAAGGTAGTTTTGGCTTTTCTAAGTTTTGATGATGATACAAGTTTCATAGCATTGGTAATATGCTCAGTGCTCGTAACACTTTTTATTCTTCGCTTAATATCACGCATATTGTTAGCGCCCATACTTCTACTCCTTTTTTATTTTTTACTTCCGAATGGATTTAAACTTCTCAATAGCCGCCTTCAATCCTTCTTCCGTCTCACCTTCCAGTTTTCCGGTAGATTTAATTGCTTTTCCCAAATCCGGATATTGCGTATCCATGAATTCATAGAACTCTTTTTCAAATTTCGTAATTTCATCTAGAGGAATATCTGCCAAATACTTATTGATGGCCGCGTAGATAATCATAACCTGATGTTCTACGGGCACGGGACTGTACTGCCTCTGCTTGATAATTTCCATCAACAGCTTCCCGTGTTCCAATCGTTCTTGCGTATCCTTATCCAGATCTGATCCAAACTGAGAAAAAGTTGCCAATTCTCTATACTGTGCCAACTCCAGCTTTACCTTACCCGCAACTTTCTTCATGGCTTTAATCTGCGCATTACCCCCTACACGAGATACGGAAATACCCGCATTTACAGCCGGTCTCTGTCCGGAGAAAAACAACTCCGTCTCTAAGAAAATCTGCCCGTCTGTAATAGAAATTACATTGGTAGGGATATAGGCGGAAACGTCTCCTGCCTGTGTTTCAATGATGGGTAATGCCGTAATGGATCCACCACCTAATTCATCGGAAAGCTTTGATGCTCTCTCAAGGAGTCTGCTGTGAAGATAAAAAACATCTCCGGGATAAGCTTCTCTCCCCGGTGGTCTTCGAAGCAATAATGACATAGCTCTGTAAGCAACGGCGTGCTTGGATAGGTCGTCATAAATGATGAGTACGTCTTTCCCCTCATACATAAATTCTTCCGCCATAGCACAACCTGCATAGGGTGCAATATATTGTAACGGTGCAACTTCACTGGCGGTGGCCGAAACAATGATGGTATACTTCATAGCACCTTTAAGTTCTAAAGTCTGTACCAACTGCGCCACGGTAGATTTTTTCTGTCCGATGGCAACATAGATGCAAATAACATCTTCTTCCTGTTGGTTGATAATGGTATCAATAGCAATGGCCGTTTTACCGGTCTGCCTATCTCCAATAATCAGTTCTCGCTGCCCCTTACCGATAGGAATCATGGAGTCTATGGCTTTAATTCCTGTCTGTAAAGGCTGGTTTACTGATTTTCTCTGCAATACACCTGGGGCATTGTTTTCTATGGGTCTCATTTTTTTTGAATTGATGGGTCCCTTCCCATCTATAGGTTGACCTAATGCATTGACAACACGACCGATTAATTCCGATCCCACGGGCACTTCTACAATTCTACCTGTAGGTTTTACAATATCGCCCTCTTTAATCTCGTTATCGGGTCCTAGAACTACCGTTCCCACATTGTCCTCTTCAAGGTTCAATGCCATACCGTAAATTTCTCCGGGAAATTCTAAAAGTTCTCCTGCCATGCAATCATCCAGGCCATAGATTCTGGCAATACCGTCGCCAACCTGGATCACTGTGCCAAAATTGGAAATTTCTAATTCAGTCTTATAGTTCTTTATTTGTTCCCTTATTACTGCACTAATTTCTTCTGGTCTCAAATTCATAGGTTTCCCTCCTTTCTTGCTTTATCTTAGGCTATCTTTCAAATCCAGCAATCTTTTTTTAATGGTAGCATCGATGACTTTTCCATCGATAAATATTCTGACCCCTCCAATAATCTTTGGATCTATCTTATTTTCAAGCTTTACCTTCTTTTTCAACAACTTACCCACCTGCGCTTCAAACTGATGCAGTTGCTTGGGCTGAATTGGGTTTACAGTGAAAATATTCCCCAAAGTATATCCATTGCTGTCATCGATAAGAATTTTATACCTAGCTACAATTTTTGCAAAATGTCTGGTACGCCCCTTGTCTATAAGCACATATAACAAGTTCATCAATTCCTGACAAATTCTTCCACCAAAAACCTTTTCAATCACGGTTCTTTTTTCGGCGGCAGAAATGACAGGCGAAATGATAAAATTAAAAAATGCCGATTCACTTTCAAAGAGTTTTACCATTTCTTCCGCTTCTTTAAGAATGTCCTCTGTCTTATTTGTATCTGCGGCAGCTTCAAAGAGTGCCTTTCCATAGGTTAAATCAACTGTTAACTCTGCCATTTAGAAGTACCTGCCTCTTCGATAATTTGGTTGATAAATTGAATGTGTTTTTTCTCATCCAATTCTCGCTCCACCACTTTTTCGGCAGCATATAAAGCCAAACTGCTGATATACAGCTTCATATCGCTGACAGCTTTTAACTTTTCACGCTGAATTTCCGCATCTGCCTGCATGCGAACTTGTGCCGCTCGATCCACGGCTTCCTTCAGGATTTCCTGCGCTTGCCTGTCAGCCTTTTGCTTGGCTTCACGAATCAGCTCTCTGCCTTCCGCTTCAATGTTTGAAATTTGTCTGTTATATCCTTCCAGTTTTTCATCTGCAAGCTTATTCACATGATCCGCATTATCAAATGCATCTACAATGGCGTTTTGTCTGGCCAACATAAAATTATGTACTTTTTCAAAAAAGAAATGTTTCAGTATTAAGTATAAAACCAGAACCGTGACTAAAATCATGGCCATGGTCCAGTTTAATGTAATTAAATCTGCGTATTTTTCCAACCTTGGCTCACTCCTTTCCTTCTTTATTTTTTCCTCGATCTCCCATGCTTATGACAGCATCTTAATCAATGGATTTGCGAATAGAAGTACGATAGAGATGATAAATGCAAAGATACCTGTTGTCTCAGCTACAGCTTGCCCTACAAGCATGGTCTTTAAAATATCTCCCTGTGCCTCTGGTTGTCTTGCGACGCCTTCTACGGCTTTACCTGCGGCAAAACCTTGCCCTAAACCTATGCCGATTGCGGCAAGTCCAATGCAAGCAGCGCCCAATGCGGAAAAAGCTAATACGAATGCTTCTGGTGTTACTAGTGACATAATATGATCCTCCTTAAAAATAATATACTAATGATCTTCATGTGTGGCAATTCCCATAGCCACGAAAACCATCGTTAACATAGTAAAAATAAATGCCTGCAAAACTGCTTCGAATATGTCGAAAAAGAAATTGGCAGGAAGGGGAATAATTGCTTCAAGAAGCGGTATGGGTAAATTGAGTGCATGACAAGCAGTGCCAAGTCCCTGAAAAATAAGCGCCATTACAATAACGCCGCCTGTAATGTTCCCGAAAAGTCGGAAACCCAACGATATGGGAAAGGAAATTTCTTCTATGAGTTTTATTGGGAACATAAATGGGTACGGCTCTGCCATGTGTTTAAAGTAACCGCCTAATGATCTGCTTTTTATTGAATTGTACTGTATCAATATAAACGTAATGCCCGCCAATGCAAAAGTGGCATTCATATCTGCCGTAACCGGTCTAATGCCAAAAAGACCTAAGCAATTTCCTACGATTAAAAACATAAACAAAGTGCCTATATACGGTGCAAATTTTACATTGTGCTTCCCCATGGTTTGCTCTACAAGGTTGTAAATAAATTCAACAATAAGTTCCGCAACTGCCTGTGCGCCCTTCGGATTTTTCTCCATTTTTCTGGTAGACCATAGTGCAAAAACAATCAATATGATCGCTACGACTATGGCAAACAGTACCGTTTCGGTAATAAAAATGTCACTGTTTTTAAATCCAAAGATAATTCGTGGTCCTAAATTTTCTGTTGAGTGCATCCTTCATTCCTCCTTTCTTCTATGATTTTTATAGTCCCAATCGTCTTTTTCCCAAGGGTCAACTTCCTCATCTTCTTTGTAATCATACCAATGCTCTTTAAACTTTAGTCCTTCAGGTTCTTCTCTCACCACTCTGCCTGTAGAAAATTTTGCCTTAAAGCCGTGCAAATAATAAATTGCCACCTTTACGGTGAGATATCCAAGAGCGGCACCTGCGCCGCACGAATAGGTTGTTGTGATACATATATAGAAAGAGATTCCATAAAAAGCCAGCCGAACCAAGTACCCTATGATGATAATGGCTGCCCCGGATCCACCTGACATGGCCACTCGTAACGTCACTTCTAAAATATTAAAATTTAACAAAGCCACTGCGGTTCCCAAAACAAGCCCATAGGTGAATTTCAAATCTACCCCTAGGACAAGAAAAGAAATAACCTGACAGATGCCTGCAACTATGACGGCATATAAACCTATTTTATTTTTAAACTTCTTAAACTCTCTGACTTCTTGCAGCGTGTCTTGTTCATTCATAATCTGTGCCCCTCATATCCGTGCTTCCCACCGGAGTCCGTCCAAAACCCTACTTTCCTCTGCTCTTGTACCGGCCTATGGCTTAGGCATGCACCTGTATGAGACATATTATAAACCTATTTTTTAAATTGTAAAGCATAGTTTAAAATTAAACAGGTCTGTTAAATAAAAAACATACTAAATATTCTGACATTTTGTTATTTCGCCCAAAATTTTACGGAAAAAGTGAAAAAATTTCGTATAAACATGGTAATCTTCCTTTTTTTTATTTCTTTTTTTGTCCATCCATAATAAACCATATTTTCCTTTTTTTAAACCTTATTAATTACGTTTTTTGCCCACTTCAAAGACCGATACCGATGACCTAAAATGAAAAATTTCATCACTTCTTCCGCCTGTGCCAAAAGTACGACAAAATAAATAGGCAATTTCCAATAAAGGGCACCCAGAAACACCAAAGGTACACCGATGAACCAGACACAAGAGACTTCCGTAATCATGGCAAAGGTGGTATCTCCACCACAACGCAACGTACCCGTGACACAGATTCCATTGTACAATTTTAACGTCATAAAGAGACCATAAATCAGTAAAATATAGAAGGTGTAGTCTTGCCCTAAGGGTGTAAATTCAAACAGTTGGATGAGAAACTTAGAAGTTACCATGAGTACCACTCCTGCAATGGCGCCTACAACCATGCCTATTTTTACAAGGCGTTTTGCCAAGGCTACCGCATAGTCTATTTCTCCACGACCCAATCGTTGCCCCACTAAAATGAGCACCGCATCACCCAAACTGAAAATAGCCAGCACAAACACATTGTTAATGGTGGTGCTGGCCTGTATAGATGCAAATTCTGTCACACCCATTCTGCCGTAAGCCGCACTGTAGGTTGCCATTCCCAATCCCCACATGGTTTCATTGATGGTGGTAGGCAACGCATTGGCTGTCACTCTGAACATAAGGTTCTTTGTCCACCCAAAGAATTCACTCATTTTCCCCGCCACGATATTTTTTCTACCAAAAATGACAACCAGGGTAATGATCAATTCCAAACATCTGGAAATGGCTGTAGCGAGAGCCGCACCCATAACGCCCAGATCCGGCGCACCAAAATTTCCAAAAATAAACAAATAATTTAAAAAAGTGTTGGTAGCAAATGCTACCATACTAATTTTCAACGGAATGCTGGTTTGCTGTGTAATCCGCAGACAAGCGGTTAACGGAACGGTAAAACTCAAAACGAGAAAACAGATGGCGCCGGTTCTCACATACTGTGTGCCAAGCGCAATGGCTTCAGGAATATTGGTAAACAACCTTAAAACCGCTTCAGGAAAAAACATGGCCGGAATAAAAAAGAACAGACTCACAGTAAAACATACGGTAATGGCAAATCCGGCCACCTTGCGAATGCTATGGAGATCTTTTTTCCCCCAATACTGAGACATAAACGTAGACGCCCCGCTGGTAAAGCCAAACATGACCATCCAGTGGACAAAATAAAATTGAACAGACAAACCCACGGCTGCCAGTTCTACCTCGCCTAAGCTTCCAACCATCAGGTTGTCCACCAAAGTCAAAGAGGATGCAATGAGACTTTGCAAAGCAATGGGTAAAGCAACGACAGCAAGCGTTTTATATAATGGCTTGCTGTCGATTGTTATAATAGTAACGGTATCTTTCATTTGACCTCCAGTCTAATCCACCATTAGGATTTCTCTTTGGCTTCCTTCATTTTTCCGCCAAATTCTTTCAGTAAAATAGCTACGATTTGTTTACAGGCAGTGCCGTCTCCGTAAGGATTTTCTGCATGTGCCATCTTTTCATAGGCTTCTCTGTCTGTCAAAAGTTCCTTTGCCATGGCATAAATGCTTTCTCGTTCCACTCCCGCCAATTTCACAGTGCCGGCTTCCAAGGCTTCCGGTCTTTCCGTTTCTTTTCTCACTACCAAGACGGGTTTGCCAATAGAAGGTGCCTCTTCCTGCATCCCACCGGAGTCCGTAATAATAAAATAAGATTTTGCCATAAGATTCACAAAGGGTTGATATTGCAATGGTTCTATCAGGTGAATCCGATCACTGACAATGCCCAAAATTTCATTGGCAATTTCACGCACTTTGGGATTCATGTGCATAGGATAGACCACTTCCACATCGTCAAATTCCAACACAATATCCTTGATGGCATTAAAAATATTGTGCATATTTTCGCCTAGATTTTCCCGCCTGTGACAAGTGACTGCAATGACACGTTTCTTGACAAAATCCAGATTTTTCAAAGTAGGTTCCTCAAATTCATAAGGTTTGTTCATGACTTCCAGCAACGCATCTATCACCGTGTTTCCCGTGATGAAGATTGACCGATCATCTATGGCTTCCCGGAGCAAGTTCTGGCGGTTTCTCTCCGTAGGTGAAAAATGCAAATCCGCAATATGCCCTGTCAGGACTCGATTGATTTCCTCCGGCCAAGGGGAATATTTGTCATAGGTTCGAAGTCCTGCTTCCACATGCCCCACCTTAATCTGCTGATAAAAAGCCGCCAAAGAAGTGGCAAAGGTGGTGGTGGTATCTCCATGAACCAACACCAAATCCGGTTTTTCCTTTATAAACACCTCTTCAATCCCCGTAATCACATTTGCAGTAATCTGGCTGATGGTCTGGTTTGGTTTCATAATGTTCAAATCATAATCGGGTGTCAGCTGAAACAGCTCCAGCACCTGATCCAACATTTCACGATGTTGAGCGGTGACACATAAGACAGAGTCTATTCCTTGGGTTTCATTGAGCGCCTTTACTAAAGGTGCCATCTTAATGGCCTCCGGCCTTGTCCCGAATACAGTCATTACTTTCATTTTCAACGTTTCCTTTCTACTTCTCTACTTCTGATGGTCCAACAGGTGAAAAATTAGTTGTTCTTCTTTTTTTCTTCTGCCGCAATATTTACAGCCTTTAAATTCACAGACGATGAACTGCGGTCTGTTATAAACACATAAATAAAGGTGGCTGCAATGAGCACCAATAAGCCTGATTCTATGAATAAGTCTCTACTCATAAGAATGGCTGCCACGCCCATAACCCCACTGATTCCATAAAGGGTCAGTACCGTTCGCCTTTGGCCTAAGCCCACCGCCATAATTCTATGATGCAAGTGACCTTTGTCTGCCTCCATAATGGGTCTTTTATTCACCAGCCTTCTTAAAATAGCAAAGGCCGTATCAAAAATAGGCAAAGCCAAAACCAGTACAGGTACGACCATGGCCAACATGGTGGCGCCCTTTACAGGTGTCATTACCGAAAGGCTGGCCAACATAAACCCTAAAAAGAGCGATCCACCGTCTCCCATAAAAATCTTTGCCGGATTAAAATTATAAGGCAAGAATCCCAAAGAACTCCCTGCAATAGCCAACATGGCAATGGAAATCTCAGCATAGCCGGAAATATAGGCAGTGTATGCGATGCACAGGGATGCGATAAAAGCCACGCCCCCCGCAAGCCCGTCCAAACCATCGATTAAATTCACTGTATTGGTAATGCCCACAATCCAAACCACTGTGATGATCAAGCTGATAATCCAGGGAAATGCAATGTACCCTTCTGTAAAGGGGTGGGCAATTCCTGAAATTCTCACGCTGAACTGAAACAGAATCAACGCACAGACAATTTGACATAGGAGTTTTACTTTTGCGGGCATGCCCTTTAAATCATCGATAATCCCCACAATGAAAATTAAGGTTCCCCCTGCAATCACGCCCAAAAGTTTGGTGTCTATGGGCATAAACAAAAGCATAGCGCTAACGGTTCCAATATAAATAGCCATGCCGCCGAAACGTGGCATGGGTTTTGTGTGCATTCTTCTGTTGTCCTTTGGAATATCAATGGCACCAATATGTGGTGCAATTTTTATGGCAATGGGCGTAAATACTAACGCCAGCAGAAATGCTGTTAAAAATGTCAATAAAAGATGATTCATTACTTGCCCCTTTCAAATAATTGGTGGTGTTATTGTCTCTCTACGGTGAGACCGGCCTCTTTTAAAATCTCAATCGCCAGTTTATCCGGATACCCTTCTTTCACCACAATTCGCTTAATGCCCGCATTAATAATCATTTTTGCGCAAATAACACAGGGCTGATGGGTCACATAAATGGTGCCCCCTGCAACGCTCTGCCCTAAATGTGCCGCCTGGATGATGGCATTTTGTTCTGCATGAAGTGCCATGCAAAGTTCATGTCGTTCCCCTGAAGGGATGTTTAATTGTTCTCTGAGACAGCCGCCTCTTTCCTCACAGTGCTTGATACCCATAGGTGCACCGTTATATCCTGTGGACATAATCCTGTTTTCTTTTACAATCACCGCACCCACATGCCTTCTCATACAGGTGGATCGCTTTGCCGTCAACAGTGCAATTTCCATAAAGTACTCGTCCCAACTCGGTCTTTCCATGTTCATTCCTCTTTCCTATTTAAAAATACGGTTTGCCACACGTACCGTATCCATTGCATCTTTACAGTAGTAGTCTGCCCCGATTTTCTTTGCATAATCTTCCGTCAGCACGGCTCCGCCCACAGCGATTACACAATGGTTTCCGTCGTCCCGCAAGGCCAAAATGGTCTTCTCCATATTGGCTACCGTGGTCGTCATCAATGCGGAGAGACCCACCATTTTGACACCATGTTTTTTTGCCTCTGCCACAACCCTTTCAATCTTCACATCCTTGCCCAAATCAATCACTTCATAACCGTAATTTTCCAGCAAAACTTTCACAATGTTTTTGCCAATGTCGTGAATATCTCCTTCTACCGTTGCCATGACAATCTTTCCATAGGACATCCTTTCCCCGGATTTTTTCATGGCCGCTTTCAAAACTACAAAAGCTTGACTCACCGTATCCGCAGACTTCATCAGCTGCGGCAAATAGGTTTCGCCTGTTTCATACTCTTTTCCCACCTTTTCAAGGGCAGGAATAATCATAGTTTCCACGATTTCCAAAGGTTCCTTTGTCTTTAGCAACTCTTCTGTAACGGCAGCGGCCTTCTCGGTCTGCCCCCTTTGAATGATTTCATCCAGCCCATCCATTTCTTCTTTGCGTCCCATGTCCTTCTTTATTCCAAGAACCTTCCCATCCGCTTTTCCCTTGAATGCTCCGCCAGAATCCTTGGCGCCTTCAATACGAATATAATCCTGAGACTCTACATCTTTGCCGCTTAAAGCTTCAAATGCCCTGATGGTGTCCATGTATTCCTCCACCGTAGGGTCTGTAATGGGTGCATCCAACCCGGCTTCTAAAGCCATGGCCAAAAATGTGCCATTTAAAAGTTTTCTTTGAGGCAATCCAAAAGAAATATTACTTGCTCCTAAGGTGGTCTTTACCCCAAATTTTTCCTTGATTTGACGGATGGCCTCCAAGGTATCTCGTCCCGCATTTTGCTGGGCAGATACGGTCAACGTGAGACAGTCCACAATGATTCGGTGACTTTCAATGCCATATTTTTTTGCCTCATTGATGATTTTTCCGGCAATTTCCACACGCTCCGCTGTATTTTCCGGCAAACCCTTTTCATCCAGCGTCAATGCAATGACACAAGCCCCATATTTTTTCACAATGGGAAAAATGGCGTCCATGACTTCCTGCTTCCCATTTACGGAGTTGATCAAAGGCTTCCCGTTGTAAATTCTCACCGCAGCTTCCACAACCTGTGCATTGGCACTGTCAATTTGCAAAGGTGTCGCAACCAACGAAGACACGCGCTTTACCACATGAATCATCATCTGGGTTTCATCAATCTCGGGCAAACCTACATTGATATCTAAAATTTCCGCACCGGCATTCACTTGATTTAAGGCTTCCGACTCTATGTATTCCAGGCGATTTTCTCGCAAAGCTTCCTTTAAATTTTTCTTTCCCGTAGGATTGATTCGTTCCCCAATGGGTCGAATTCGCTCATCTAAAATAACCGTCTTTGAAGAAGAACTGACCGCTGTCATGGGTGCCACCTTTGCCATCTGTTGCTGATGAAAAGGTATCCAGTCTTTCGTTCCTTCATGGAAACCACCTGCCGATTTCAAATCGCCTATTGGTGATATACGTTTTAGTTCTTCCGTCATCATCCCGATAAAATCAGGGGTTGTCCCACAACATCCACCTACGACGGATACACCCATCTTCACCATTTCCATCATGGCTTCTGTATATTCTGCTGCCGTCACATCGTAGGTTGTCACCCCATTTACCACTTTTGGCATGCCCGCATTTGGCTGTACCAAAACGGGAATCCTTGCATATTTTAAAATTTCGGAAACTATGGGAATCATCTGCTTGGGTCCCAAGGAACAATTGACGCCTAAAGCATCAATATTCAAATCCTGTAAAATGTTCACCATGGTCAGCGGATCCGTGCCCATAAGCATACGTCCATTTTCTTGGAACGTGACGGAGCAAAATACAGGCAACCCACAAGTTTCTTTTGCCGCAATAACGGCTGCTTTCATTTCGTAAATATCGGTAAAGGTCTCTAAAAGAATCAGGTCTGCACCTGCTTGTGCCCCTGCTTCAATCTGTTCCTTAAATAAATCACAGGCTTCGTCAAAAGTCATGTCCCCAACAGGTTCCAGAAGCCTTCCCAAGGGCGCAACATCCAAGGCTACATATTTTTTAAAAACTTCACTTGCCGCAACCCCTTCCTTTGATTGCAACAAAAACGCTTCTTCAGCCGCTTCTTTTGCAATTTTTACCCCTTGTCCCACCACTTCCGCTACCGAATAAGGCCCATCTTTTAATTTGATTCCATTTGCCCCAAAGGTATTGGTGCAGACAAAATCACTGCCGGCATGAAAATACTGCTTGTAAATATCTTTTATCACTTGAGGATGAGAAAAACTCAAAAGTTCCGGAATGGAACCCATGACCAGTTCTTCCTTCTGTAACATCGTACCCATAGCACCATCGGCCACTAAAATTTTCTTTTTCATTAAATCTATAATGGACATACCTGATTTCCTCTCTTTATGAAGGGTTTATCATAACAATCTCTCATTTTATGATAAACTTCGCCACATCGCATCTGCGGTGCACACAATCTATAAAATAACTTCACGCAGGTTATTTTATCATAATCATCCACCTATATCAATGCCAACAGTTCCTCCCTGGTCATCTTTTCTATCAGCCCGCTGTTTTCTCCGATTACAGACTCTGCCAGTTCTACTTTACTCTCCTGCAATTTTAAAATCTTTTCCTCAATGGTATCTTCTGCAATGAGTTTGTAGACTTGCACGCTCTTCTTCTGTCCGATTCTGTGGGTTCGGTCAGTGGCCTGATTTTGAGCCGCCAAATTCCACCATGGGTCATAATGAATGACCACATCGGCACCGATTAAATTCAACCCGGTTCCACCGGCTTTCAGAGAAATAAGAAATACGGAAATATCGTTTTCATTAAAAGTCTCCACCATTTCCATTCGCTTTTCTTTGGGCGTGCTTCCTGTCAGGATATAGTGGGGAATGGCCAGCTTTGTCAACTGTTTTTTAATGAGATCCAGCATAGAGGTAAACTGTGAAAACAGGAGGATTTTATGCCCACCTTCTACCCCTTCTTTTACCAACTCCATGCAGGTTTCCAGTTTGCCCGATCCTAAGCTCCCATCCTTATTGACCAGTGGATAATCCTCATAACAAAGAGCCGGATGACAGCAAATTTGCCGAAGTCTCGTCAAGAGGGCTAAGATCATAAACTTGCTTTTTCCCTCATTTTCTTCGAATTTTTTCCCAATTTCTAACTTTACCTTTGCCAAATTTGCCATATAGATCTTTCTCTGTTCCCCTGTCATTTTGGCGTAGACTACACTTTCCGATTTTTCCGGCAATTCTTTCAATACACTGGATTTTAGCCGACGCAAAACAAAAGGTTCCACTTGTTTTTTCAGTAAATTCATCTGCTGCTCATCCCCGTCTTTGATAATGGCCTTTTCATAACGCTCTTTAAATTGCGCATATCCGTAAAAATATTGAGGCATGAGAAAATCAAAGATACTCCAAAGCTCACTGAGACGATTTTCAATGGGCGTTCCCGTAAGTGCAAATCTTGTGACACTTTTAATGGCTTTTACCGCTTTTGCATTTTGCGTACTGTGATTTTTAATGTTCTGCGCCTCATCGATAATGTGATAATCAAAAGTCATATTCTCATAATGCATAATGTCCCGCTTTAACAGATCATAAGACGTAATCAGCACATGAGGCGGGTTTTCGCCGGCACATTCCGCTAAAATCCGTTTTCGCTCAGCAGCCGTGCCAATCACCGGCGTGGCTCGCAACTGGGGTGTGAATTTTTGGATTTCCTTCTCCCAATTTAAAACAAGAGATGCCGGACAGACCACCAAAGCCACCTGGTTTACACACATTGGGTTTTGTTGGTGTTCCACATGATCCACTAACAAAGAAATCACCTGCAAGGTCTTCCCAAGACCCATATCGTCTGCCAGAATAGCGGAAAATCCAAAATTTTTCATGGTTTTCAGCCAACGAAATCCCATCTTCTGGTAGTCTCTCATAATGGTTTGCAAACTGCTGGGCACTTCGTAATCGCTGTCCTCTACAGACCCCATTTCTCGAATTAAACTGCGAAATCGGCTGTCCCTCTCAAAGTGAATGGCATGGGAATTTTTCAAAATCCCATTCAAGTACATGGCTCTGTACTTGGGAATATTTAGCTTTCCCTTCTCAATGTCCCCCTTTGTCAATTTTAAAGCTTCCGTAAGCTGTAAAATTTCTCGGAAATCCTCCTCTTCAAGGGCAATAAATTGTCCGTTTTTTAAACGGTGATACTTCTTTCTCGCCTTATATTGCACCAAGGTATCCATCAGTTCATCCACAGAAAATTCTTCCATGTCAAACTTGACTTTTAACAAGTCACCTTCCAGGCTAATACCCACAGAAAGTTTGGGTGTGGGTGAAACACCAATGCGCTTGTATCGGTCGGTTGCCCTAATTTCTGCCAGTTCAGAAAGGGCGGGTGCTCCATTTCTCACAAAATCAAAGACACGATCATTGTCTCCATCGAAAAACAGTGCACCATACGCTCTATGGTATCCGTCAAAATATCGGGACAATTCCATTTTAATGCGAAACTCCCCTTTTGTATCCCGAACAATGAGCGTTTCTCCACCCGTTTGCTCATGAAACCGAAGGTTTGCCTGGGTATTATACAAGTCAATCTCCACGTTTCCGTAGCGGCATAAAGCGACGGCCGTAATCACGTTCCCTTGGGGACAGTCTAAACAGATGATGGGCGTCATTTCCTGTGGAATATAGGCAGACAAAAGGTCTACATCTCCACTCAAATGAATGTTTTCCCGAACTTCCGAAAGCACCTCTCCACAAAAATCCGCCATATCTTCTTTATCCACTGTAAATTCACTTCCACCTTTTCCTATGGCGTGAATAAACGGTTTCATACGCTCTCTATATTCTTCATCGCACTGCCACAGAATGGTATCCTGTTCTTGATCCATCTCTTTAAAAATCAAATATAAATGGGCCGCACCTTCCAAAAATTTTATTTTTCCCGTTTGAAAGAGAAAGCTTTCCTCTCCCCTTTTCTCCTCCACATAAATGTCAATCTTCGGGTTTCCTTCCCTTAAATTGGCTATATATTCTTCCCGTTCATCATGCAATCCGGAAAAGTTTACTGTGATTCGTTGATTCCTGTACATGGCTAAAAAATCATCTACCGCCGCCGGCGATAATTTCATGCCCTTTTTTCCACGAGAATAAAGCCCATCCATATTGGTGTAATAGTTGTAACGATTACCCACAAGGTTCTGCGCTTCATCATAACGGTTCATAATAAATCGAACCAGAGGTTTTGCATCCTCATGAAAAACTTTCATTTGATGGAGTAGGGTCAACTGTTTTCCATAGTTGACGATTTCGCCGTTCTTCATGTTTTGACAAAAACTCTGCATACTTTTTACAACATATTGTCGTTCTATACCCAGGGTCATCTCTAAAAAAACCGAAGCAGATTCTATCACTAGTTTTGGTACAATATGAACTTTCCCCTGCTGATTCACAGCACTTTCCGTCTGTATGCCCATCTTTGCCTTTTCAGAGTAGGCTCTCATTAGAAGTTTTGCTTCATAATCCGTTTTTTTCTTGGATGTTTGCATGTTTCCCTTTCTACGTTCTTTTGGTAATCCAAAATTTTTCCTTGTTATATCAAAATAATACCATTCATTTATGGAAAATACAATGACTCCACTAAAATTTTGCCCAAGTAATTTCCCGACCAACACATTGACATGAACCGCCCTAGGTAGTAAAATTAAAGGATTCACAGACGGCTTTGACGAGTTGCCAAAGACTCCGCTAGGTGAATGGGGTAGTCTCGGGAGAAATGCCCGACAAAGAAAAAACCACATCAAAACAAAAGAGGAAGGATTTGAGATTGAAATGAAAAAATTAGTATCCGTCATTTTATCTGCAGCCATGATTTTTGGATGCAGTTCTGTAGCCTTTGCTGCAGATCAGACCACGACACAGACAGCGGTCAATGTAAACATTCCTATAAAGCTCTCTTTGGATGCCGCTTATAAAAAAGTACTTGCAGACAGCCCGGGGGCAAAGATGGCTGTGCTGAACAAAAAGAGTGCAGAGGCTGTATCAAAGGGATATAGTGAATCTGTACAGGATCTAAACCAATTGGAGAGAGCCAGCAAAGCCGGCGAATTTGTTTCTTACGACCCTGCAAATAAAGACATGGCAAGAGCCAATCGGGATTTTGCCACTGCACAGGCAGAAAATAATTACCAGTCCGAACTCAATGCCTTAAAGACCAGCACCTTTGAAAATTACTTTAAGCTAAAGGACATGGAAAATCAAGTCATCTTAGCCAGAGAAAATTTGGCTCTGAGTCAAAAATTGCTATCCAATACACAGTTGAAATTAAAAGTGGGTACCGTGTCTAAAAACGACGTACTAAAAGCGGAGATGTCTGTTACAGAGGCCCAGGATTCCCTTCGAAAGGCCAGCAACGGTCTTGCTGCCATGAGAATGGGCTTTAATCAGTTTATGGGCTTTAACCTGATGCAGGTGCTCTCTCTTACAGACACACTGAAAGAATCGCCCATGCCTACGAAAACGTTGCAGGCTTCCATTGGGGATGCCTTAAAGAATCGAAACGAAATTGTCAGTGCAAAATTCGACTTGGATATGGCCACCATTTATGCGAAAACTTATGCCGCTTATCCTACAAATTCTGCCAAATACCTGAATGCACAGATGGGCATTTTATTGGCAGACACCGCTTATAAAAACGCACCCCTCACCGTGGAAAAAGACGTGAGAACTGCTTATGCCGCTGTAAATGATGCCTATACCAGCATCCAAAGCAGCAACAAATCCGTAGCAAGCGCAAAAGAAGCCGTCCGATTGGCACAACTTCAATATGATGTTGGCATGGGCACCTTGCCCGATGTCAGCGGTGCACAGTTGGGTCTTTTCAAAGCACAACTGGCTCAATCCAATGGGCTGTTGGAATACAGTTTGGCGGTAGATGCCTATAACCTTTGTAGTGGTGTAGGTACAACTCCGGCCAGGATCAAATAAATAAAATACGAAAGCATCGGAGGGAACTTCCGATGCTTTTTTTTAAAATATCTGATAGCCCAGCCCTCTTTCACCTTCCATGGTGATGGTATAACCGTGGCCTGTTTCAGGCAACCACTGATAAAAGTGTTTCTCTTCCTGAAACAATTTTATCATTAACGTAGCGATCACACCCCCATGGCACACCACAACCACGTTCTCCTTGTGGCCGGCCTCTCCCGATTTTTCTTTTCTTTCCTTATGACCGCCCTTTAGTTTCTCAAAACCTGCTTCTATTCTGTCTTCAAAGGTCTGAAAACTTTCTCCGCCGGGGGGCGGCATCTTCCTCGTTTGATCTTCCATCCATGCAACATACCTTTGATCCGGCAAAAGCATGTGATGAGATTTCATTTCAAATTCCCCAAAGTCAAGTTCTTGAAATTCCTCTAACACATGGTGTTCCCGATCCCCATAAATGAGTGCAAAGGTCTGCTCTGTTCTCAGCAGCCCCGAAGTATACATCACAGCATTTTCACCCTTGGGATAAATCCCTGTCTCTACCAATTTTCTCAATGCATCCACACCCTCCGGCGTCAATGGCAAATCGCTGCTTCCATAGTAAAGTTTGTTTACAGTGCCTTCTGTTTCTCCATGTCTGATCAGGTGTATGCACCATCTTTCCGTTTTTTCCATTTATCTGTTTTGCCCTCCATTTCCTCCGGCGTACTGACAGGATGCCATTGGGTAAAATCCCATAGAAAGATTTTTTATCCTTTTACCTCCTGGGGTAATCCGCAAAAAATCCGCACCACAGTCTCAGCCTCTTCACCCAGATAAGTGAGAAGCCGCCCTGTCATCTCTCTCCATTCCCGATACTCCCGTTCCATGGGCACAATGCCTTGGGAAATATCACAACATATAATTACAGCATTTTGCCAAAGCCTTTTGTTTTTTTCAAAGTAGTCTTTGGCATCCATTTCATTTCTGACACATGCAAGAACCAAGTCTTCTGTTTTGTCAATTATTTTTTTTGTGAAATCAGCCTTAGGGTTTGTAGATATACAATGAAATACATCTTCCTCTTGGCAGTGAAACGCTTTTTTTGCGTAATCCAGCTTCCCTTGATACGCCCCTCCAAAAATCAAATTCATATACTCTCTCACTTTCTGTCTTATAGGATGCCCAACATGATCACCGCCGCCAATTCTGCCACAGTAATGGCAAATCCGGAAATATCTCCGCTCATACCCCCCAGTTGTTTTGTGCAAAATTTTAAAGCCACATAGTGAACCACATTCACCACAACAAAGATGAGTAAAAAATTTTGCAACAGCAGCCATTTGCCCGTGCCAAAAAGATCACTTGGATTTTTCAAAATAATGAGCAATGGAATCACCTGTACAAAAACCGCCATGGCAAGGCACACACGCCCGTATTTTTTTTTCTTTCCCTTTGGCAAATCTTGATACTGACTATGGCCAATGGATTTCTTTATGAGCACAGCCCTTGCCGATAAGGCTCTTGTCACCGCCGGTATCCATAAGAGTACCATAAAATCCCAAGGAACCGCCATAAAACCACTGCTGTCAGATTGAAGCCGGGCGCACATTGCACTGTAAAGCATCATAAACAGCATAAGGACAGAAACCACAGCAAACGCACCCACTGAGGAATCTTTCAGTATACGTTGCCTTTCCGCAAGGGGTTTCCTTGAAAGGATGGCATCACAGCAATCCATAAATCCGTCAAGATGCATCAGCCCACTTACAACAAAAGGATATAGGGTGAGAATTGCTGCGTCTATATAAAAAGAAATGCCCAGCTTCTTTAAAAGTACCCAAATAAGGCACCATAAAACACCGATCACAAGTCCTATTACAGGAAGAAACACCAACATGAGATCCCGTTCCTCCGGATTCCATTTTTTTGACGGACAGGGGATAGACAGAAAATTGCCCCATGCCATGAAAAAAGCAGTTTTATAGTTCAACTTCCCCACCACCTTCATTTTTAAAATAGTTTACAGTCCCATATGCCACTTCGATTACTTGCTGGCAACAGCCTGCAAGCACTCTGTCCACATAGGCAAGACCCTCTCTGTATTTCTCTGTCAGTGCCTCATAGTGGCCGGCATCTGAATAGATATAATCAGATACAAACACCACATTTCCTGTCATTTTTGCAAACGTGAAAAGGGAGTCTGCCACTTTTTCAGGCGCAGAAATTTGAAAACTGCCATCCCCTCCGAACATTTCATTGGACAAAAGAGCGGTTACACTGTCCAGCAAAAATACCCCCCTGGGATCTGCAAGACCTTCTTGTTCATTTTCCCCTTCTTTTTTTAAACAAGCACAAAGATCACGACCTTTTTCTATGGTGGTAAAACCCCATCCCTTTCGTTCTTCTACATGCCTTTTAATTCTTGCTACGTCTTCCTCATCCTTTGGCTCCATGGTCGCCAGATAGTACAGGGGCGGCGCTTCAGCACCCATCCTCCGTACCAATTCTTTATGCATGCTCTGTGCCCGTCTTTGTGCATAATAGGACTTCCCGTTTTTACAGCCTCCACTGATCAATAGGTTCATTTTATGGCTCCTTCTCTCTGACACACGAATTTAAAAACAGTTTTTGCTGTCCGCCCTGATTTCTGCCAAATAGGCATCATCTATTTCAGCTTCAGAAAACAAGGCCATACCGCTCATGGCAGCACAAGCACCTTCCATTACGTGAAAGGCAAAGGGGCAGCCGCTTCCTTCTCCAAGGCGCATCCCAAGGGAAAATAGGGGCTCCATGCCCAATTCATGAATTGCTATGCGGTACCCTTGCTCCCACGATGCGTGAGAAGCCACCATAAACGCCCCTGCCTCAGGTGCTAACCGGACTGCAGCCAAAGCGGCCACCACGGAAATATAGCCATCAATTACAACGGGAATTCGATAAATGGCTGCGCCTATAAAGGCACCCACCATAGCAACGATATCAAAACCGCCTACTTTCCCAAGAACCTCCAGAACATCCACCTTTCCGCACCCATCAGAACCCAACCCGTTTCGCAAAATCGCCTGGTCTACCATGGCTATTTTTTTTAAGAAAGCCTCTTGGGTGATTCCACCGCCTTTTCCCACTGTACTTTTCCCGGGAAGGCCTGTCAATGCTGAAAGCACAGCGGCACTGGTGGTGGTATTTCCGATTCCCATTTCCCCCACACCAAAGGCATGGTAACCCATGGCACTGATTTGAGATGCCGCCTCTATGCCCGTTGCAATGCCCTGCAACACTTGCCTGGGACTCATGGCCGGTTCCTTGGATAAATTTTTCGTTCCCGGGCCCAGTTTTCTGTCTACAACTTGATTGACAAATCGAAGCCCTGCACCGTCACCTGCATCCACCCCTTTCATCTCCTTTGTGAGAAGCGCCGGCGGAACCTCTCCATTGATGCCCATATCCACTACCAGCAAATCTATGCCAAAATGTTTTGCCAGGGACCCCACACCCGTAATTCTTCTTGTAAAATTAATGGTCTGTGCCAAGGTTACCCCTTGGGGTGCAGAGGAAATGCCCTCAGAAACCACCCCGTTATCTGCAGACATAATGGCAATACAGGTTTTGTCCATGTCATTGATCACACGACCCGTAATCCCCGCTATTTGTATGGAAATGTCCTCTAGCCTTCCAAGACTGCCCGGTGGTTTTGCCAATAAAAGTTGGCGTCTTTCTGCTTCCGCCATTGCAACTTGATCCAATGGTTTTATTTCCCCAAGCAACTTTTTAAGTTCTTGCTCTGTCATTTTTTCCCAATCCATGAAATCCATAGTTCATTTCCTTTCTGTCATCTCACTTAATTTGTCAAGAATGTCTCCATAGCAATCCTTTTCATGAGGAACCATACAGGCGCTACAGTTTTTAATGCCATTCTCTGTGTAAACAAAATCCCCCCCGCATTCCGTGCCCAAGGCATAGAGGGGACAATAACAAAATAAACAGTTAAACCTTTCCGGCGTATTCGTCTTATGGCAAGGAAAATACTCGCATTCTCTGTTGCTAAAAAAAGAAAAATGTTTATCTTTCCAGTCTTTTTCCATTTTTTACCTCCCTATGAGCTGCTGGGCGGAGGTGCGAAAGAATCTCTCACACCTTTCCGCCATTTTTTCTCAGTTTCTATTGTCCGAAAAATTTTGCAGCCTCTTCCAATGTATTTTTTATATCTTCTTCCCGGTGCGCCGCTGAAAGAAACATGGCTTCAAACTGAGCCGGTGCAAAATAGACGCCATTGTTGATCATATGAAGAAAATACTTGGCATATTGCTGTAAATCCGCCGTCTTTGCGGATGCAAAGTCTGTCACCTTTTCAGCGGTGAAAAACAAAGTCCCAATGGAACCTATATGGTTTACGGTGCAAGGCATGTGGGTCGATTTTACAATCTTTTCAAGTCCGGAAAATAATTGTTCCCCCAGTTGGTTTATACGTTGGTACACGTTGGGATTTTCTTTTAAGTAGGTAAGCTGTGCAATACCCGCCGCCATAGCAACCGGATTTCCGCTTAAAGTTCCCGCTTGGTAGACAGGTCCCATGGGTGCCACAACTTCCATAATTTCTCCCTTTCCTCCATAGGCGCCTACAGGCATACCGCCGCCGATGATTTTGCCAAAGGTAGACAAATCCGGTGTAATGCCAAATAATTGCTGTGCCCCACCCAGAGCCAGTCTGAATCCTGTAATCACCTCATCAAAGATGAGCACGGTACCGTTGACATCACAAATTTCCCGCAGTTGCTTCAAAAATCCTTCTTTTGGCAATACAACACCCATGTTGGCTGCCACAGGCTCTACAATCAACGCTGCAATGTCCCCTTTATGAAGGGCAAACAATTTTTCTACACTGGCAAAATCGTTGTAAATGGCAGTCAGCGTATCCTTTGCACACCCCGGTGTCACGCCGGCACTGTCAGGTGTCCCACCTTCTGCAATAAGCCCTGACCCTGCCTTTACCAATAAGCTGTCGTTGTGCCCATGATAGCACCCTTCAAATTTCATAATTTTATTTCTTCCTGTGTACCCTCTTGCGGCCCGAAGTGCCGACATGGTGGCTTCTGTCCCTGAATTCACCATGCGCACCATCTCAAAAGAGGGTACCAATTCACATACCAACTTTGCCATGACAACTTCAGCCTCTGTTGCCGCACCGTAACTGAGTCCATTTATAATGGTTTGCGCCACAGCCTCTCTCACCACGGGATGATTATTTCCTAAAATCATAGGCCCCCAAGAGCCGATATAATCAATATATGCGTTTCCATCTACGTCAAAAATAAATTGTCCGTCTGCCTTTTCTATAAATCTGGGTGTTGTGCCCACCGCCCGAAAGGCTCTGGCAGGGCTGTTTACACCACCGGGTATATACTTTTGTGCTTCCTCAAAAAGCTGCTTTGATCTTTCAGTGTTGATACTCATAACGAAACTCCTCTCTACTGCAATCTATCTATTTATTTATGAATCATGCACATGACCACTGGCCATGTCTTTTTTTACTGTTAACCGATACGACCTTCCCCTATCATCCGTGCGGCTTCCTTGGCAAAGTATGTAATCAGCATATCTGCGCCCGCTCTGTAAATGGAGGTTGTGGTCTCTGCAATGAGCCCCTGTTCATCCATCATCCCCATTTGTGCCGCCGCTTTGATCATGGCATATTCGCCGCTTACGCTGTATGCTGCTACGGGAACGTTGGTTCGATCCTTTACCTCTCTGATAATATCCAAATAAGAAAGTGCCGGTTTTACCATAACCATATCGGCGCCCTCTTCCAAGTCTGTAAACACTTCTTTTTGTGCTTCTCTTCTGTTGTGGTAATCCATCTGGTAAGTCTTTCTGTGACCCTTAAACTGATCCGATCCCGCCGCATCTCTAAAGGGGCCGTAAAATGCCGATGCGTATTTTGCTGCATAGGACATAATTGGAATGTCTTCAAATCCCGCTTCATCCAAAGCCCTCCTGATTTCCAATACTCTGCCGTCCATCATATCAGAGGGTGCCACCATATGCGCCCCTGCCACTGCCTGAGAAACCGCTATTTTTGCCATAAATGGGAGTGTCTTGTCGTTATCTACCGTATCCCCTTTTAGGATTCCACAATGACCATGACAGGTGTATTCACACATACACACATCCCCGATCAGGCATAAAGACGGGAACTCTTTTTTTGCAATGGAAAGAGCCTGTTGGACAATGCCATGTTCCGCGTAGGCTTGGCTGCCACATTCATCCTTTTCCTTGGGAATGCCAAAGAACATAATATTTTTTACGCCTGCCCGCTCTGCTTCCAAAAGTGCCTCTCCCATGGTATCGGGGCTGTATCGTTTTTGACCCGGCATGGTTTTAATTTCCCTGATAATGTCTTTGCCTTCTTCTATAAACAAAGGGTAAATCAGGGAACTTGCTGAAAGCCTGGTTTCCCTTGTCATGTTTCTTATGTTTTCATCCATTCTGATTCTTCTTGCTCTTTTTAATAGTTCCATATGTTAGCTTCCTTCCTTGTCCTTTTCTTATTTTTTTTCATCCCGAATCATATACAAAAGTGCGTTGCAAATGGCCGCCGCCACATTGCTTCCGCCTTTACGCCCAGCTGCTACTATATAGGGCGTCTGTCCATTTAAAATCAATTCCTTTGATTCTATCACATTGACAAACCCTACAGGCACACCGATAATCAATTCCGGCGCAATCTTCCCCGCTTCCACCAGTTCATACAACCTTACCAAAGCGGTGGGTGCATTTCCTATGGCAAAAATAATAGGCCCTGTTAATTCTGCCCCTTTGTCCATAGATGCCGTGGCTCTGGTGGTTCCATTCTCCTTGGCCTTTGCCGCTACATCTTCATCTGCCATAAAGCAGTGAACGGTTCCGCCGTATTGTCCCAGCACCTTTTTGTTGATGCCCGCCTTTGCCATTTGGGTATCCGTCACAATGGATGCCCCCTTTTTTATGGCTTCTATACCACGCTCCACAGCATCTTCCGAGAATTTCATGGTATCGTAATACTCAAAATCCGCCGAAGTATGAATGACACGTTTTACAATAGGCGCCTGCTCCGGTAAAATGAATTTCCCTGCCAACTCTTCTGTAATCAGTTGAAAACTTCTCTTTTCAATATCTTCAGGTCTTACTTGTTGTAAATTAATTTTCATGCTACACCCCTTTGTTTAAGATTTCATAGATTCCATCCATGTCCAGATTTTCTCTCATACCTTCTGCCAACAAATCGTACTGCCTTTCCTTGTATTCTTTTACATCCAATCCCTCTGCCGCCTGGGGAGACAATCCTTTTTCCTGAAGCAGTCTTCCGATGATGGTCTTTGCCACATTTTCCCCGTCAAACAGACCGTGAATATAGGAGCCGTAAATTGCCCCTTTAAACAGACCTTGTTCCTTACGGCAAGGCGCCTGATTCTCCCGTGTAATTTGGGTAAGGGGTGCATAATCCAGGGCGCTGTCCCCCCCTATGGGTTCTGATTGTCCCATGTGAATTTCATATCCCTCAAAATCCACACCGTCCAACTCCCCAAAATATCCCCTTCCCCCTGTAGTAAAGGAACCCTCTACCCGTGTTCTTGTCTTTTCTTTTTCAAACACGGTGACAGTGGGCAGAAGTCCCATGCCACACAGCGTGCCCCCATGTTCCACACCGTAAGGATCCCTCAATTCCATGCCCAGCATTTGGAACCCACCACAGATTCCGAATATAGGCTTTCCCTTGCTGCCATGCTTGATGATTGCCGCCTCAAGGCCATTTTGCCGCATCCAAAGCAAATCTTCCATAGTGTTTTTCGTGCCGGGCAAAATGATCAAATCGGGATCGCCCAACATGCCCGGATCCCCTACATATCGAAGGCTCACTGCATCTGAATATTCCAATACATTAAAGTCTGTAAAGTTAGAAATTCTAGGCAGTCTGATGACTGCAATATCAATGGTTGCCACCTTGTTCTTTCTTGTAAATCGTTGGGTAAGGCTATCCTCATCATCAATATCTACGGAAAGATAAGGAATCACACCTACAGTGGGAATCCCCACGTATTCTTCCAACATGACAAGACCCGGTTGCAAAATGGTTTTGTCTCCTCGAAATTTATTAATAATGGTTCCTTTTACCAGTCTCTTATCTTCCTCAGAAAGCAGCGCCATGGTGCCCACGAGAGATGCAAATACACCGCCCCTGTCAATATCTCCTGCCAAAAGTACGGGGGCTTTTGCAAGATGTGCCATAAACATATTGACGATGTCATTTTCCTGAAGGTTTATTTCCGCCGGACTTCCGGCTCCTTCAATCACGATAATATCATAAATTTTATCTAAAGCGGCATAGGCTTTTTCAATGGCAGGCACCATTTCACGCTTATGGGCGTAATACTCTTTGGCGTTCATGTTGCTGTGAACCTCTCCATTGACAATGACCTGTGAAGCCATATCGTTGGTGGGTTTCAATAAAATAGGATTCATCAGCACGGAAGGCTCAATGCCCGCCGCCTCGGCCTGTACCACTTGCGCCCGTCCCATTTCCAAACCCTCTTTGGTAATAAACGAATTTAATGCCATATTCTGTGCTTTAAAGGGCGCAACCTTGTATCCATCTTGTTTAAATATTCTGCAAAGCCCAGCTGTTAAAAGGCTTTTCCCCGCATTGGACATGGTTCCCTGTATCATGATTGCCTTAGCCATGTTTCATCCTCCTTCATTGTTTGAAATGCCCCAATGAGTTTTTCATTGGCCGCCCTGTCCTTTATGGCTACTCTGTAGTACCCATAGGACAACCCTTTGTAATTGCTGCAATCCCTTATTAAAATTCCTTTTTGCAGAAGGGCCTCTTGAAAGGCTTCATTGCTGCGAGAATCCACGACCTCTGAAAAATACAGAAAAATATAATTTGCTGCCGGTGGATAGGCTTTAATGCCCAGTGCCGCCAACGCCTTTTGCAAATATTTTTTTTCCTCATTGACCAGCGTCCTCATTTTTTCCAAATAGCCTTCTTCTTTCAAGGCTGCCACCCCTGCCGCCTGTGCCAAAAGAGACACACTCCAAGGTTGTCCCTGTTCAGCCATTTTGTCAAGCAATAAAGAATCACTGCAAAGGCCATAACCCAAGCGAATGCCGGGCATTGCATAGTTTTTTGTAAACGCTTTTAATACAAAAAGCTCTTTATATTGTGAAATTTCCCCTACCATAGTGTAAGCAGATGGCGTCCATAAAAAGTCTATAAAACATTCATCCATAACCAATAAAACTTTTTGCTCTCTGCATTTTATGAGAATTTTTTTCAAAAGTGCTCTGGGGATCAACTTCCCTGTGGGATTGTTGGGATTGCAAAGAAATAGAATATCTACATCTTCACGGATACAGTGGAGAAACGCCTCTCCCAGTGCAAAGCCCTTTTCTTTGTCAAGGGCATAATACCTTATGTCACAATCCACACTTTTTAAGGCCAACTCATATTCTGCAAAGGTGGGTGCCGGTAAAATTGCCTTTTTCGGTTTTTTCGCCCATACCAAACGAAAAATCAGATCCGCCGCCCCGTTTCCACAGAGAATCCATTCTTTTTCCACAGCTTCTGACACGGAAATTGCCGCTGTCAACGCCCTGCAAAGAGGATCCGGATAGTTCACACAGAGAGGGATGGTATCCGCTATTGCCCTCTGCACACCCGGAGGCAACCCCAAAGGATTGATATTGGCCGAAAAGTCCAAAATTTCTCCACGTATTTTTTCTCTTGGGGAATAAATATCTCCGCCATGAATCAAAACAGCCACTGCACACCCACCATTCCTATCATACAAATTGCAAAGGTAATCCCTGCCGTCCCATAAAGCAAACGGCACGCCAGATGGATATCCCCGGGCGCCACAGGTCTACGATCATCACCAATGGTCTTCTTTTCATAAAGCTTACCGAAATAGACGGCATTCCCTGCCAACATAACCTGTAAAGCCCCTGCACAGACGGCTTCTGTCTGCCCACTGTTTGGACTGGCATGATTCAACCGGTCTCTTACAAAAATCTTCATGGCATTCTTCCCGTCCAATCCCGTGAAGAAGGCCGCCACGATCATAAAGATGGCCGCCACTCTTGCGGGAATAAAATTTAACACATCGTCCATTCTTGCGGCAAAACGACCAAAATATAAATAACGTTGGTTTCGATAGCCGATCATGGAATCCATGGTATTCACAGCCTTATAAAGGAAACCCAAAGGAGCGCCTCCTAAGGCCATAAACAAGAGGGGTGCTACCGTACCGTCTGCCGTGTTTTCCGCCACAGTTTCCACCGCTGCCTTGATCATTCCCTCTTCAGAAAGTGCTTGGGTATCTCTCCCCACAATCATGGACACGGCAAATCTGGCCTTCTCAGTATCCTTTTCCAAAAGTCCTTTTTCCACCTTCATGCTTTCATCTTTCAAAGATTTTACTGCAAGAATCTGATAACAAAAAAGCGTGTGCATCCCCATACATACTATGGGGTGAATCAAACAGGCCCCCCACAAGATGAGCCATGGTACAAGGAAGCAAATCACACAAACTGCCATTGCCATAATGGCACCCCCACAAAGTTCACCGCCTTTTGTTTTAGGTAAAATTCGCCTTGTAAATTTCTCGCCTTTGTCAATGAGCCAGCCTATGAGTCGGATGGGATGTGGCAGGAAATAGGGGTCTCCTATGCACAAATCCAAGAAAAACCCAAGAGCCAGAGGCAAGATCCACAGAAAAAAAGGATTAGCCATGAACTTCGCCTCTTTCTTCAACTTTATATCCCCTTGGTGTTACCATTTTCCCATTTAGATTCTTGGTAGTAGAATTTCCTATAAAAACGGTGGTGAACATATCCACTTCCATGTTTCTCAATGTTTTCAAATCCGTTACCTTGGCACATTCCCCACTGCGCCCTATATTTTGAACATAGCCTGCCACAGTATCCGGACTTCGATAGTTGAGCAAAATATCACAGGCTTTTTTCAGATAGTCATGCCTTTTCATACTGGAAGGATTATAAAGGCAAATAGAAAAATCCCCCACAGCCGCACAGGCCAGCCGCTTTTCAATGAGCGCCCAAGGGGTCAACAGATCGCTGAGACTGATTACCGTAAAATCGTGTATGAGCGGTGCACCCAAAAGAGCCGCACCACTACATGCTGCAGTAATACCCGGTATGATTTCCACGTCTATTTCCTTTGCAAGTCCTTTTCTTTCTACAAGCTCCAACAGAAGGCCTGCCATGCCATAGACGCCGGCATCACCGCTGCACACCATGGAGACAATTTTTCCTGTCAACGCCGCTTCAATGGCCAAGGCACAGCGATTCTCTTCCTTTGTCATGGGTGTAGAGAGCAGTTCCTTTTGGGGAAAACGGTCTTTAATCAGGTCAATATACACCGTATATCCTGCAATGGTATGGCTGGATTCAAGTGCCAAAATCGCTCTTTCCGTGGCCTGTTCCAATCCGCCCGGCCCAAGTCCTATTACAAAAATTTTATTCATGGGTTGTTGCCTCCCTAAATTCATGGGTAAATGCGGGATCATACAGTTTGGATCGTTCATAACTGTTTCCCAGAAAACCGCCTACCACCACCATAGCGGTCTTCGTAATGTTGTTTTCCTTTGCCGTCTCCGGCAAGTTTCCCACCACACAACGAAGCACTTTTTCCTCCGGCCAAGTGGCCTTGTAGACTATAGCCGCCGGCGTATCTTCCCGGTAGCCTCCCGCCAACAGCCTTTCCTTCAATTCATCCAAAAGACCTGTGGAAAGAAAAATGGCCATGGTCGCCCCGTGAGAAGCCAACAGTGACATTTCTTCCTTTTCCGGTACAGGCGTCCTGCCTTCCATTCTTGTAATAATCACAGATTGAGATACATTGGGAAGGGTGTATTCTGCGTTCAATGCAGCGGCTACACCACAAAATGAGCTGACCCCGGGTGTGACTTGAAAGGCAATGCCCCGTTCCTCCAAGGGATCCATTTGTTCTCTGATTGCCCCGTAAATACTGGGATCTCCCGTATGAAGTCTCACGGTCATTTTCCCCGCTGCTTCCCCTTTTTCCATAACCTGTATCACCTGCTCTAAGGTCATTGCGGCACTGTTATATACTTCACATTCCTTCTTTGCCATGGAAAGAAGTTCCGGATTTACCAGAGAACCTGCATAAATGATAACATCTGCTTCCTGAAGAAGCCTTTGTCCTCTGACGGTTATTAAATCTATGGCGCCCGGCCCGGCCCCTACAAAATTGATCATATTCCTCCTTCGCATCCCATGCTTTTTTAATCCTTAAAATATCGCATTTTATCTTGTTCAAAACCTTTTGTACTGCCTAAAAATCCTTCCTTATTGGAAAACATGATGGCGTGAATCAACATGGACCCTTTGGTTCGTGCCTCCATATGAAATTTTATTTTTTCCAGTAAGGCCTCCACAACTTGGGCGCAAAGGGCGGGACTTTCACATTGAATGGCGTCATAAGCCCTATCCGTGGTCACGCTACTCATGATTGTCTCAATGAGTGCCCTGCTTCCCCCTAAAAGGGCTGCATGGGCTGCCAAGATTTCCATTCGCCCGTCTGCATAGGCAGAATGTGTATTCATAATGCCTGCCGCTACTTTCACAAGTTTGCCTATATGCCCTACAAACAAAAGACCTTTCAATCCTTTTTCTACTGCATAATCCAAGCTTTCCCCTACAAAATTGCTGCATTTCACTGAGTAAAATCCATCTTCCCCATAGGTGTTCTTTAAAAATTGTGCGCCATAGTTTCCCGGCGTTAGGATGATATAGTGGGCACCTGCCTCTTTGCGCACATCCATTTCCACCTTGATGGTATCAATCAGCGCCTGACTGCTCATGGGTTCTACAATGCCTGCCGTACCCAAAATAGAAAGGCCACCCTTGATCCCCAGTCTTGGGTTGTAGGTTTTCTCTGCCAACATCTCACCTTGTGGGATGGATAAGGTTACCACGCCACCCCCTTGATAGCCAAGTTCATGAAAGGCCTCAAGAACACTTTCCGCAATCATTTTTTTTGGCACGGGATTGATGGCCGGTTCTCCCACCTTGCAGGCAAGTCCCGGTAAGGTTACACGACCGATCCCCCTTCCGCCTAAAATTTTTATTCGTTCACCCACAAAATTTTTTTCCAATGAAACCTGTGCATAGATGCGCATCCCTGCTGTTATATCCGGGTCATCACCACTGTATTTTTTCACAAAACATGCTTTTCCATCTTCCCCTTCCTCCCTGTTCACTTCTATTTCAAGCACCATACCCCCGGGTAGACCTACGGTTACTTGTTCCACCATTTTGCCAAACATCATATAAGCCGCACCCTTTGCCGCCGCCGCCGCACAAGTGCCTGTTGTAATGCCTCTTTTCAGCCCTCCGGCAGTGCTTCCAAGCCTTCTCTTTTCTGCTTCTTTCAAGGGTTCCTTACTATACATGGTTGGCCTCCCTACAAGCAGAGACAAATCTTTCTGCCCCATTTTCATTTGAAGCAAAATGCACATGAGGATACCCTGCATACAAGGTTTTATTTCCCTTTACACAGTGCCAGCCCTTATTTCTTAAAGGTTTTTCAGCGTAAAAACTGGCTCCGTTTTCAGTACTGTCCCAATAATGAAATTCGTGCCCCTTGATGGTCTCCCCCTTCTTACACAGAAGGGTATCTTCCTTGGCCGTCAGTGTTACATATCCAAATCGCACCAATTTATTTCGGTAAAAGCTGTCACCTTCTACGGCACCTACCATAGGGTAGGCCTTGCCCTCTCTGTCTTTGATGTGCTCCTGTAAATACATAAAACCACCGCACTCTGCAATGGTAGGCATGCCTTCTGACACTGCCTTTTTAATGCTGTCCCTCATGGTCTGATTTTCTGAAAGCTGTGGAAGATGCAGCTCCGGATAACCCCCACCCAGATAAAGACCTTGGATTCCCGGGGGGAGGACCTTATCTCTAAGAGGACTGAAGGGGATCAAGCGACACCCCAGCTCTTCCAATAAACGAAGATTGTCTTTATAGTAGAAACAAAAGGCTGGATCCATGGCTATGCCAATGGCGGTATCTTTTTCACCATATGAGCTGGGAAAAGAAGGCAGTGGTGACGCTTCATTGGCCAATTTAATGAGCGCATCTAAATCCAAAGTTTTTTCGCACTGTTTGCCCATCTTCTCTAAAATCTCCTGAAGGTTTCCCACTTCTTGGGCGGTCACCAAGCCAAGGTGTCGACTTTCCAAGACACAGTCTTTCATTTCCGGCATATAGCCCAAAACAACTACCGGCAATCGTTTCTCTATGAGCCCCTTCATTTCCTCATACATATGGGCGGTCATCCTGTTTAGAATGATGCCTTTGATGCCACTGTTTTCCTCCAACTCCAAAAACCCTTTGATTTCTGCCAGAATGGATACAGATTTTCCCTTTCCATCTACCAACAGCACAGCGGGCGTGCCCGTAACCTGTGCCACATGATAAGAAGAAGCCCGGTAAGACGTACCCGCCAAGCCGTCATAGTAACCCATGACGCCCTCTATGACAACCAGCGCCGCCTGTGCTTCTGCTGCATTGGTTGACAAAGCACGGATACACCCTTTCTCCTCCATAAAAAACAAATCTAAGTTTCCCGAAGAAATCCCAAGCACCTCTTTGTGAAACATGGGATCAATATAGTCCGGGCCACATTTCAGGGAAGCCAAGGACATACCCCGATTTTGGAGGGCTTTTAAAATACCACATACCAGGGTGGTTTTTCCGCAACCGCTTCCCGTGGCTCCTATTAAAATTCTTGGTACCTTTGCTTTTGTCATTTTGACACCTTATCCTTTTGCCTGTGCCCATATGATAAATACGGGATTTTGGCTCAACATCAAATGATGGTCTCCCAATTTTTTTGCTTTGGAAATGCCAATCTGCACAATTTCCACCTCTTCAAATCCATATTTTTTCATGGCAGAAGTGGCTTCACTGAGGGTTTCCAAAGTCACTGCATTGATGACCACCCGTACAGCCGGATTTTTTTCAATAAGACAGGCTATGATTTCATTTAAATTTCCCTTTGAACCCCCTATAAAGGCACCCTTTGGCGACGGAAGAGAAGCCAGTGCCTCAGGGGCAAGACCCGCTACAATGGTCATATTTTTTATGGCAAATTCCTTTTTATTTTTTTCTATTAACGCCAACCCTTCAGGATTCACTTCTATGGCATACACTTGCCCTTCAGGACAAGCCATGGCCATTTCTACGGAAACAGATCCCGTGCCGGCGCCTATATCGTAAAGGATATCCCCTTTGCAAAGGTTCATTTTTGATACCGTAAGGGTTCTGACTTCTTCCTTGGTCATGGGCACCTGCCCTCTGTGAAAGGCTTCATCTTGTATGCCAAGGGTTATTTTTTCTCTTCTTTGGCTGTGGTCGTGAAGCACCATCACCACGCTGAGACCATCAAAGCCTCGGCCTGCTAAGTCCTTGGCCTTGCCCTCTGTAATTTTTTCATCTTCATAAGAAAGGCGTTCTCCCACAAATACCTTAGCCTCACCTAGCCCCCATTGGGTCAGTTCCTTGCAAATGGCACCCGGTGTATTTTCACCGGAATCAGCAAGAAAAAAGGTCTTATCTGCACTGAGAGCACCTCTTACCAATTCCCCTTCTCTTCCGTGAAGGCTGATGATTTTGGCATCTTCCCAGGACAGTCCCAATGCACATGCAAAGTAGGACAGGGTGCTGATCCCCGGCAGATAGACAACCTGTACCGCCCGGTTTCCCCTTTGGCTCCCATAGTTCTCTTCCAGTAGCAGCCTCAATTTCTTCGCCCCACTGAAAAAGCCAAGGTCTCCCGACATCAGGATGCCTATGTCTGTGGCCCTTTCCTCTTCAATGACGGAAATGAGCGCTTCCGGCATAATGGCATATCTAGCCCTCTGCCCTTCTTTCAAAAAACTGTTTACCATTCTTTCCGCACCCGCTAAAACTGTACAGCCCTCTATGGCCTTCTTAGCCTGCAACGTCAAGGTTTCCTTGTTCCCCATTCCGATTCCTATGATATATACCTTTTTCATGAAGCTTCTCCTTTGTTTCAATCCATGACCGGATTTTTATTCAAAAGTAATTTTGGGCGGTTTCAACGCAAGCGCAATGGTCATGCCGTCTCTCTTTTCTTTTTTTAAAATAAGCCTTCCGCCGCCGCTACCCATGACGGCTGCTCTTTCACAAACATTGTCCACACCGGTGGTTTTTTTTACAAATGCAGAGGGGGTAAACGCCCCTTGTACCTTTGACAAGGTTTCTGGGGAATAGGTTTTAAAAGGGACGGCCAACTGTGCTGCCAGAAGACATAAAGCCTCTTCTTCTTCTTTTAAATCTATGGAAGCAATGAGGGCGATGGATTCCCTCCGGATACCATATTTTTCTAAGGTGTCCCCCAGGAAAGCCTCTGCACATTCCGGTGGAATTCCTTTTCGACACCCCATGCCCACATACACTGTTTTGGGTATCAGTTGCAATAAATTTTCCGTCTGACCAAAAGATTCATGAGACAACACAATGCAGCTTCCCACTTCTTTCCCCCCACCCATAGCCTGTGCTTCCTGTTTTTCCATGGGGAAAAATCCTGTAGGAAGGCCATCCTTCATTGGGTAATAGCTGTAAAATCCCAGTGCCTTTCCCGCCAAAAGGTGGGCGGATATCTGCTTTGCCATTTTCATATTATCTATGTAAAATCCATTTTTGGCAGCCCAAACATCCACTGCAAATTGATGGTTAATATCCGTTGCCGTGGTTATGACAGCCACGCCACCCACCCCTTCCGCAATCCTTGTGGCAAGACCATTTGCCCCACCCATATGCCCGGAAAGCACGGGTATCACAAAAGCACCCTTTTCATCCGCTACAATGACCGCCGGATCCCTTCTTTTGTCTCTGATATAGGGCGCAATGGCACGGACTGCAATCCCGGCAGCCCCTATAAAAATCAGCGCATCCTCCCTGTAAAAGACGGTCTCCGCCCATTGAGACAACCCCTGTTCAACCCGGATAAATTCCTCAGAATCTACGTGTTCTCCCAAAGAAAAAGAGGTGCAAAGATTTCCATCTTCCACTAATTTTTTTTCTATTTTCTTGCAAAGCCTTCCCCCATTTTGGGTAAAAGCGATTAATGAAATATTCATAGGTATTCCTCTACTCCACATTTGCATGGAAATTTAAGAAACATTGGAGCATACTGTCCATGGTTGCCATTTCCGCCACCAAAACCTTCATACCCTGCTTTCTTGCCGCTGCTGCTGTACTCTCTCCAATGCATACGGCTTTAAGCTTGTCCAAAGGTCGTCCCTCCCAAAGTTTTACAAATCCTAAAACGGTGGAAGCACTGGTAAATGCCACATAGTCTATGTCTTCTCCAAAGAACCCTTTGTGTTCTTCCGTACAGGTCTGGTAAATGGGCAGATCTACATAATCCAATTGGTGCTTGGCAAGAGGTTTTATCAAGTCTTCTGCACCCATTTCAGCCCTTGGGATTAAGATTTTCTTTCTTTCTCCCGTCTTCCCTTCTTCCTCAGAAACACGGGCGGCCAAAAGTTCCCCCAGAGATGCCCCATTGTAAACAGGTGGCATCAGTTCCACAAGAATTCCTTTTTCCTCAATAGCTGCTTTGGTAGCCCAACCGATGGCTGCCACTTTTATGTTTCCTAACGCTCTTACGTCTACCCGAAGCGCTCTTAGTTTTTTGAAAAAAATCTCTACACCTACAGGGCTTGTAAATACGATCCAACTATAGTCGTCCCTATTTTCCATGGCCTGAATCAACGGTTGGTTCTCTTCTATTTCTTCTGTTCTGATGGTGGGCAAATGCACAATTTCCGCACCGTAAAGCGCCAATTGTTCCGCCAAGTACGATGGTCTGTCTTTGGGTCTTGTCACCGCAATTTTCAGCCCTGCCAAGGGTCGTTTTTCCGCCCAACCAAAGGTTTCCGACAAGGAACAAACTTTACCCACAACGATGATTGCCGGTGTTTGAATCTTTGCTTTTTTGCCTTCTTCCCACAAGGTACGGATGGTAGCCACCACACGCCTTTGACGTGCTGTAGTTCCTTTCTCCAAAATGGCGGCAGGCATATCTTCTGCCATTCCCGCTGCAAGAAGACCCTCACAGATTTGTTTCATTGCCGTAACGCCCATAAGAAATACCAATGTACCCTCTAACCTTACCAACGCTTCATAGTCTATGTTTGCCTCTGCGCCTTTTCTGGCATGCCCCGTAATAATATGCAGGGATGAGACAAACTCTCTGTGGGTGACAGGAATGCCGTTGTATGCCGGAACAGCGATGGCAGAAGTGATGCCCGGAACAATTTCAAAAGGAATGTGGTTGTCTGCCAAAAGTTCCAGCTCTTCCCCACCTCTTCCGAATAAGAAAGGATCGCCGCCTTTCAGCCTGACCACACGCCGCCCTTTTAAAGCCTCTCTCAAAAGAATTTCATTGATTTCCTCTTGGGGTATGGGATGGTTTCCCGAACTTTTGCCCACAAATATTTTTTCCGCATCCAAGGGCATCAAAGATAAAATGCCATGGCCTACAAGTTTATCGTAAACCACAACCTGCGCCCTACTCAAAACATCCCTGCCTTTTACAGTAAACAGTCCCGGATCTCCCGGTCCTGCTCCAACCAGCCAAACCTTTCCTTGATTACTTTCCATTTGATACCTCTCCCTTTAACTCCTTTGCCAATGCTGCCGCAAGGGCTTCACCGTCCCTTGCCATTCCCTGTATTTTTCCTTTTTTACAGGTGTTGGACCCTTCATCATAATAAAACCCGCTGAGACATAATTCCTCTCCGTAAAGTTGGGCAAATGCCCCCATAGGAGAACTGCATCCCCCCTCTAAGCAAGCAATAAACGCTCTTTCGGCTACTGCAGCAAGTTGGCTCTCTTTGTCGTTTACACAAGCCAGAAAAGAATAGTCCTCTCCTTGCCTCCCCTGCACAGTCAAAATTCCTTGCCCTGCTGCCGGTACTACTTCGTCCGCCGTAAAAACCCGCCCGATTCTGTCTTCCTGTCCAAGCCTTGCAAGGCCTGCGTATGCCAGAACGGTGGCTCCAAATTCTCCCTTATCCAGTTTTGAAAGTCTTGTTTGCACATTGCCTCGTATACTTTTCATCTCCCAATCAGGGTAAAGTGGGGCAATTTGCAATTCTCGCCTTCTACTGGAAGTGCCCAGTGGCAAGAGGGGATTCCCCCGGTCTTGCCCTTGTGGGTATATTAAAACATCCAAAGGATTTTCTCGCTTTGAAAAGGCATAGAGGGGCAGCTCTTTTGGGATTTCCATAGGCATATCCTTCAGGCTGTGAACGGATAAATCAATCCTGCCTTCTAAAAGCGCTTTGTCCAGCTCTTTTACAAACAGACCCTTTCCCCCCACCTTGTCCAAACGGATATCCAACATCAAATCCCCCGTGGTTTTCATGGTTAAAAGTTCCAATTCCAGTTGGGGATGGGCCTTTTGAATTTGTGCCATAATCAACCTTGACTGAACAACTGCCAATTTGCTGTCTCTGCTTCCTACGATTATTTTTCTTTTAGCCATTAGTCTCTCCTCATTCTTTCCACCGTTCTAGCTGCCAGTCTGTGATCATTGCCCTGTGCAGTGACACCTACTACAAGATCTCCTTTTATTGCAATTCCCGGAAAGAAAAAGTCACAATAGGCTTTCTCGTGGGCCACATTGACAAGGCAACCCCGTTTCTTCCCTCTTTGGGCTATTTTTACATTTAATTCTTTATTATCTGTACACGCAAGTACCAGTTTCATATCCTGTAAGTCCGCCTCCTCAAAAGATTTAATCTGCAAGGAGAGGACACCCCGGGCTGCCAATGCTTCAAGTTCAGGACAGACCTCTCTGGCCACTACTTTTAGGTGACAGCGAAAATTTAAAAGGGTCTTTATCCTTCTCAGTGCGATTTTACCGCCACCTACCATTAAAATGGGTGTGTCTTGCAGCCTGACAAACAGAGGGAACCACTCTTTTTTTTCATGATCCGCTCCTTCTGTTTTTTCCCCTGCATCTATGATCCTTTCCTTTTCAACACAAGGCGTTGTTCTGCTCTGTGTTTTTCCTAAAAGTGCAAATAAATGGTTGCAAATCTCCTGGAAGTTCATGCCTTCTTCTAAAGAAGGTCTTTGAATCAATATGATTTTGGCGCCTACAGCCTTTGCCGCTTCCAACTTTTCTTGAAGGCCGCCTTCCTTGCCTGAATCCTTGGTGACCAAATAACGGCACTGGGTCCACTTGAGCATGGCCTTGTTCATTTCATAATCAAAAGGCCCTTGCATACAGATGATTTGTTTTCTGGAAAACCCCAATGCAGTGCATGCCTCTATGGCCTCTGTCATAGGCAAAACTCTTGGAAAGATACGCATGGCATAGTTTTCTATCTCCCTATATTTGAAAAGTTCTTTGCTCCCTGTTGTAAGCAAAACGTTTCCCTGTGTCCCTTGAAGGATGGTGACAGCCGCCTCCGTGCTTGCTGCCAAAAAAACATCCGGATCGTCTTTCACCAAGTGCGCCCCCTGTTGTCGCAACAATCTCAGATACAAAACCCCAAGGATTCCACAGGCTCCTTTTATATTTTTTGAAACTTCCACCGCATAAGGATGGGTGGCATCTACCACTGCAACAACGCCTTCCTTTACCATGAGTGCTTCCATCTCCCCTTGGGATAACCTGCCCACCTGAACATCTCCGCCACAAAGCAAGGCACCGCCATAGTCTGTGGCCACACAAACTTTTGCGTCAATTTTCTCTTTCCAAAGATACTCTGCCAAGGCTCTGCCTTCTGTAGTTCCTGCAAATATAAGGATTTTCACTGTTCCCTCCGCTTATTTTCAACCATTAATGTTTCAAGGTGTCCTTTAAAGCCGCTTCATGTAAACTGCTGATGCACTTTTGCCACAGTTCCTTTGGCAACGTATCTTTCAGCCCATAAATTAATTTGCCCGTTGCTTTTTTCACTGCATGTTCCACCTCTAGGGCCTCTATTTTTTCTTTGTGTGGCGTGTTCCAAAGTCGCTGACTGGTATCATCCGAAACAAGGGTCACAATGTCCTCTATAATGGGCACATGCTCTCTGAAAGAAAAACTTCGTTCAAGAGCCTCTCGCGTTTCCGCAAGGATGGCGCCGGCTTCTCTTTTATAGTTATTTTTTTCCTCTTCCGTCTCCACCACGCCCAAGGTATCCGTATCCAATAACCACACGCCCGGTATTTTTCCTATTTCGACATCAATATCTCTTGGCACTGCAAGATCAAACAAATAGTGTTCGCCGTTATTTGAAAGAAATTTTGTGGCATCCTCCCCCCGAAGGGTGTAATGAGGGCTCATGGTTGCGCTGACAATCACCTTTTTATCCCATAGATTCACAAGACGATCTTCGTAAGGTATAAAAATAATGCCACCTTCCTGATAAACCTCCTGCCGCTCCTCTCTGTGCATATGTTTTCTTTGGGTCATAAACACCTTGGCACCTTTGGCTCTCAATTCTCTGGCTGCGAGACGCCCCATTTGGCCATTGCCAATGACCAAACAATGGGTACCTTCCATTTCCAAACCCTTCTCTTTTAAAATCTCCATCATAGCCGTTGCAACAGATGGATTGGCTCTTTCAATATGTATCTTTGTCTTCACCTTTTTTGCTGCTGACAGTGCCCCCTGAAAAAGTTTTTCTATTACCGAATCACTTGATTTACAGGCTCTCGCCTGAAAAAGAGCCTCTCTTACCTGGGATATGATTTGATCTTCTCCGAATATTTTTGAGTCAAACCCACAAGTCATGTCTAATAGGTGATCCACCGCATCCTTTCCCTCTCTTATGACAAATAATGGGCTGTACGCCTCTGCCGGCAACCCTTTTAAGGAACAGAGCAATTCATATGGATTGGGTGCCCTGTCCCCACTGATCCAAAGTTCCGTTCGATTACACGTTGACAGCAATAGGCAACCTTCTACTCCGTCCCTATTTTTCATCCGTGTCAGCGCTTCTTTCACTGCCTCCTTTGTAAAAGAAAATTGTTGTCTATCTTCAATTGTTGCTTTGCTGTGGTCAATCCCGGCCATCATCATACGCATCGTTCCATCGCCTCTCAATACTTTTGCATAACCTCTATTTATCTCTGACAATCATCAAAGAAAAATAACTTGCATTTTCATCCAGTTCTTCTATTGTATGAAAGATTCGTTCTCCCTCCATACCGCAACGCTCCACCATTTTTACAGTGGGTGGCTTTTCCATATTCTTTAAATACCTTTTAATTGAACCCATGGCCTTTCCGCTTTTCATGAGTACTTTTGTTCCCTTTATAGCCAGTGCCTCTTCCACCCCTTGGTAAGATCCAGGGATTACCACCAATGCCTCCCCTGCCTCAGTGAGACTTTCATTGAGTCTTGCTGCCACTGCGCAAAAAGAAGGGATACCCGGTATTATTTCCGTTTCATAACCCTTGTCCCTAATTTTACCATGAACGTAAGCATAGGTAGAATAGATGGTGGGATCGCCCAAGGTTAAAAAGGCAATATTCTTTCCCTCGTCCAACCAACCCATAATTTTTTGGACAGCTTCCCGGTGGCTTTTTTCCAGCTCGTCTTGG
>JAVVUJ010000002.1:0-46787 GCA_036653195.1 Anaerovorax sp. | reverse complement strand
TTCTTCATTTCTATCTTTTTGCCTCCATCTTTTGTTAAAAAAAGAATAAATTATCATTCTATGGCCCATATAGATTATACAGGAACTACCACGGGATGATGCATGCTGGTGTTTTCATTTTTATTTCAATAGATTTTGATCTTTCAACGCTTGCGCTGCTTTGATCACCCCAAATTTAGAGTGCTCATAGGTTAAACCGCCCTGGAAATACACAATATAAGGTGGTCTGATGGGTGCATCAGCACTGAGTTCAATGGAAGAACCTTGCACAAAAGCACCTGCCGCCATAATGACTTCATCTTCATAGCCGGGCATTTTCCACGGAATTGGTTTTACATAAGCATCAATTGGCGCCGCCGCCTGTATCCCCTCACAAAAAGCAATCACCCCTTCAGGACTCTCTAATTTAACAGATTCAATAATATCACTTCTGTACTCTTCCGGTTTTGGACAAACCTCATATCCGTAATTTTGGAATACTTTGGCACACAAAATAGCACCCTTTACCGCACCGTTCACTGTTTTCGGCGCAATAAACAAACCTTGTAACATGGTGCGCGTCTGTCCAAACGTAAGGCCACATTCTCCACCAATTCCGGGAGAAGTCATTCTGTAAGAAATCTTTTCTATTAAATCCGCCTTACCTGCAATATAGCCCCCGGTCAAAGCGAGACCGCCACCTGGATTTTTAATCAGAGAACCGGCGACCACATCCACGCCTACTTCTGTAGGCTCTTTGGTATCTAAAAATTCACCGTAACAATTGTCTACCATGCAAACAATATCAGGATTGATGGATTTAACAAATTTCGTCCATTCTTCAATTTCCGGAATGGTTATGGCTTTTCTCCATCCGTATCCGGTGGCTCTTTGAACGCTCATCATCTTTGTTTTTGGTGTTATGGCATCCTTTAAAGCCTCAAAATCTATGGTTCCATTTTCTTTTAGCTCTACTTGTTTATAGGTAACACCAAACTCTGCCAGAGAGCCTTTGCCTTCCCCTCGAATCCCAATGACTTCTTCCAAGGTATCATAAGGTGCACCGGTGCAATAAATCAATTCATCCCCAGGCCTTAAAATGCCCGTCAACGTCAGTGTCAACGCATGGGTGCCGTTTACAATAATTGGCCTGACCAAGGCAGCTTCTGTTTTGAAGAGCATCGCATAGACGGCTTCTAAGGCATCTCTTCCTTGGTCATCATACCCATACCCTGTATTCCACGCAAAATGTTGATCGCTGATTCTGCATTTTTGAAAAACATCTAACACCTTGTATTGATTGAATGCCATGATGTCATCTAAATTGGTAAAGATGTGGGACACTTGCTCTTCTGCTACGGAGACCGCATCTAAGACTTCCCCACTGATGCCCATGTTTTCTTTTAATAATTCATACGTATTTTTTTGCATTTTTTACTTTTTCTCCTTCTCTTCAAACTCGTCTTCCCATTCAAATTGGGTAACCAAGTCACGTTTTACATTTGCTTTGTGTTTTGCATAAAGTTGGGTTGTGGTCACATTATCGTGATCCAATAGTGCTTGTACGTCAAACACCGAATTCCCTCTCTCTATGAGAGAGGTGGCGGCCGTGGCTCGTAATTTATGTGGACTGTAACCTGTAGATCGAGAGGTAGTCATGCCGATAGATGTATATTTTTTAACCAATTCTCTAATCTGCCTATCCGTCATCCTCTTTGCCTGTAGAGAAAGAAACAGTGCATCCACTGCGTCTCCCGTTAGCTTTTCTTTGTCTGCCCGTTCCTCATTTACATAATCTGCCAAAACTTTTATAACCGATTTATTAAGAGGCATCATAGACTCTTTCCCTTTTTTTCTGTATATTTTAAATTCACCTCTGTTAAAGTTCAAGGAAGATACATTTAATTGTTGCAATTCAGACAAACGAAGACCATAGGTAAGAAACAGCATTAAAATTGCCTTATCCCTTTTCTTTGTCTTTTGCCAATATTGCAACTCTTTTTTTGTTAAATTTGCACCCGTTGAAACTGCATCCAACATTCTCATCACTTCATCATCCTGCAAAGCTTTAATTTCTTTTTCACCCGGTTTGGGCAATCGAATGGGATCAAATCCGTCTGTAATGTTTTTTTCAATGAGCTCATCACGATAAAGATATTTAAACAGCACGGATAAGGATGATTTTTTCCGTGATAAAGAGCGCTTATCATTTTCATAAACATAAATTGTCTTTTCCGTTTCTACCTTATAGCATCTGCAATAATCTAGGAATATATTTACATCTATAGCCTTGATTTGGTTGAATTCTTCCGATTTTATTTGAGCCGTCTTTGTTGCCTCTGTCAAATCCGTTTCCATCATTAAATAATTGCAAAAAAAACGAATATCACGTAAGTAGGCCAGTCTTGTCATAGGCAGAACATTTCCCTTTAAATATGCAAAAAAACCATTTAAAAAATGTGGCAATTCCTTTTGAATTTCTTGAGATTTTTCATTGATTTCAATTTCTTTCATGATGATGTTATCAGGTTTATCACTTTTGTTGTGAACACGGATTTCTTTTTTTACAGCCATTTTAAAAACTCCTCTAAAGCGACTTCCTCCGAACTGTACGCTGAAATCTGAAACCACTCTATATCTGCATATCTTCGGAACCACGTCAATTGTCGTTTTGCATAATTTCGGCTGTTTTTTTTCACCAGATAGATGGCCTGCTCCAAGTCGTATTCTCCCTTTAAGTGACCGATGATTTCCTTGTAACCGATTCCTTTCATAGAACTGTTCTTTTCCGAAAGGCCACGATTTAAAAGTGAGGTGACTTCTTCAACGAGACCCATGTTAATCAATTGGTCTACCCTGGCATCAATTCTACCATACAACTGTTCCCGATCACGATTTAACCCGATTAACCGATATTCATACTCCGCGTTCTTAACGAAAGACTGCTTGAATTCTTTTATACCAACATTTGTGCTTTCTAAAACCTCTAAGGCTCGAATTACTTTTCTTAAGTTATTGGGATGGATTCGTTGTGCTGCTTGTGCATCCTTTTCTTTCAGCAAATTATGGACGTATTCTTTCCCAAAGATTTGTGCTTCTCTCTCAAGTGCTTCCCTATATGCTGTGTCTTTTGGTTGGGTAGAAAAATCCATCTGATAGATAATAGAATTGATATACAACCCTGTTCCGCCGGAAACAATGGGCAATTTTCCTTTTGCAAGGACTTGCGCTATGGCTTCTTTTGCCAACCGTTGATATTGTGCTGCCGAAAAGTCAGCGGCGGGATCAATGGCGTCAACCAAATAATGCTTCACCTGTGCCAATTCGGTGGCAGTTGGTTTGGCGCTACCAATATCTAAATGCTGATAAAGCTGCATAGAATCGGCAGAAATGATTTCACCATGAAGCTGCTTCCCGGCTTCAATGGCATATTTTGTTTTTCCTACAGCTGTAGGACCCACAATAATGAGTATTTTTTCCAATTGAGACTCCTTTATGGCATATTTCCCATTTTCCTTGGTTATACGCGCTTAAACATTTTTTCAATTTCGTATTTGGTCATTTTTATAAAAACAGGGCGTCCATGAGGGCAAGAATATGGATTTTTACATAAGGCTAAATCACGCATAAGCTTTGAAATTTCCTTGATATCCAGTAAATCATGTGCTTTTACAGCACTTTTACAAGAATGCGATATGATTTTTTCAATTTGTCTTTGGTCTTTAAAATCTGTATTTTCAGAAATATTGTCTAAAAAATCATTTAAAAAATCATCCCCTTCTGTGAGTTCCATGAACATAGGTATTGCCGTCACCCTATAGGATTTATCTCCAAATTCTTCAATTTCAAAACCAATGGTATTCAAAAATCCTAACCAATTAAGCCCATCATTCTTCACAGATAAACTGACCTGAATGATCATAGGCAGCAAAATCTGTTGGCTTAATTTTTCCTCTTTATTGTAATTCTCAAGTAATTCTTCATAAAAAATCCGCTCATGGGCAGCATGCTGATCAATAAGATAAAAGGAATCCTCATCACATCCAAGGATATAAGTGCCAAAAATAGAACCTAATAAGGCTATTTCTTCTATATGAAAGGGTTGATTTTTTTTAGTAGATAAGGGGATTTCAATGGCCCCTTCTTTTACGGTTTTAACAGGTAATTGCGCTGATATATTCACAGTTTTAACAGGTTCATAGGTGGTTTTTGTCTCAGACACACTAGTTTCCTGTAAATGTTTTATGTTTACTTGTTCTTGCAGCCCATTGTATTCCAAGGGTTTGGCGTTTATTGCAGATGCTAAACTGTCTGTTTTTAAAGCAAAAATGTTTTCTTTCTTTATTTCAGGTATGGCTTCTTTTTTATTTAAGTTTTCAAAGATTGCCCGTGTTACAAATGTCATCACATCCTTTTCATCATCGAAACGCACTTCTTTTTTATTCGGATGGATGTTCACATCTAAACTTTCCGGACTTACCCATAAAAATAAAAACACCGTTGGAAATCTTCCTTCAAAAATTTTTTCTCTATAACCGTCTTTTATGGCCGTTTCTAAAAGCTTGCTGTTAATATGGCGACCATTTACAAAAAAAATTTGATTTTTTTTGGTGGCTTTCGTATATTGAGGACCGGATATAAAGGCTTCCAATCTCATAAGGCCGTCCTGTTTTTTTAAATGAATCAACTGATTGCTCATTTCTTTACTGTAAACGGTAAAAATATTCGATAGAATGTCGCCTTTGCCATTGGTTGAAAACAGGATATTTTGATTATTAATCAATCTAAATTTAATTCCCGGATAAGCCAAAGCCATTTTAGACACAAAGTCAATAATTAAGGAACTTTCTGTATGATCCGGTTTCATAAATTTATAACGTGCCGGTGTATTGTAAAACAAATCCGAAACGATGACGGTAGTCCCCTCTTGACAGCCTATTTCACTTTTTTCTACAAGTTCTCCGCCTTCTATTTTTATAGAAATACCACTCTCTCTTGTCATTTCTTCACTGTGCTTATTTAATTTTGTAATCAATTCCACTTTGGAAACGGCAGCAATACTGGATAATGCTTCACCTCTAAATCCAAGACTGGTAATATGTTCCAAATCTTGACTCATTCGTATCTTGCTGGTAGCATGACGCTGAAACGCCAATTCTACCTGCTCTTTTGGAATGCCAGATCCATTGTCCGTCACACGAATATAGGTTTTTCCACCATTTTTAATTTCCGTAACAATGGAATTGCTACCTGCATCAATGGCGTTTTCTACCAATTCTTTTACAATGGAAAGGGGACGATCCACCACTTCTCCCGCAGCAATTTGATCTGCTACAAGTTTTGGGAGTTGACGAATTTCTATTTTGGATTTGGACTTTTCATCTACTGTTCTCATCTCTTTTACCCTCATTCAATCATGGAATTGTTTTAACTGTTCAATGCTGCTTTTTTCAATTCTTCTAAAATTTCAAAGGCTTTCGAAGGTGTAATTTCCATTAAATCCAGTGCTTTCAACCGTTCTACTACAGGATTTGGTGCAAAGCTAAAGAAAGATAGTTGCTCTATTTCAGGAATCATTTCATCCTTGTTTACAACAGTTTCCTCCCTGCCTGCCGTCAAATCTTTTGCAGAGGGACTGCAAGGACTCAATTGAATAGATGCGCCTGTGGCTTCCAGCTCCAACAGCTTTTCTTGGGCAACTTGCAGCAGCTCCTTTGGAACGCCCGCTAATTTTGCCACGTGAATTCCATAACTTCGACTGGCACTTCCTGACACAATTTTGTGGAGAAAAACAATGGTTCCGTCCTTTTCCTGTACATCTACGTTTAGGTTTTTTAACCCTTTCATTACCCCTTCTAAAACGGTAAGTTCGTGATAATGTGTGGCAAAGAGAGTTCTCATCTGCCTAGTACGGTTACAAAGGTAATCCACTACAGAAAAAGCAATAGAAAGTCCGTCATAGGTGCTTGTCCCTCTTCCGATTTCATCTAAAATAATCAAACTTTTATCTGTGGCAGTATTTAAAATATAAGCCAATTCACTCATTTCCACAAAAAATGTGCTCTGCCCTTGGGCTAAATTATCAGAAGCGCCAATCCGTGTATAGATTCTGTCTACCACACCAATCTGTGCCTTTTCTGCGGGGACGAAAGAGCCTGCCTGCGCCATAAGCACAAGCAAGGCAATTTGACGCATATAAGTGGATTTTCCTGACATATTCGGCCCTGTGATCAAAAGCATACTGTTCTCTTTTTTATCCATATACACATCATTGGAGACGAAGATACCATCTTTTATGGTGTTTTCAATGACAGGATGTCTTCCCTTTTGAATTTTAATCACATCACCATTTGTAATCGTCGGTTTGACATAGTCCAATTTGCTTGCAACCTCCGCAAACGAAGTGAGCACATCCAGTGCCGCAATAGCCTGTGCGGTAGACTGCATAGCGGGAATATATTCTTGAATCATCTTTCTGAGTTCTATAAACAATTCATATTCAAGCTGGTTAATTTTGGTTTCTGCATTGAGTACAACATGTTCCACTTCTTTTAATTCCGGGGTAATAAAGCGTTCACAATTTGCCAAGGTTTGCTTGCGAATATAATTTTCCGGAATCAAGTCATAGTAAGACTTGGTGATTTCTAAATAATAGCCAAACACCTTATTAAACCCTACTTTTAGATTTTTAACGCCGGTTCTTTCTCTCTCTAAACCTTCTAAAGCGGCAATCCAATTTTGACCGTCCTTAATAGAATCTTTGATTTTATCTAATTCTTCAGAATAGCCGGCACGAATCAAGCCTCCTTCTTTAATAAGAAAGGTTGGCTCGTCTACAATGGCGCCTTCAATCAGACGGTAAACTTCCTCTAAAGGGTTAATGGCTGTTTCTATTTCCTCTAATAAAAAATCCCCGCAATCCTTTAAATCGTTTTTTAAATCAGGCAAAGGAAAAATAGAACTCATCAAAGCCACCAAATCTTTACCATTGGCATTCCCGGAAGCCACACGTCCGGCTAATCGCTCTAAATCATAGATTTTTTTAAGTCCTTCTTTTAGATGATTCCGCAGTAAAATATCTTCTGTCAAGACTTCTACAGCATCCAACCTTCTGTTAATAAACTGTGTATCATTGAGAGGTTCTTTTAGCCATTGTTTCATTTTTCTGGAACCCATGGCTGTATGGGTTTTATCTAACACGCCAAGAAGAGATCCCTGTACTTTTTTTTCAAACAAGGTCTCTGAAATTTCAAGATTTTTAATGGTCGCTTTATCTAAAGACATGTGATTTTCGATGTCGTAAATATTGACACGTGTAAACTGTTCCAATTGCTGTTTTTGTGTTTCAAACAAATAGGTTAAAAGTGCGCCCAAGGCACAAACAACGGTTTTCTTTTCTTCAAGTCCAAGCCCCATTAAGGACTTCACCTTAAATTGTTTGACTATGGTAGTTTCTGCAGAAGCAAGATCAAAATAACCATCATTAAGCTTCGTCAAATAGGCATTGGTTGCATTTTGTATTCTCTTTGCAAATCCATCCTGCTTTGAAAACGCCGGATCCAGTTCTTCTTCCACTGCGCTGTGGTTAATAAGCACTTCCTTGGCATTTATTTTCACCAATTCATTGATTAATTGATCTTCACAAAGGCTTCCATTCATTTGTGTGCCACTGATTTCTCCCGTTGTAATGTCACAGTAAGCCATTGCACCACCGCCTTCATTGATAAAAACAGAAGCAAGATAGTTATTTTCTTTTTCACTGAGCATGGTTTGACTTAAAACCGTACCCGGTGTGATGATTTGGATGACTTCACGCTTTACAATGCCTTTTGCCAACGCAGGATCTTCCACCTGTTCACAGATGGCCACTTTAAATCCTTTTTCTACCAGTCTTGCAATATATGTATCTACCGCATGATAGGGCACACCGCACATGGGTGCTTTTTCTTCTTGACCACAGTTCTTTCCAGTTAAAGTAACTTCCATTTCTTTGGAGGCAATCATTGCATCTTCAAAAAACATTTCATAAAAATCGCCTAAACGAAAAAATAAAATACAATCTTGATAGTTTGCCTTTATCTCCATATATTGTTGCATCATCGGTGTTAATTGCATTGTTTGAACCCTTCTCACTAATTTTATCTTACATTGTATTGTACCATATGAACTCATTAAAATACAGTGTAAAATACCATGCAAAGACAGACTTCTCTTGCACCCCATGAAAATTTCACCTTGTTTTTTTTTGTGTTTTTAGGGTGTGCCCTTAAATAAAATTTATAGAGACGCATACAACTTTGAGATTTTATCCCATGTATGAATGTCAATAATACCCGTAGGTTCTATATCAAATATTTTTTGTAACGCCACAACCATCTCTATAGAAGTTTCTTCATGGATATCGCTTGGCGTCAAGGGATTAAAGTTAACATACTGACTTCCGATGGCATTTAAAACACCTTTCACAGCAATTACGTGGGTTCCTTTCGCATTGTGTTGGATGTTCAATTTTGCTTTTGGAATCAATCGAATTTTTTCAGGTTCCTTGATAAGCACCTGAATTTGGTCATATACGCTTACGATTTTAACCCAACAATCATAATTGACTTCTCCTGTTTCCGGCAATCCAAAGGCTTGTTGAAAGGCGGATACCGCCAACTGGGTTTGTGCGCCGTAAATACCATCCGGTATAACAATAGGCGCACTTTTATAATAATCTGAAATCACTCGTAAAAAAGTCTGTAAACTTCGTACAGATTGGCCTGAAATGGGGATAATGGTGTTTTCCATTGCCATAGTCTTTATTCCTTTCCTGCGATGGTAGGATCTACCGTACCAAGCTTTAAAACAAAACCGGGATATTGCCTTGGTGCTGCCGTACCTGTGGATACCGTATCTTTAAAGGCATTAATCAGTTCATTCCAAGTTACCCTTCCTACAGATCCGCTTTGTGGCAAGGCCACCCAATCTTGAAACTCCTTCACCGCATTCTGTGTACTGTCTCCGAAAAATCCGGTAACAGCAACGGGTGAAATGGTGGTCACGGTCTGGGAAACCGTATTGAGATATTGTTGCAAAGTGCGAACCGAATCTCCCTTGGACCCAATCCTTAAAATTTCCCCCGGAAAGGGTTCCGCATTAATGGTTCTTTGCAAATTCGCCCCAAAGACAGTATCAATGATACCCCGGTAACATTCATAAATTAAATTCCAAGTGTAATCATCTACTTCTCCACTTTCGGGTAAGTTATTGTTTTTTTGGAAGGCTACCACCCCATTAATCGTCCCTTGATCATAAATTCCGGTAATTAACAGAAAGGGAATATCACTGTAAAATTGAGTCAACATAGACAAGAAAAGTTGCAGAATGATCACTTTTTCCCCTTTGTCCCCTGCCGAAAGTGCATCCGGATATTCCAACGAATATCCAAATATAGTCTGCCCTTCTGATTCCAACTCGCCCAGTTTTTTCACACCTACATATAATGAGACTATTTTATACCAAGTGGCCTTCCCTACAATCCCATCTTGTGTTAAATTAAAAATTCCTTGGAATACCTTTACTGCATTTTCAGTATTTTCCCCGAAAACAGCATCTACAGGATTGATTTTAGGGATGATGGGATAATCTTGAGAAATACGATTCAACAGAGTTTGTATAATTTTCACATCGGTTCCGCTACTTCCTTTGCGAAGTGGCGTTCCGGAATAAGATTGGATAATCCCTTTTACAGGTGCATTTGAAACAATGTCTATGTTCTTTCCATAATAGGTCTGCAAAATTTCATAAGCACTTTTTCCTTGCCTAGACAAGTCTTCGCTGCCCCATTGAGAGAGACCTTGACAAGTTGAAGTCGTACCGTTGCAATATTTAGCTGCAAGGGGCTCAATAAAACCTTGCTTTCTAATATAATCGTTAAACAAGTTGCTCACAATTTTATCAATATTAGAAAAAATATTTCGACCCGGGGTAAAGCTTTGATCTAAAGCTGTGGTGTTTGTAATGTTGAAATTATACCCTTTGCTGGGATAAAACTCTGTATAAATACGATTTAAAGCAAAGGATGTTTGCGCGTAAACATTGGCAAAAATGGCTGATTCGCCCCATGTAGGATAAATTTCACTGGAGGCAACGTTTTTAATATAATCCATAAACGTTACTTTTACATTTCTTGCATTGCTGTCTGGAGAACCTAAATGAACGGTAATGTATTCAGGTACATATGGTACTATGATGGGCATAAAATCCCCCCTCCTCTATAAATTTTGTGGAATAACGTCTACCAGAATGGTGCTGTTTTCTTTGCTTTCAAATTCTTTTAAAGGAATTAATTCTGCAATTTCAAGACTGGTTTCCCCCGGAAACACCTGCGCATTTTCAACAAGCAATGTGTAATAATTAGGATGATACACTTTCAAATTACACGAGGTGAATGGTTTTAATACCGAAGGACGCAAGGATAAATTAACATCTGGTGTTTCAATCTCAATAGGCGTGGTCAACCCCTCTCTATTGGTTGTTCGAAATCCTTTTAATCGTTCTCCGTCTCCATCAAATTGGGTAACCGTCAGTGTTGCATCTTCAATAGGGATTGCACTTCTCGATGTAATGACTTGCGCCGTAATAAAGCCCCTTGACATAAATTATACCTCCTAAAAATTCCCATTAAAAATAGATGGGAATAAAAATCAACTGTCTGGATGATACCTACTATAGTCATAAATGGTTTCAAGAAAAAACCACATATAAATAACCTACGTTATCTATATGCGGCCTTTTAAAGATATATGAATATGAAAAAGTTTTTTTATTTTTGATCCCAATTGATAAAACATCCAAAATTTTCACCTATGAACCAAAGGGGCACAAGGTTTTTTTTGATCCACGGGACTAAACAGGCTCTCCTGTCAAGCTAAAAGTCTGTCCCTTTGTAATTTTCACTTGTACAATATTCCCTATCATCTCCTCCTTTCCCGGGAAATTTACGGTTTTCATAGATTCTGTTTTACCCGAATATAATTGCGTATTTTTTTTACTAATGCTTTCTACCAATACCTTTTCAATTTTTCCTTCACAAGCCAAATTCTTTTTTGCCGTAATTTCGTTTAAGCAATTCACAAGGCGATTAAAGCGCTCATGTTTCACATCTTCAGGTGTCTGATCTTCATACGCTTCTGCAGGTGTCCCCTTTCTCACAGAGTATAGAAAGGTAAACGCAGAATCAAACTGTACTTTTTGAACCAAATTTATGGTTTCCATAAAATCTGATTCTGTCTCCCCTGGAAATCCTACGATAATGTCTGTAGTAATTGCAATTTCAGGTACAGCCGTCTTTAATTTATCAATAATTTCCTCATAATCTGCCCTGGAATATTTCCGATTCATCCGATTTAAAACCAGCGTACTGCCTGATTGAACCGGCAAATGTATGTAGTTGGAAAGTTTGTCACAATCCACATACGCTTGTATCAATTTATCCGATAAATCCTTTGGATGGGACGTCATAAAACGAATTCTCTCCAAGCCATCTATTTCATTTAATCTATAAATTAAATCGGCAAAGTCCATACCAAACCCTGAACCATTGCCATAGGAATTTACATTTTGACCTAAAAGTGTGATTTCTTTGGTGCCTGACGCAGCCAGTTTGGTCACTTCCTTCAGTATTTCTTCTGGGTGGCGACTGCGCTCCCGCCCTCTTGTATAAGGAACGATACAATACGTACAAAAGTTGTTGCAGCCGTACATAATGTTCACCAACGCTTTAAAAGGGTATAATCTCTTAGCAGGAAGCCCTTCGACGATATCTCCGCCATCTTCCCACACATCAATGACCTTATTCTTAGCATTGAGAGAATCTGTCAAAAGTTTGGGGAATTCGTGAATATTATGAGTACCAAAGATTAAATCCACCCACGGATATTTTTTCTTAATAGTCTCTATAATATGGGGTTGCTGCATCATACAACCACAGATTGCCACAACCATTTGCGGATTCTTCACTTTTTCCTGCTTTAACGCTCCTAATGTCCCAAAAAAACGCTTATCTGCGTTATCCCTCACGCTACAAGTATTGATCAACACAATATCAGAAGAATCTTTGTCTGTACTTTCAGCATATCCCAGGTTTTCCAATATGCCCGCTAAGGTTTCCGAATCGTGCTCGTTCATTTGACATCCAAATGTTTTTATATGAAATGTTTTGTTCATGAATAATTTCATCCTTTCTCCTTATTCTGTGTGTTTATTCTATCATAATCTTAAACAAAAAACCACTATCCGGATTTCTACGAAAAAAAAATCCTTATCTGAAAATTCAATTTTTTATTTATTCTTAAGGTGATTTATGGTACAATTACCACCAACAGGCGGTTGGATTCTGTTTTTATAATTGGGAGGTGTCTATTGACTATGAGGAAACGATCTTTCTTAATTTTAATGACGATGCTTATCACGGTCGTTGTTGTATTCCTTGGATTTTATTTTTCTGCAAACAGAACTGCAGTCTATCAGGACGGCAAGCTTTTTTTTAAAGATGCTGTCTACATTCCCATTTCTGGGAAATATCACGAATCAAAAACCATCGGAAAAACAGCCGATAAGAACTGGGAAGTTAACGCTATAGAGGATGACCCGTCGCACTGTTTCGTAGCAGCAAGATCCTTTTCAGATCAAATACTGTTTGTAAAGGAAGATTATCAAGTTCCACAACACGGAAAACTTACCGGCGTATATGTGGATAATCTCAATATCATCGAAACAGACCGTTTTTGCGAAGCCATCACCGCCATTCTAAACCAGTCTAAAGGCGAAAAATTTAATTTTGAAACCGACAACATTCACAAATATGCCAAGGAAATTTACCTATGCTATGAAAATTGTCCCGTTGGTACCGTATGGGGTGGATTTATAGGCATTGTAAACAATCGATGGGTATATATTGAACCTTTTGATACCTCCCGCCTGAGTGAAGATGGTTCTCCTAAAAAAATTACCATAAGTTGTCGTGTGATTGATCAGCCGTACATTAAAACAATCAAGCTTTTAGAATATTAACTTTAAAATAGATTCATTGGGAATTTTGCTTTCTATTTTGGCCTACCGTAAATTGCGCCCTCTAACGTAATAACCGCAGAAAAAAGCCATTGAAACAATCTGGTAAGATCATTCCAATGGCTTTTTTTCATACCATGACAGAGTGCCTAAAAGAACCGTGTCATTTTAAAACAAATTCATTTCTACTACTTAATCTTTTTTTGCCTTGGCAATACTTTAATGACACCTCTTGGACAAACTTTGGCACATAATCCACAGTTTTTACACTTTTCGTAATCAATCACAGCCAAATTATCTACCATTTTGATTGCATCAAATTTACATTGATCAATGCAAAGTTTACAGGCAACGCAACCGATTTTACATTTCTTTCTCGTATCTCCTGCCCCTTCGTGAGAACTGCATCGCAACATTACTCGTGTATCACTGGGGACAAGTTCAATCAGTTGATTTGGACAAACCTTCATACATACGCCACAACCGATACATCGATTCTTATCAATAACGGCAATACCATTTTCTACAGTAATGGCATCATAATCACAAACAAGGGCGCAATCACCAAATCCCAAACAGCCTTTATCGCAAGCACCTCTACCATTGTAAAACAATTTGTTTGCACTACAAGATTGAAATCCCTGATAATCCATAACATAGTTTGTCTTTTCACGAGAACCGGCACATTTCAATATGGCAATCTTTCCTTCTACGCTTTCAAAATCAATGCCCAATACTTCACTGATTTCCTTGGCTACCACGCTACCGCCGGGGGTGCAGAGATTTGGCTTTACGGTATGATCTTCTGCTATGACTTTGGCATATTCATCGCAACCCGGATAACCACAGGCACCGCAATTGGCGCCGGGCAAAACGTCTCTCACCTTTTTAGCCAGTTCGTTTTCTTTTACTGCCATAAATTTTGCTGCCAACGTAAGGATAACGCCGGCTACCAGTCCAATTCCAACAACAATCACTATGGGTATTATATATCGTTCCATTCTAACCCCTCCTACAATCCGAAAATGCCATCTATGATACCGCTAAATCCCATAAAGGACATGGATACAATAGAAGCTGCTATAAGAATTGACGGAATGCCTTTGAAAGGACCTGGAATTTCACTATGCTCAATTCTCTGCCTGACACCTGCAAAAAGAACCATGGCTAACATAAAGCCCAGACCTGCGCCCAGTGCATTTGCCAATGACTGCATATACGTATAGCCTTCGTCAATATTTAGAATACAAGCACCTAATACGGCACAATTTGTCGTAATAAGGGGTAAATAAACGCCTAAGGTTCTATGAAGCGCCGGCAAGTATTTTTTCAGCGCAGTCTCTACCAATTGCACCAAAGCTGCAATGACCAGTATGAATACAATTGTCTGAAGGTATTCAAGCTGATTGGGTACCAATAGCATGGTATATATTGGATATGTGGCAGCAGTGGCGATGACCAATACAAAGATGACCGCACAACTCATACCAACGGCCGAGTCTAACTTTTTAGAAACTCCTAAAAATGGGCAAATTCCCAAAAACTTTACTAATACAAAGTTATCTACCAGAATTACACTGGTTAGAATAATCAGCATTTCTCTCATGAATGACAACCTCCTTCCCCTGCTTGACCACAAGAAGCAGCCGAAGGACAACCATCACAACCCATTTCCTTTTTCTTGATAGCTCTTCCTTTAGACACAAAATTGATCAGTGCCACTAAACAACCGAATACAAAGAAGGCACCGGGTGCTAACATAAAAATAGACATAGGCGGAATGATATCTGCCGTTAAGTTGATTCCCATCCAAGCACCTGATCCTAAAATTTCTCTAATGGATCCCATGATAAACAAAGCTGCAGTAAACCCAAGCCCCATTCCGATTCCGTCAAAGGCTGCATCTACTACTGAATTTTTACTGGCAAACATCTCTGCACGCCCAAGAATAATACAGTTTACAACAATCAAAGGAATAAATAAACCCAGCGCTTCGTCAATTTGAGGAAGATAAGCTTTAAGCAGGAAACCAACTATGGTTACAAATCCTGCAATGATTACAATATAACAAGGGATTCTCACCTTATCCGGAATCACATTCTTTAAAAGTGCGATGGCTACATTGGAACAGATGAGAACCACCATAGTGGACACACCCATACCCAAACCATTCACAGCCATGGTGGTAACTGCAAGGGTTGGACAAGTTCCAAGAAGCAAAACCAATGTGGGGTTTTCTTTTACAATTCCGTTAAAGAGCAAAGTGGTTTTTTTATTCATGAAATTGCACCTCCTAAGCATTCATATTGTGCCAGCGCTTTGTCTACAGCTCGGAATACAGCATTTGATGTAACTGTAGCACCGGTAATGGCATTTATTTTGGTCCCTTCCGAAGACTCTGTATTGGAAATTTTTTCTTGACCTACATATTGTTTTAAGAACTCGGGCGTCATGGCTTTTGTTCCAAGTCCCGGTGTTTCCGTATGGGCGGTCACTTTGACGCCTGTCATTTTTCCTTGGCTATCAATCCCTACCATAACGGTAATTTTTCCTCCGAAGCCTTTATCTGTGGATGTAACCACAAAACCGGAGTCATTGTTTGCCTTATAAACTTCCTCTATCCCCTCCTCAATGGATGCTGGATCTTTTTTCATCAAATCGGTTAAGACATCCGTAAATCCATCGGATCCTGACGGAAGCACTTCCGCACGAGCGATATCCGCATTTTTTTTACTTAAATCTGCAATGATAGGTTTCGTCACTTCAAAAGTAGCTACCAACGCTGCTGTCACCACAAAACAAATGATGATCAAGGTCAATGCCGGTGCCAAATACTCTTTTACTCCATTTTTTTTCATTTTTTTGCACCTCCATAAAGTTTTCTTCTGGAAAGATTGTCAATATGTGGTGTCAGAATGTTCATAAACAAAATCGCAAAGGATACGCCCTCCGGGTATGATCCAAACAACCGAATCATCATAGTCAACAACCCACAGCCGATTCCAAACACAACTCTTCCTGAAGTTGTAATAGGCGATGTGGAATAATCAGTAGCCATGAAAAAGGCACCCAACATAACGCCTCCTGCACAAATATGAAAAATCGGATCTTGACCTGCTAAAATAGCAATCACCGCTACTGTTCCGATAAAGGCTACCGGTATCGCAGGTTCGATGACTTTTTTCACTAAAAGATAGATGCCACCAATAAGCAGTGCAATGGCACTTGTTTCTCCCAAAGAGCCACCTATAAATCCTAAAAACATATCTAAGTTACTTGGCAAGGTCGTCAAGTCTCCCCCCATATTCATGATGCCCAGTGGGGTAGCGCCTGTCACAGCATCAGGTGCAGATAAAATTCGCTGCGGTAATGGCCATGTAGTCATTTGTGTAGAAAAAGAAATCAATAATACAATTCTGGCAGTAATGGCCGGATTAACAAAATTTTGTCCAATGCCACCAAACAACTGTTTTACAACTACAATAGCCACAAAACTTCCAATTACAGCCATCCAATAAGGTAAATTCGAGGGCAAATTAAAAGCCAGTAACATACCGGTTACCACGGCACTTAAGTCTGTGACCGTGATTGTTTTCTTTGCAATGTACTGAAACAACGCTTCAAAAGCCACACAGGCACATACACAAGTAATGGTGAGCAGGATTGCTCTAGGACCAAAGACGACACCCGACATAATAAATGCAGGCGTTAGTGCAATGACCACGTCCAACATAATTCGGGATGTGGTAATATCGTCTATAATATGAGGCGATGAAGTAACGATTAAGTTCCCTTGGTTATATCCACGCATTATTTTTGTCCTCCTTCCTTCACTAAATTCTTGGCCAGTTTATTGATAAAGCTTAATTGTTTTTTTGCCGGACATACATAGGAACAACACCCGCATTCCATGCAAATGGTCACGTTCAATTTTTTTAAATTGTCCACATCTCTGCTTTTGTAAGCCTTAAAGATAGAAGTTGGCATTAAGTGTACAGGACAGGCCTTTACACATCGACCGCAGTTGATGCAATCGGTTTCCGAAGGAAGGATTGCCCAGTCTTCATCAAAAGCTAAAATGGCATTGTTGTTCTTGATAATCCCTTTGTCGTCATCGTAAAGGGCTCTACCCATCATAGGGCCACCCATGAGTATTTTTCGAGGTATTTTCTTATATCCATCACAAAAAGCGATAATATCTGTGATAGGTGTCCCAATGAGTGCTCTCAAATTTTTAGGTGTCCTCACAGCATTCCCATCTACAGTAATGCGTTTAGAAACCAATGGTTTCCCCGTTCTAATGTATTTTTCAATCATGGCCACAGAGGACACATTTGAGACGATGACACCAATATCCGCAGGAAGTTTTCCCGGCGGCAACACTTTACCCGTGGTTTCATAAATGAGTACACGTTCAGCACCTTGCGGATATTTTTCCTCAAGCTGAACCACTTCTATCTCAGGAGAGTCCACAAGCATTTCTCTAAATTTTTCAATGGCCTTTGGTTTGTTTCTTTCAATACCTATATAACATTTTTTTAAATCCAAATACTTCATGGTTTTCTCAATGCCACCAATTACGTAATCTGTAGCCTCCATCATGGTTCTGTAATCGGAAGTGATAAATGGTTCACATTCGGCTCCATTAATAATGAGTATATCCACTTCATCTAAATTCTTGGGATTATACTTCACATGGGTAGGAAACGCAGCACCGCCCAAGCCTACCATTCCTGAATCTCTGACGGCTTTTATAAAATCATCTTTAGAATTGATAACAGGAGGCGCAAGGCCTTCTAAATATTCTTGCTTTTTATCGGGAGCGATAATGATGGTTTCATCCCAGATACCAATCAGTGTCATGGTGGACTCAATTGCCAATACCTTCCCTGACACGCTGGAATGGATAGGTGCGCTGAAAAGGGCATCGCTGTCCCCTATAATCTGGCCCACTTTCACCAAGTCACCCGGCACCACATTAGGATGACATGGCGCTCCAATATGCTGTACCATGGAAATGTATACCCTTTCCGGCAGGGGCATTCTTACAGTCGCTAAATCCATGGTGTTTTTATAGTCTTCTACATGAATGCCGGGCAAATGTTTTTTCCTCATCATTCCTCACTCTCTTTCCTAGTTTCCTAGTATATTTATTCATTGTATGCAGTATGCACCAAAAATCAAAAAACCACCACACTAAATGGTTTTTTTACAATGGTTAAATTCTACCATCATTTTTTAATGGAGTCAACAAAAAAACAAGAAGTTAATTTATGAATCTTTTTGGATATTTATGCAGAAATTTTCTTCTTACATGTTAATACGAGGAAAAATATTTCGCAATAAAAGCCGAAATCATCTAGCCAACTAAAAAAATTAATCCAATTTAAAATTGGATTAACTTTTTTAATGTCTGCTATAAGTTTTTCTTTATAAATATTCTTTGAATATTCTGAAATTCCAGTCGTATTTCCACTTATTTTGTCGGTTCCATAACGACAAATCCACTTTGTGGATTCATTTCGCCCGCTAGCTCATATGGAAGGAAAAATGAGAGTCCTCCACCACTTTTTCAATGTCTGCAAGACGCACGTCCTCCGAAACAGGTACATCAGGACTCCAAATTGGTACCTTGGTAGGAAGGGGTCCCTTGCTTAAATGCAGCAAATACTCAATATTTCCCTTTGCACCTGTCATAGGAGAAAAGGTCAATCCGTTAATACTGAATTTTTCTTGTAAACAAAAATTCACAATCTTTGTAATGACTTGTGTATGAATGCTTTTTTCTCTGACAATGCCCTTTTTACCCACTTGCTCTTTGCCGGCTTCAAACTGAGGTTTTACCAAACAAACCAATTGTCCTTTTTCTCTGAGCAATTGATTTGCAACAGGCAATACCATTTTTAAGGAAATAAAGGAAACATCAATACTGATAAAATCCATTTTATCAGGAATGGTATCAGGATCTACATAGCGAATGTTCACCTTTTCCATATTGACAACACGTTCATCTATGCGCAGTTTGTAATCCAACTGCCCATAACCCACATCCACGCAGTATACTTTTTTTGCACCGTGTTTTAACATACAGTCTGTAAATCCGCCGGTGGAAGCCCCAATATCCATAGCAATCACCTCTTCCAAATCAAGTCCAAAGGTATGCATGGCTTTTTCAAGTTTTAACCCGCCACGGCTTACATAGGGGCAAATATTTTCTTTTATAAAAATTTCAGACTCTATATCTACCACATTGCCTGCTTTATCTGAAATTTGATTGTTAACAAATACTACACCGGCCATAATCGCCGATTTTGCTCGTTCCCTAGATTCAAAGTATCCTTTTTTTACCAGCAATAAATCAAGCCTTTCTTTCAATAAACTCACAAATCCTTTCAACGATGCCCATGGCATCCATTTTATATTTTTGAAACAGTTGGTCAATGCTGCCATGCTCAATAAACTGATCGGGCCACCCTATATTCAGCATGGTTTTATCTCGTAAAAAATCATTTTTTATCAATTCTTGGGCCACCATTTCTCCAAATCCCCCGTGAACCACATTGTCTTCCAGGGTTACAATAACCTTTGAAGTTGAAATAGCAGATTCAATGCCACCAGTATCTAAAGGCTTTACCATTCTTCCATTAATAAGACCTGCGGTAATCCCTTTTTCCCCTAATAATTGGCAGACCTGTTGACCAATATGAACCATGTTTCCAATGGCAATGATGGCAATATGTCCACTTTTTTCAATTACCTGGCATTTGGGTTCAAAAACGGAGTTTCCTTCTTCTGCATGTCCCCTAGGATAACGAATGGCACACGGACCCGGCAACTGTAACGCATAATCCATCATATCCTCTAACTCTTGTCCGTCTTTGGGCACCAAAATAGTCATATTTGGCATATGGCTCAGATAGGATAGATCAAATACTCCGTGGTGTGTTTCTCCGTCTGCCCCCACAATGCCACCTCGGTCGATGGCAAAGATCACCGGCAAATTTTGCAAAGCAACATCAATGAGAATCTGGTCATAGGCTCTCTGTAAAAAAGTGGAATAAATAGCTACAACGGGGCGTAACCCATTAGCAGCCAATCCTGCTGCAAAAGACACGGTATGGGCTTCCGCAATACAACCATCGAAAAAGCGTTGAGGATAAGTTTTTGCAAATTTTTCCAATCCGGTGCCGGCTTCCATGGCGGCGCAAACTGCTACAATATCTTTGTTTTTTTCGGCCAATTCAATCATTTTATTACCAAATACTTTAGAATAAGTGGGCCGTGTATCTTTATTCAACACAGATCCCAATTCTTTATCAAAGGAACCAATTCCATGAAATTGAGAAGGATGTAGTTCTGCATTTCTATATCCTTTTCCTTTTTTTGTAAGTACATGTACCAACACAGGTTCCTCTATGTTCTTGGCTAGGGTAAGTGCTTCAATCAAGTCATGAATATTGTGTCCATTGACAGGACCATAATAATTAAAGCCAAGTTCTTCAAAGATGGCACCTTGAACCACTGCATATTTAATGGTATCGCGAATGTGTTCCACACCGCCATAGATGCCGGGCCCTACTACCGGAATTTTATTCAATGTATTCTTTATTGATTTTTTAAAATTTAAATAGGTTTTTGAAGAGCGGAGTTTTCCCAAATGCTGCGACATGCCCCCGGAACTCTTAGAAATGGACATTTCATTATCATTTAAAATGACAATCATTTTGGAATTAGAGGAACCTGCGTTGTTTAACCCTTCGTAGGCTTCTCCCCCTGTCAGCGATCCATCGCCAATGACGCTGATGACAGAATAGTCTCCCCCTTGGATATCTCTGGCTACGGCAAATCCCATCCCTACAGAGATAGAGTTGCTACTATGTCCGGTATCAAAAAAATCATGGCAACTTTCCCCTCTTTTAGGAAATCCACTCATTCCACCCATAGATCGTAGGTGATCAAAACCGGAACTTCTTCCCGTTAAAATTTTATGTACGTAGGATTGATGACCTACGTCCCAAATGATTTTATCTTTGGGTGTATTAAAAACGTAATGCAAGGCGATGGTCAGTTCTACCACACCTAAATTTGAGGCCACATGCCCGCCTGTTTTAGATAGCTTTTCTATTAAAAATTCTCGAATTTCCAACGAAAGCAATTCCATCTCTCGAACAGTCATATTTTTCAAATCTTCCGGCAAATTATAACTTAAAAAATTGGTTTTCATATAACTCCTATCTAATTCTTACGGCTAAATCCTGAGCCAATCGTACAAAGAATTCAGCATTGTCGTAATAAGGTTCTAAGAGTTGAATGGCATTATTTGTTAAACTTTGTAGTTTTGCTTTTGAAGCTTCCAATCCATATAATCCGGGATACGTGGCTTTTCTTTTTTCCACATCTTTGCCTATTTGCTTTCCGGTTTCCTCTTCTTTACCTACAACATCAAGAATATCATCGGCAATTTGAAATGCCAACCCAATATTTTCTGCATATTCTTCCATAATGCGCAAAGTTTTATCGTCTGCAGAGCCCAAATGTGCGCCGGCTCTTACGGCCGCTACAATTAATGCCGCTGTTTTATTCACGTGTATATAATCCAACATTTCCTTTGAAGACTGCTTGACTTCGCTTTCTATATCTGCAATTTGTCCTGCAATCATACCACGACAACCGGAACGCTTTGAGATTTCAAAAGAAGCCCGAATACGTTTCTTCAAATGATCCGGATTATCAAAATACAACAGCATGTCTTTATTCATAATTTCAAAGGCAGAAGTCAGCAACGCATCCCCTGCTAAAATAGCTGTCGCTTCTCCGAAAATTTTGTGATTGGTAGGTTTACCCCTTCGCAAATCATCATCATCCATGGCAGGTAAATCGTCATGAATTAAGGAGTAGGCATGAATGTATTCAATGGCACAAGCATAGGGAATGGCTAACCGTTCATCCCCACCTACGAAATTGCAAGTAGCCAAAAGCAATACGGGCCGGATTCTCTTCCCCCCGGTTTCTAAACTGTAACACATGGATTCATATAACGTAATGCTTTTGTGATCGACTTCCGGCAAGAAGTCAAAAAGATACTCATTGACAAGATCTTTTAACCTATCATATTCAACGTTATTCATTTTGTTTTTCTCCCTTATACACTTGGATTTTTTGTTTTGCTGTGTTTAGTATATCATTGCAATAATTGTAGTATTTTATTCCTTCTTCAAAGTTTTTCATTGTCCCTTCAAGGGTAGATCCTTCATTTTTTAATGATGAAGCACAATTTTCCAAACCTTCTAAGGCTTTCTCAAAAGTCAGTTCTTCTTTTTTTGTTGCCATACGGTTCCTCCTTATTTTCCCCTGTGTAGTTCTTCTACTGAAAGCAATGCGCGCCCATCTTTGAATTTCGCCCATATTTTTTGATCTTTTTTTAATTTATTTACAGAATCAATCAATCCATTATCCTCACCTACTAACGCAACATATCCTTTTGCCATAATATTGGTAGGATTAAATGCTTCTAACAATTCGTGAAGCCTGTCCACTTTCATATGGCAGAGAGAAACTTTATTTTCCAACAATCGTAAAAACTCTTCCTCGCTGTTTCTCTGTACTTTCATTTCCAAATATTGCAGATAGGTTTCAGTACGATCTATGAGCCCCATCAACCCTGAATGAACCGACTCTTTCAATTGGCCAATATGAGGTACTGCCAGCTGTGCTGCTGCAGTAGGTGTCTCTGCCCTTCTATCTGCAACAAAGTCTGCTATGGTAACATCCGTCTCATGGCCTACCGCCGATATCACCGGTATCTTTGACTGATAAATGCTTCTCGCCACTTTTTCTTCATTGAAAGCCCAAAGTTCTTCCTTAGATCCTCCACCTCGCCCAACAATCATGGTATCTATCTCTGGGAACAACAAATTCACATGGTCTATAGCCCGGGAAATTTCTCCTGCCGCCTCCGGTCCTTGTACCAAACAAGGATACACCAGCACATCCACAATAGCATTCCTCATAGTAATAATTTTCAGCATATCTTGTATGGCTGCACCGGTTTCTGAAGTGATGATGGCAATTTTATGTGGGAAAAAAGGAATTTCCTTCTTATATTGATGGGAAAACAGCCCTTCTTTTTCCAGCTTGTCCTTTAATTTTTCAAAAGCAATGCTTAAATTTCCCAGTCCTTCAATCTGAATATCACGTATATTTAAGGAATAGGTTCCCCCTCTTTCATAAAGGTAAATATATCCGGAAGCGGTAATTTCCATACCATCTGCCATCTCATACCTACTTTTTTCAAAGACATCGCCGGACAAAAAACAGTTTACTTTGCTGTTTTCATCTTTTAACGTAAAATAAACATGCCCATTGTTATGAAATTTCAAATTTGAAATTTCTCCAATAATAGACACATTGCCCAAAAGCGGGTCCATTTGAAGGACTCGCTTCATATATGCATTTAATTGTGAAACTTTTATAGGTTTCATAGCCACAGCATTTACCTCTGTGGAATCTGTGAACGCGCAATATTCCCTAAGATTCCATTGACAAATTTTCCTGAGTCTTCTCCGCCAAATTCTTTTGCAATATCTACAGCTTCATTAATTGAAGCAGCAACAGGAATATCCTCCATATAAAGAATTTCTGCCGTAGATAGCCTTAAAACGGCCAAATCCACTTTGCCAATACGGCTGATGGACCATTTGTCGCTACATTCTTCAATTTTTTTATCAATGTTTGAAAGTCGATTCACCGTTACATGAAATAACTCATCAAAAAAGTTTGCTTGATCCGAATTTTTCATATAGGCTTCCACAAATTTATCTTTCATCTTTTCGCTGTAATCGTCTTGCACTTCCATTTGAAACAACAGTTTCATAAACAGTTCCCGCGCTTCTTTACGTCGCATAGTTTTTATTCCCCCTCATTGGAAAAGTCTACACCTTGGACATGAATATTTACAGCTTTTACAGTAGATTCCGTCATAAGTTCAACTTCTTTTTTTACACTTTCCTGTATATCCCAAGCTACTTGCGGTATTTTAAACCCGTAGTTTACGATTACATAGATATCAATTACAATTCCTTCTTCAGACTGGGCAATTTTCACACCCTTATGGGGCAACTCTTTGCCTAAAATATTTTTTGACAAGCTATCTGTAAGCCCTCCACTTAAGGCTGAAATCCCTTCAATGAAAAGGGTGGCCTTTGTTACATAGCGAGCGATTACTTCATCGGAAATTTTTAAAATGCCCAGCTTATCGTCTAATACTGTACTCATATGCATCACCTCTTGCGTCTGCCTTTCCGCTTACATACTTCTTATTTAAGGTAGTCTGATCCGTTCATTCTATCCTGTATGCCATGATCTTTCAAAGATATGGCATGTTGAAATGACCGGAAACCTTACGTTCATTATAACCTGTCTACCATGGTATTTTAAAGGTAGGACATGTTGAAATGACCGGACAACCTTAGATTCATTATAACATAAACTAGGAATTAAAACAGTTGTTTTTCCGATTTATGCCTGATTTATGCCTTACTTTGGATAACGATTTGATTGGCACTTCTGCCTGTTTCCCGAATTACAATGTCACAAATCTTGGCGATGTCTTTCTGTTCCAATGTTTTTTTATTAATAGTAACACTAATAGAACTGTCTGTAATAACCACCAATGCGTCGGTATAGCCTTTTCCTTTAATAAGTGCTTCTATTGTTTTCTCTTTATTCATGTAATCAATAATCTTTAATTTCTGTTGGGTTGCATTGTTTTTTTCTTGCCCTTCCGGCGTTTCTGCAATGACTTCTGTAAGCATGGAGACCACTTTATCCCGGTCCATATTCAGTGTGGCTTTGGCTTCTTCAAAATAAGTATCCCCGTTGGAAAGTTCCCCATAATCATCCGAAGTGACCACCGCCGCTTTTTCAGCTTTTTTTTCATCCTTTTCCTTTTCCTTTGGCATGGTACCCGGTACCTGTGAAAGATTTAAACTATCCACCAGTACATCACCGTTATGTTCTTCCATTTGTTTTTCCTCATAATTCACATAATCGGAAGATGCGGTCAAGTCATGGCCATTTTGCAGACGGTTATTTGCCACCGTAATGGTCAACACCAAAGCCAGTGCCCCAAGTACCATTATTTTTTTACGTTTTGTAAATTCCATTTAATTTCCCCCTTCTTTTTCAAACACCTTTACTTTTGAGGTGGCGATGCCATACAGTGATGACACCGCACCAATAATATTGTTTTGTACGACAACATTTTTTGCGCCCTCTGCGGTTATAATCACTCCTTCCACTTTGTTTTTGGTTTCATCGGTTTCTTCATGAAATACAGAAGCCGCAGCCTCATCCCTTTCATAGGTAATCATCACTTGATTTTCCCCTACACCCTTTATGTCTTTTAATATTGCCATCAGCCTTAATTCTTCTTCAGAATTGACAACAGCACCGGTTTCCACTATTTCTTCGCCACCGGACAGATCTACAATTTGCCGGCGCCCGTCTTTGCTTGTGGTGAGTACATCAAAAGTCAACAATGCAATGGATGCGATTAGCAGCACCGTAATCACCTTTTTTAAAAGACCCTTTGTGTATCCATCGTTTTTAAATTTATCCCACATACTCTTACTCCTTACTACTATATTGACTTTGTCACCTTCTTATTCCAGTAATATGGCAATGGGTGACAGTATGATTGCCATGATAATTAAAGAAAAGATAAACCGTATGTATTTTTTCATGTTACCGGCAGGCAGCAACATTTCTACAAAGGATATGGCAACAATAATGATAAAAACATTTTTCACCCATTCTCTAGCAACCTCCATTTAAAATCACCCCCATAACCGACCTCCTCCGATTCCGATAATAATAGATAAAAAAATCAAAAACATCATGGCAGACAGAAAGACCACCACAGCCATAGTTATAATAGAATTTCCCATATCATTGATGCAATCTGAAACGGCTTTATTCCCTATGGGTTCTATAATAATAGCCGTCACCTTATAGATAAGCGCCACGGCCAAAAGCTTGATCAGTGGGAATGCCAGCAGTGTGATGATGAATAGCAGACCGAAAATTCCAATTCCATTTTTTATAATAGTTGTACAGCTAATGACCATGTCCATAGAGTCTGCCGCAAATCCGCCTACAATGGGTACAAAATTGTCCATAGAATATCTGGCCGTCTTTGCCAACATGCCATCCGCCGTCCTTGTAACAAGACCTTGCATAACCGTTAAACCCGAAAAGACAGTAATACAGAATCCCAGCAGAAAAACAGCAAAGTTTCTCATAAAATAAGCCAGTTTTTTTACATAATCTCTTTCCGTCAAACTGTTCACCAAGAGAAAAACACAGGAAAGGAAAATAGCCGGCAAGATCATTTTCTGTATCATACTGTTGAAAATAGTAATGGCACCTACAATCATGGGATTTAAAGCACCTCCTGATGCAAACCCGCCCATGGCAATAAGCAGCGGTACTAAAATAGGAAGCAGAACCTGCATGGTTCCTGTCATAATGTCCACCGTGTCGCTACATAACACATATACATCCATCAAACTTTTTAAAGAAAGGGCAATGACACTGCAACTGCAAACCATGGTGGCTAAATTTGATACGGTTTCTTCTCCAAAAGAATTGGAAAAGTTGGTTAACATCCCCATGATGATACAAATCATCACCAGCTGCACACCTAACAAGATGCTGCCATAAATTTCAGACAGAAAAATTCTTTGCAAATTGTCAAAGATCACTTGAAATGAAAACAAGGGATCACCGGTTACAATCCCTTTGATAATTTCCGAAAGGGACATGGTATTAAATAAATTTTCCTTGGTACCCGCCAAATCAATCAGTTGGTCTAAGCCGGTCAAATTCATAGATGCCAATTGTTCACTGATTAACGCCTCAAGCTCCATATCTGTTCCTCCCCGTGTGTTGCATCTACTGTTTTACCCTATCCTGTGCCCGCACATTGACAATACACTAGGATGGAATCATTTTGTTAATTAATTCCAAGACCGTTACCATAACGGGCATTGCAAGACAAAAAATAATGACCTTTCCTGCCAATTCCACTTTTCCTGCAATAGCAGACTCCCCTGCATCTTTACAAATTTGAGCAGTAAAATCGGCCATATAGGCCACTGCTAAAACCTTTAAAATAATAGGGAAAAAACTTTTACCATAGCTGATTTCTTTATAAATGGATTCTAAAAATTCAAAGACAGTTGTCAGTTGATATAAAATCATGGTAAAAATAATTAAAACGGTTGCGATTACAATATAGGTAGCAAATTCAGGTTTATAACCTTTTACCAACGAAGCGACGATGACGCCACACAGTCCCATGGCTGCAATTCTAAAAATATCAATATACATTTATCCTACACCTTTATCTTTATTCAAAGCTGAAACAATGTTTTTACGGTCATGAAAAATTCACTGATCATTTGTACGATTAATAATAAAACCACGATAATTCCGGCCAATGTGGTCATCATAGCCTGATCTTCTCTGCCTGCCCGTATGAGCACTTGATTCAACACGGCGACAATAATACCGATAGCCGCAATTTTAAAAATAATATCTACATTGATGTTCATGAAAAGGCTCCTCTCTTGTATTCATTTTCTTATCTCTATCTCTACATCATATTCTTGGGACAAGATTTTATGACAAAAAAGACAAGCACTTTCTTTAAAAAATGCTTGCCTTTTATTTCTGTTATGATTTGTCCATCTTTCATAAATAGGTGTAAATAGACGCCAAGGGTTTCATCATTTACATCTTTCCCCTGAGATACCATTGGGTCATTGAATATTATTGCTTTCTAAATGCTACAAATATCAATGCGCTGACACCCATTAAAATAGGATAGTATAAATATGGGATAATATCAAATGGTGTGAGCAAAGTCAAAGAGGCTGCACTGAGAAGCTGCGCACCATAAGGAATCAGGCCCTGGAAAACAGAAGTTGAAATATCCAAAAGAGATGCAGAACGCTTTGGCGAAACCCCAAATTCGTCACTGATTTCCTTTGCAATAGGTCCGGCCATAACGATGGCCACTGTATTATTGGCTGTAGAAACGTCCACAAGAGATCCCAAAGCGAAGATGCCAAATTCAGCACCTCGTTTGCTTCCGATTCGTGTTTTAATCAAATGAAGAATACACTGAATTCCACCGTTCTCTTTAATGAGTGCTGTGATGCCTGCAACAGTAATGGAAATCACCGTAATGTCATACATACCTGTAGCACCTTCACCCATAGAGGTAAAGATATCAAAAATTCCAAACATACCCGTAGCCACACCTACTACTGCGGATGCAGCAATACCCGCAATTAAAACCAAAAATACATTAAACCCAATGAGCGCACCCACGAGCACAATGAGATAAGGCATAATCTGCCATACATTGTATGACAATGCCTTGTTCAATTCAACGTCTACCCCTCTTGTTATAAAAAAGAAAATAAGGATGGTAATGATGGCCGCAGGTAATACAATAAAAAAGTTCTGCTTAAATTTATCCTTCATTTCACATCCCTGTGTCCGTACTGCGGCGATGGTGGTATCTGAAATCATGGACAAGTTGTCACCGAACATGGCACCGCAAACAACAGCACCGATGCACAATGGCATTCCAAAACCCGTTTGCTCACTGATCCCTACGGCAATCGGTGCCAATGCGGCAATGGTGCCCATGGAAGTACCCATAGAAATAGAAATAAAGCAACCAATGACAAACAGCCCCACCACGGTCAAATTAGTAGGCATAATGGCTAACCCAAAGTTTACCGTACTTTCCGCACCGCCGGAAGCCTTTACAATTCCTGAGAAAGCACCGGCCAAAATAAAAATCATACACATGGTAATGATGTTGTCGTTGCCGATTCCTTTTGCCACACAAGTGACTTTCTGGTTAAAATTCATCTTCTTATTTTGTGCAAATGCCACACAAAGTGCGATGACAAACCCGATGAGCGCTGGCATGGCATAAAAATCTCCTGTGATAATACCCGATCCTATAAATAATACTAAAAACACCGCGATTGGTAACAGTGCCCAACCATTTCCCTTATCCTTGCCTTGTTGTAGGACTTTTTCTTTTTTCATTTGCCTTCTTCTCCTTCTCTTGAATTGCGATTGTTCAACTAAAAAAACAAGATTGCAAATTATAAAATTTGCAATCTTTATTGTTTTGTAAATTATACCAAATTTTCATCTTTTGTTCAACATAAATGACAGAATAAAATAATTTTACAGATCCTTTTGTGGTTCTTGTTCTTCTCCCTCATAAGCGTTTAATAAGATACTGGCCTTAAACAAATCTCCATCTATTTTGATTTCAAACCAACCACCCTGTAATTTTACAAGATCTTTTGCAATGGCAAGTCCTAATCCACTGCCTTCACTTGTTCTGGCGTCGTCTCCCCTCTTAAATCGCTCCATCAATTCGTCAGGCGCTATATTCAGTTCATGTTTTGAGATGTTTTTTATTTCAACCAGCACGGTTGCGCTTCCCTTTTTATGCCCTTGGTCTGTAATATCAATGTAAACCCTAGAATTTTCCTGGGCATATTTGATTACATTTCCAATCAGATTCTCAACGACCCTCCATAGAAGCTGTCCGTCTGCATTTACATAATATTTTTCTTGTCTACTATTGATTTTAAAGGTCAATCCTGCGTCTGAAATACCATGGGACAGTTCCCCCAGCCCTTGATTGATTAGAGAAATCAAGTCCACCCTCTCAAGTTTCACAGGAATCGCACCGCTGGATGCCTTTGCAGCCTCAAACAAATCTTCGGTTAAACTCTTCAGACGGTCCGCCTTTTGTTCCAAAATTTCTAAATATTTTGGTGCTTCCTCATAATCCAATCCCTCCGTTTTTAGTAAATCAATATACGTGATAATGGAGGTTAGCGGTGTTTTTAAATCATGAGATACGTTGGAGATCAAATCTGTCTTTAACCGCTGATTTTTTAGTTCATTTTGAATGGCAATGCTGGAAGCTTCCGAAATGGCATTAATATCTTTCGCCAATTCATCGAATTCACCCTCCCCATTTATAGGAATTTTATAAGAAAGGTTTCCGTTTTTTACTTCCGTCACTCCTTTTTTTATGGCTTCATATTTGGTAATCCATTTTTGTGCAAATAGAAGCACCAAGATGAACACCACCGGCGCAAGGAATATGGTTGCAGAAAGCAAGCAGATGCATAGGGTAATCAATACCACTTTTTTCATGACACTTCCGCCTCTGTAGATGGATTGAAATCCCGTCTTTAACCCACCTATAACCAAATGAAAAATCCTGTACAAAATACTCTGTTGTAGCCAAGTGTGTGATTTCAGTAGTCGTATCCAGGATAAGATAAACCATAAACCCACTGAGGCAACGGCCACGATTAGCAGGCTATGGAGCACAACGTTGGTGTAACCAATGGTATTTTCTATGAATGACAACCAGGATGTAGCGCCTGTATCCACCATATGGAATCCATAAGAACCGGCATCTACATATCCATTATAATAGTCATTATTAATAATTTGGTTTATATTAACAACAGGTGCTATGCCTATCACCCCACAGACAATCACGGCGCACAACGGAACTTCCGTGTACAATTGATCTACTTTATATAATTTCCAATTTCCCAACTCGTCTTTCCTTCCTGTCGTGATGGCTAAATAGAAGAATAAAAGCAAAGTGAGAAATGCACTGACCATTAAAATTGGAAAATAGACCTTAAATGTGTCCTTTGCCTGTTCATAAGATGCGGAACTTTTTCCCATATAAGCACCATCAAAGGAAAAATACAGGACTAAATTTTCATTGTAATTTTGCGACAGCAAGGATTCAAAGAGAGGATTTTGTTGATTGCTAGGTGATCTTTCCAGCTTTCCCTTCTCGTAGACCAAATAGGCCGGTTCTTTTGTAAAATTTGTCGAAATAGCCGTACCTGAAGGCACATTGGTCAGTATATTTTTACCATCAGATATATAATAGGAAAATCCTTTGGTATTGCCAAAATGATTCAGTTCTGTTTTCATTTCATTTGATTTTACCCCAATTAATAAATTTGAAATTTGATTCAGTTCCGCTTTGTTGATTTCTTGGAATTTTTGAATGAGCCGCGGATCCTCACTGCCCTCATAGGTCATACCTTCATAAGTTCCCGCTTCAGCATCCCCACCGTTTTCAAACCACTTGGGATTTGCATAGATGGTCTGACCCCCTATATCTACGACACCTTCATAATAAAGATTCCACATAGATTGCTTTACTGTATCCTGATCCACGCTGCCATTTTTCATAGACTCTATTTTTTGAGACTCTTGAAGCAGAGATAATCCTTCGGCTGTTTTGTCATACATATGCGAATAGAACTCTCCGCTTTCTTGATAGCTTTTTTCTTCAAACACTGCTGTAGCAATGCCCGGCCTATACAAGGACAAAGCCATACTTGCCACCATCATGGCCACCGTAAAAAATATGACACAAAGGATAAAAGCACCCATTCGTACTGCCATATGATCGTTAAATTTTTTCGATTTTGTATCCAATTCCCCACACCACTTTCAAATATCTTGGATTCTTGGGATTGATTTCAATCTTTTCCCGAATCCTCCTCACATGCACGGCTACCGTATTTTCCGGATTGTATGAAACTTCCTTCCACACGGCTTCATAAATTTGATCCATGGAAAAAACCTTGCCTGCATTTTCTGTTAATAACTTAATAATTCCGTACTCAATAGGTGTTACCACAACTTGCTCACCGTCTAAGGTCACGGTTTTTGCTTCGTGATCCACCTCTAGTCCCCCTGTTTTAAAAATCCCCGTCTTTTTTTCCATACTCCCCAATTGTACATAGCGTCTTAAGTTGGACTTTACACGTGCAATCAATTCTAAAGGGTTAAATGGTTTTGTCATGTAATCATCCGCTCCTACATTCAGACCTGTTATTTTATCATAGTCTTCTGATTTGGCCGAAAGAAGAATAATAGGAATGTTCTTTTCCTCACGAATCTTCATAGTAGCAGACATACCGTCCATTCTAGGCATCATAATGTCCATTAAAATCAAATGGATGGGCTCCTCATTGACAACCTCCATGGCTTCTATTCCGTCATATGCTTTAAAAACCCTATACCCCTCGTTTTTCAAGTAGACTTCTATAGCACCCACAATTTCTTTATCATCATCACAAACTAATATGTTCATCCTGCTCATTCCTTCCCATTGGGATACCTCCTTTCCTACGTCTTACTTAATGTAACTCATAGTAAAAGGATATCACCTAAATATTAAGAAACAGTGTATGCGTTTCTTACTATTTTATTAACAAATTTCTTCTTTTTAGTTTATCATATTTGCCCATAAAAAACATAAAAAACCTCTCATGAAGACACTTTGACTTTTCAGTGTCTATATGAGAGGTCCCATTTTTCCGATACCGCGTTCCGATACCGCGTTTATACCATTTCATTTACAGGCATCAGTTGGCTGTGCACTGTATATTTCCACTTTTATCCACCAATACGGATAAAATTTTGGTTGAAGTATCCAACGCAATTTGTCCTTTTGCATTGAGAACGGTGGTCTTCAAATAATTTCCCAGCCCATCGTTTAAAGTATAGATCACATACCCTTGCTGTGCATCCATAGAAGCAATGATTCCTCCTGTAATATGAAGCATTTGCGTTCCTTGCCCATTGATATTCATTCTTTGAAGCTGATTTTGATTATTTGTAAAATAAATATAATTTCCGTCAATTTTAAAGTAGTCCATAGGTAGGTTGGAAACTCTCCTTGTCTCGCTGGTCTTTATGTTGACTTTGTATAAATACCAAGTGCGGCCGTAAGAAGTATTCGCTAACACATATACATTGTCGCCAATAAGTTGAAGACAATCTTTTGTGTTCCAACCGTAATAGAATTTGGGATCTCCTATGGGTTTTTTCGTGGTCTCCCCTTTGTATAAAATGGACAGATTCCCTGTTTGGGGTGGTGCAAATTTAGATACACTCACTTTTGTATCCCCAAAAAGTTCCGTATATCCTTCGCTGTCAACAGATATTTTTTCTGCCATTCCATTTTCCTTTAACCAAACTTGATGATCCGAACCGATGCCTATACTCCCATCTCTATAACTTAAAACAGCCATTCCATTTTCTTCCTTCAAATTTGCCGAAACAAACGTATTCCCATCCATTGCATAGCTGTTTTGGGGCAATCGATACACTTCTTTTGCCATGGATGGATTTGCCACCGGTGCCTGATAGATGGTGTTATCATTCCCTTGATAATAGACTTGACTGCCTGATATGGCAGCAATGGGTGCTTGATCCGACCCTGCAATCTTAGGGATACGAACGGTGGTAAGCAGTTTTCCGTCTTTGGTTTGTCCATAAGAAACAGCAGCTTTTGTTACGCTGGGCGCAACAGGCAATGTAGCGCCATTTTGTTTTGTAACAACCAATCCATCTTTGGCTGTGAATGTATATTGCCAATTAAATTCATCCACTGCAAAATGCCAAGTCAAAGGAAAATAGGTGATATCTCTAAAAATCAACAAAGGGTATGTTTCTTTGCTATTATCCACTGCCTTTCCGTTGACTTGAATGGGAAAAGTTGCAATGCCTGCTTGATAACTGGTCAGGTTCTTGTTTTTTGTCGTATTTGCGGCATAAGACCATGGCTCGTTAAAAGGATTCACAGACAGGCCAGTCTTTGCCTCAAACTCACTGGCAAGACCTAAAAATCGGCTGTCATCATAAGTCATGGGAAAATAAGTAATATCTTTGTAAAGAATTAAAGGATACTGCCGATATTCATTACGAATCAGTTGTCCATTTAATGTAATAGGAAATGATGGGATTGTAACTTGTGCTGCCGTAGGTGTGGGTGCAGCAAAGCTGGAAATGGGTGTCATACCAACGAGCAAAATAATCAGAATCCCAATAATCATGAATTTCCTCTTTTGGATAAATAAAATGTTCATTTTGAAACCTCCTATGGTTATTTCATACTGAAGTGATTGGAACACTCCTATAAAGTATATCATGTGAAATTAAGATAAGAAAGGTACTTTTGCGTTAATTTTTTCAAATCACCAAGATTACAATTAAAATACCCGAAACAGAACCTATGGTTTTACAAAGTTTTCCCTTTGTATCTTTTTCTTTTTTTGCCTCCTGGATCTGCTGTTCCAGCATATTGTACGTTCTTGCAAACATGGTTTCATGTCCTAACATATTGGTTTTTCCCAAATCTAAACCAATATCCAAGATGATTTGTATGTCCTTTTTGGTCAGCGCACTGGTCTGATACGTTTCCTCTACCTGATTGGCCCATACTGCCGAAAAGTCTTGAAATGTCCATTCCTTCAGTGCAAGAGAAGTCTTTAAAAATAGGTTTTTTGTATATCCGTTGGTCAAGGAACCTACACGACTGAAAATTTCAGCCAAAGGATCCAATCGATACTTCATTTCCGCCTCTAGGCTCATCAATGCTGTCAGTATAGACTGCAAATGCTCCACTCTGTTGTCATATGGCTTTGCCATCAATCTGCCCATAAAAATACCCAAACTGATGATGATCACACTTAATCCAACTTTTATGACAAACATACACACCCTCCTCTTCCCTTTTCATTCATCTTATGGATTAAAAAATTTGATTATTTTTCCCATCCCGAATGCTTAAAATGGATCCTGTAGCGGGACGATTGGATAAGTAAATAATTCGCTGAAACATGTTTTCTCCAACCAAAGAGCCAATGCCGGAATTCAGCAAATCCTCATAATGCGTGCCATGAATGGTGGTCAAAATATGAATGCCCGCACATAAAGCAGCCTCTAATCCCTGCACATCTTCTTTTTTCCCGATTTCATCGGTGGCAATTACATCCGGGGACATGGATCGAATCAACATCATCATCCCCTGTTCTTTGGGACAACCATCCAGCACATCTGTTCGGCTTCCTAAATTAAAATGTGCTTTTCCGTTATAAGTGCCTGAAATTTCAGAACGTTCGTCACAAAGTCCCACTTTCAATCCCACATGACTGATGTTTCTGATCATATCCCGCAACAAGGTGGTTTTTCCGCATTTTGGCGGTGAAACGATGATGGTATTAAAGAGTTCCTGCTTATTTTTTAAGACAAATCGCATGCAAGGATCTGAAACACCAATGATTTCTCGGCTTCTTCTAATGTTAATGGACGAAATATCTTTAATGGTCTTTATTTTTTGATTTTCAACAACAGCGCGTCCACAAATTCCAACTCGATGCCCCCCTTCTATTGTCACATATCCATTGGCTAGTTCTTCTTGATAGGCATAGACAGAATAGCTTAAAATACTGCTAAAAATCGTTTGTAACATCTCTTTCTCTATTCCCTTCCCTGAATCAGATTCAATTTTATATTCAATCCCTCGAGACAAAATATAAATGGGTTTGCCCGTTTTGATTCGAATTTCCTCCATGGAAGATAAAACATTGTCCGGTAAAGACTCTATTTTTTTTCCGATTTCTCCGGGAAGTTTTATTAAAATATTGTTTAAGTTGTCCATCAATGATTCTCCTTATCCTCTGATTCATCTCATCCCAATCAGTCCTTATCAGTATATGTGTGGATTTTAAAAAAATACCGGTTACGAAAATAGTTTCTATTTTCGTAACCGGTATTTGAATTTTTTAACTTTCTTCTGAATCCGTCTCGCCGGAATCGGGCGATAAATATAGTTTTATTTTTTCAATCCTTCTATCTTTTACAGATTCTACTTTAAACACACAATTTCCAATCTCTACAATGCGTTCCTCTGTTTCATCTTCATCTGGAATTTCCCCTAAATAGTCAATAATCAAACCGCCAATGGTTTCATGTTCGTCAGATTCCAAATTTAAATGGAATTCGTCGTTTAAGTCATCTAAATAAAATTGACCGTCTACCAGATAAGTACTGTCATCGATTTTTTCAATCTTGGCTTCATAATCATCATATTCATCGTCAATATTTCCCATGACTTCTTCTACAAGATCTTCAATGGTCACAATGCCTGCCACACCACCGTATTCGTCTATTAAAATAGCGATATGGACTTTCGAAGCCTGCATTTCTCGGAAAAGATCATCGATTTTTTTACTCTCCGGTACAAGAAATGGTTTTTGTAAAAGACTTCTAATGTCTACTTTTTCAAAGCCCACTTTTCTGGCTTCCAGTATGAAATCTTTCATAAATAAGATTCCTATAATGTTATCCGTATCCTTTTCATATACCGGTATCCTTGAAAATCTTTGTTCCAGCATTTCATCAAGATATGCTGACAACGAATCATGGATATTGATCATGAATACGTCAGTTCGAGGTGTCATGACTTCATAGGCCAGTTTATCATCAAATTCAAATATGCTGGCAATCATTTCTCGACCTGTTTCTTTTATAAATCCTGTCTCCTGTCCCACCTCTAAAATAGATTTAATGTCTTCTTCTGAATATTCTTCTGTGCTGACATCATCTTTCTGTCCTGTCACCTTCATAAGCAAGGATACGGAACACGACAACAACCATACAAAAGGTGCGGTAATCTTAGAAACGACAACGATGATTCGTACAGATCCCAACGCTATTTTTTCGGAGTGCTGTAACGCAATCCTCTTGGGATACAATTCACCAAATACTAAAGTCATATAAGCTAAAATCAATGTGAGTGCGCCAACCGATAGCTGATAGCTATACGGCACCCCTAGCTGTTCTAGATAAACACTCACATCGTCGGCCATGGTTGTGGCTGCTGACGCACTTGCTAAAAAACCGGCTAGTGTAATGGCTACTTGAATGGTAGATAAGAATTTATTTGGTTTTTCTAATAAATCCACAAGAAGAAGTGCTCTTTTATTTCCTTCTTGTGCTAAAGTTTTCACTTTATTTTTGTTTAGTGAAACAAAAGACATTTCAGATGCCGCAAAAAAGGCATTGACTGAAATCAGTACGATTAAAAATAGGATTTCCATGGTAAAGCCCGAACTGGGGTCAGGGGTTGCATCCATTAGTATAATTTCCTCCTCAAACTGTGTAAACTGCTAAAATAAAATCCCTGTTGATTCTATTCGGTTTATGTTAAAAGTATTGTAACAAATATGCAAGCAAATTTCAAGAACTATTCAAAATCAACAGGAATTTTGTGTATTTATAGGGAATCCATCTCTAAAATCAAACTGAAAATATAACGCAAAATTGTAGAGCGACGTGCAATACCTACTAACATTCCATTTTCATTTACGATTGGGATTTTTTTAATCTTTTTCTTTGACAGCATCCGAGCAACTTCCTCAATAGAACGATCCGGCGTAGCGCAAATTACATTTCGTGTAGCCAATTCCATTACATTGCGCATTTTAAAATTCCTCAGTTTATTCTCTAAACTTTCATCATCATAAAACACCATAGAAGAATCACCGCTGTATATAGCGCGCGTCCTCTGTTTTGCTACGGCTTTCATAATATCACCGTCACTGATAAATCCTACCACATGTTCTTTGTCATTGATAATGACCAGCCCGCCAATCTGTCGTTCCACCAATGTCTTTACCACATCCTCCAAAGTCGCAGATTCGTAACAAGTATACGCATCTACCTCCATAATAGAACTAATTGGATTTTGCATGAATTTCATCTCCTTCCTTTTTTTCGAGTACTTTGTGATTTTCTTGGACTGTACCATGTACTTTAAAAATAGCGATAAAAAGCGCAACCGCCGCTATGCCGGCTGATGTACCATAAGCTGCACGGATACCGCTTACTGCAGCCAAAACCGGACTTACAGCGTTGCTTGCATTTGTTACCATAGTCATAATGGTAATGATGACTGCCGTCCCAATAGAACCGCCTACTTGACGACCCGTATTACTGATGGCATTCCCATGGGAAATATAGTCATTGGGAAGTGAATTAATGCCCCAAGTATTGATGGGCATATTTGCCAGTGATAATCCAAATGATTGTAAAATATAAATGAAAATCAAATACCAAATTTTAGTTTCTGTCCCAATAATCGCCAACCCTGCGGTTGCTACAGTCAAGGATGTCAATCCTAAAATAGAAATTCCCCGTGGGCCGAAATGATCAAACAACAGCCCGCTGATCGGGCTCATAAAAATGGTAATTGCTGCGCCCGGCATCATGAGCATACCTGTAATAAACGCTGAAAATCCCATTATATTTTGCAAATAAATAGGCAATAAAATGCTTCCTGCAGCCAATGCTGAATTAATAATGGTGTTCATAATGGCCGAATATGTAAAAGTTTTTGTCTTTAAAACCTTTAGTTCTAAAAGCGGCTCTTTCAATGTCAACTGTCTTTTAATGAAGCAAACTAAAGCCACAACGCCTATCAAAAGTGGTGCGATTACCAACGCACTTGCCCATCCTTTTGTGCTGGCACTGGACAACCCATAAAGCAGTCCGCCAAAAGCAAATGTTGACAGAACCACAGAAATCAAATCTAAATGGGGATGCTTCAATGTTCCCACATTTGTCAGGAATAACATACTGAAAACCAAAACTAAAAACGCCAAAGGCAGCATACCTATAAATATAGATCTCCAACCAAAAGCATCAATGGCCCATCCTGCCACAACCGGTCCCGCCGCGGGTGCACAACTCATTACAATGCCTGCCATGCCCATGGCTGTCCCACGTTTTTCTCTTGGAAAAATTAGCATGGGAACAACGGCCACCAAAGGAAGTTGAACACCTGCCCCCATAGCCTGTAAAATACGTGCCATGATTAGAACCGAAAAGTTAGGTGCGACGACAACCAACGCTGTTCCCACCATAAAAACGATCATGGACGTCATAAATAGTTTTCGTGTGGGAAAACGATCTATCAGATATGCCGTAATAGGAACCATAATCCCATTGACTAACATGTAAATGGTAGTCACCCATTGTGCCTTTCCCGCCGTAATGTGAAAAGTTTCCATCAGTTTTGGTAGTGCGGGTGATAAAATGGTTTGATTCAGAATAGCCACAAAAGCCCCTGCAACTACAATGGCAATTATTACAATATCCCGTCGAGTCACCCCCCCTGATTGTTTTGTAATTTCTTGATTGTTTTTGATCAAAATAACATCCCCTTTTTTCTCTCCAAATCAATTATGATTATTGGAGCATTCTGTTTCTTTATAATTTTTTGTCTATCTATTTATAGTAACTATTTCATGAAATTTTGTCAAAGGTACGGGGTATTATTTGTAACACAAATGTAACAAAAATCACGCTATTGAAATCTCTTTTTTAACATGGTAGAATTCTTTCAATAAATCGTTGCCTTATAGAAACAAAGACAGACGAAAGGATGATCATTCAATTATGACCTTTAAATTAATTCTCAATAAAACCGTTACTTTTCTGGGCGTCTCACTGGGCGTTCTTGTATTTCAATATGTGTTCGGTGCAGACAACGTCATTGTAGGTGTGGGCGTGATTGTGCAAGCGCTTTTCCTTCTAGGCATCAATATGACCATTCACCCCATTAAAAATACGTTGTACATTATCGCCTTAAATTTTATGCTAGGTCTCTGTGCCTGCATTGTTTTGCTAAACCCTTGGTTTGGTCTTTTTCTAAATTTTGCTATGGTGTTTATAACCGTATACTTATTGATGAATGACTTAACGACACCCATGTATTTTCCCTTTATGCTTACCTATATCTTTATGCTAATGACTGCGCCCATCGGATTCTCCCAATTGCCTTTGCGGTTAGGCGCTTTGGTTTGTGGTTCCCTTCTGATCATTGCACTTCAATTAATATGCAACAGAAATAAATCCGCAAAAATCAGCAATTCAGTTTTTGACACAGTTGCCAAAACCATTATCACACAAATTAATGCACTCCTTGATGGCACACCCGGAGATGGTTTAAACCAAAATATTGGGGCTCATATTCGAAAAATGTCCCAGGCCATGAACGAAAGGAAAAGGAACAATTTTTTTGTTTCCCCCACTACCCTATATAAACTGAACATTGGATTTTGTTTGGAAAGGATCAGCCTCATTGTCAGTGAAATCAGCGAAATAAAACAACGACCCAAGGTTTATGATGATTGCCTGAAGGATATGATTGAAATTTTAAACGTATTTGAAAAAATCCATGCCGATACCATTACCCCTTCTGACTTTAAACAAGTGGGTCTTGCCTTTCTTCAGCGATATAAAGATACAGACAGTGAATATATTGAAATTTACGAATTAATACAGGTGGTAGATATTTTAAGAAAACGCATCTACCAGCTAAGTCGTATTCGAGGTGTGGGCGTAAAAGCCTCTGTTTTTGAAGGGGATATTCCCAAAGAATTCAGCGTTTTTTACCATTTGAAAAAGAATTTGGCCAATGGTTCCATTCGATTTAGTTTTGCTTTGCGTGCTGCACTGGCCATTTCCCTTACTTCATTTTGCACAGATTTATTCCAGCTTGAGTACGGTCGTTGGATGGTTTTTACAGCGTTTATCATTATTCAGCCCTATGCCGAAGATGCCAAAGAAAAGTTCAAAAAAAGAATTATTGGCACTTTGTTTGGACTGGTTATTTTTACCCTACTATTTACACTCATAGAAGACAGTACGGGTCGTGCCTTGATCATGCTGCTGGCAGGTTATATTTCCAGCTATTTAAAGTCTTATGACAAACAAATGATCTGTATTACAGTCTCTGCCTTAGGTGCCGCCGCTATAGGAGAAACCGGCTCCATGCTCTTTGAATTTGACCGCATTTTTTACATTATATTGGGCGGAATCGTAGCCATGCTCCTGAACAGGTTTGTCCTTAGACTTACCCTTTCCGGCACTGCAAAGAATCTTCAGAGGGCCTCTATTGACATGATGGGAAAACTTTCCCAAATTTTGTTACTGGATGCACCCACAGATTTAATGAAAAACACTTGTGCCAATCTGCTGCTAACAGCCAATCTTGTGGAAGACAAGTTGTTTTTAAATAATACTATTTTGCAACTTCCTCAACTGGGCATTTTCATGGACAACCAGCGAGTGCTGCTCAACGATTTTATCTTTGCTGCTTTTGGTCGATCTTATTGGGGCGGTAAGGATGAAGAACTTTCGTTGATTTTTCAAGATATGGTACATATGACCAATTTTCTCTCTCAAAATCTCACTGAGAACCAGTGGCTTGGACAATTTATAAAAGTAAAGGAAACTTTGCAACAAAAAATAAACCTTTCCGTGACAAGCCATGAAAAAGTTTATTTGCGTGCATTAGACGATATTTTAGAAGAAATAAACATCATGAGACAGAACTTACTTTCGTAAGCTGTATGCATGGCACTTGGACGATGTGCTAAATTATCGGTCTTGCGTCCTTTGGTTTTCGAACCATGAAATTTTCAGCTACAGGTTGTTCTACCTTGATTTTAAGAAGTTGTTGAGCATGGGGTGCACTTTCAATAGGCATCCCTTCTTCGTCTAACAAAATCTCCACCTTTTGGGAAAAGAAGTCTGTTTTAGGCCCGAAAATTTCAATTTCATCACCTAGGCTGATCTTGTTTCTCTGTTCTATCACCGCCAATTGAGTGATGCCATCATAGGACTTGACAATTCCCACAAATGTATAGTCCCGTTTATACGTACTGCTGTCGTAATTTTGATCTGCATTGGTAGGTTTGTTGTAGTAAAATCCGGTGGTAAACTCTCTGTGGCTTACTTTTTTCAATTCAGACAGCCATTGGGGATTTAACACGTAGCCCTCCGGATCTGCGTAATACGCATCAATAGCCTTTCGATAGGTGCCGATAATGGTTGCAACATAAAAGACACTCTTCATTCTTCCTTCGATCTTAGCCGAAGCCAACCCGGATTCAATCATATCCGGAATATGTTCAATCATACAAAGGTCACGAGAATTCATAATGTAAGTACCGCGTTCATCTTCTTCTATTGGAAAATATTCACCGGGTCTTTGTTTTTCAACTAGCTGATATTCCCATCTGCAAGGATGAGAGCAAGCACCTCTGTTGGCATCCCTCTCTGTCATAAAATTGCTTAGGAGGCATCGCCCTGAATAAGAAATGCACATGGCACCGTGAATGAAAGATTCGATTTCCAACGCTTCCGGCAGTTTATTCCTTAATGATATGATTTCTTCAAAAGAAAGCTCTCTAGCCAATACGATTCTCTTAACGCCTTGTTGATACCAAAACTCTGCCGTCTTATAATTGGTGGTGTTGGCTTGGGTACTCAAATGAATTTCTGCATGAGGCAGTACTTCCCTTATAAGCATGAATACCCCTGTATCTGAAACAATAAAGGCGTCAATGGGGATTTCTTTAATCTGTGCAAGATAATCCCGCAACTGCTCTATATCCTCATTATGTGCAAAGATATTCACAGTAAGGTGTGCTTTTTTTCCTTTGCTGTGTGCATAGGCTACACCTTCTTTGATCTCATCAATGGTAAAGTTTTTAGCACCTGCACGAAGCCCAAATAACGCACCGGCAAAATATACGGCATCTGCGCCATAGTCAATGGCAATTTTTAATTTTTCCAAATCCCCTGCAGGGGCTAACAATTCTATTTTTTTCTTATTCATGTATCCCTCTTTATCTTTGCCAAAATTCCGGTTCAAACTGGCTGATGGCTACTCCGTCTCCTACAGGCAATACACAAGTAGATACGCCTTCAAGATTTGTAATATGAGCAAGGTATGCCCGCATTCTTCTCATAATGGTACCGTTTCTTCTGTTCTCTAAAAATTCATCGGAAGCGGTAATGGCTTTAAAAAGAACGTTGTCTGAAATCACTACGGCGTCATGGGCAATGAGCTTCACAGCTTCATCCCAAAAAACGCCATAATGTCCCTTTGAGGCATCAATAAACACCATATCAAAGGGCTCTTTTTCTTCCTGTTCATAAATAGAAGCCAAAGATTTCAACGTCTCCCTTGCATCGCCTAAGATGACTTGAATCTTTTCTGTACAAGCAAAATTTTCAATGTTTTCAAGTGCTTTTACATAGGATCGCTCACTTAGTTCTAACGTGGTAATTTGACAAGTTGGCGCAACAGTAGCAAAACACAACGCCGAATAGCCTATGGCCGTTCCAATTTCTAAAATTTTCTTTGGTTTTTTCATTCGAATATAATTTAGAATCAGCGTTTCCGCATCCCTGAGGATAATGGGAACATGTTGCGCTTCTGCATGGGCTCTCAACGCCTGTAATGCTTCGTTTAAAGGTCTGTATAATCCATTAAGGTACTCTGTCACCTGTGGAATTGTGATGTACATGTTTACTCTCCAAATGCATTTTTAATATACGCATCTTTATCTTTTAAAAACTGATTGTAATTTGATGAAAATGCATGAGAACCGTCCATAGATGGCTTTAATACATAGTACAGATACTTTGTATCTGCAGGGTGCAACACGGCATAGATGGATTCAATACTGGGAGAACAAATAGGCCCCGGCGGTAATCCCTTTATTTTATAGGTGTTGTAGGGAGAATCGATTTTCAAATCTTCATAAAGCAACCGTTCCTTTTGTTCTCCCAACGCATATTGAACGGTGGCATCAATTTGTAAAGGCATGCCGGCCGCAATTCGATTGTTGATCACACTGGCAACCAATTCTTTTTCATCGTCCACTCTCGTTTCCCGTTCAATTAGAGAAGCCATGGTCAACACTTGGTTAAAATCCATGCCCAGAGCCTTTGCATCCGCTGCATACTGCTTTGTAAAGACCTTATCGAATTGTGACAGCATTTTGTTGATGATGTCCCTTTCCGATGCATCAGAAAAAATATCATAGGTTTCAGGATATAAGTACCCTTCCAAACGATGGGGTCCGGGAGGTGCATCTTTCAAGAATTCATAGTCAAAAACACCGTATTCGATTTCCCGGGCAAACACATCCCTATTGATTAACCCTTCTTTGGAAAGTTTTTCCATAGTCCTTTTGATGTCATACCCTTCGGGAATGGTAAACCGTTTGGTGTCGGAATTTCCGGCTATAATCACAGCCATCATTTCTTTCATAGACATACTGGGAGACAGTAAAAACGATCCCGCCTTGTACTTTCCGTCATTTCCCGCAAGCTTGGATTGCAGTTTAAATACAACCACATTGTCTATAAGCTTGTTTTCCTTTAAAAGTGCCCCTATGCTGCCTGTCCCGCTTCCGGGTGTGACAACAATACTCACAGAAGCCGTATTGTTGGGATCTACTGGTTTACTGCCATTGCCCAGATAAAAATTGACTGCCATAAAAAGAATTAAAATCACAATTGCTATAATCAAAATCACCCTTAAAATCGGATTCTTGCTTTGTTTCTTACTACGTTTACCGGTACCCATCTTATACCCCTTATCCTATTTTTATTCCTTATTTTGCAATGTCTCTGTTATTTTGATCTTGATAAATATTCGCCGGTTCTTGTATCTATTTGAATTAATTCGCCTTCTTCAATGAAAATAGGCACTTGAATAATGGCACCGGTTTCCACAGTCGCTGCTTTTGTAACATTTGTCGCCGTATCACCCTTGACGCCGGGTTCAGTTTCAGTAACCTTTAAGTTTACAAAATTAGGTGCTTCCACAAGGAAGGCACTTCCCTTATAAAACTTAATGGTGGCCATGTCGTTTTCTTTCAAATATTGCATAGCATCTTCTACCTGATCCTGCATCAGCGGCACTTGGTCAAAGGTTTCCTCATCCATGAAATAATAAAGTTCCCCATCATTATACAAGTACTGCATGATCTTTGTTTCAATATGTGCTTTTGGAAACTTATCATTTGGATTAAAGGCTTCTTCTCTTGTAGCGCCAGTCAAAATATTTTTATATTTTGTTCTGACAAAAGCGGCACCTTTGCCCGGTTTTACATGTTGAAAATCAATTACAATATGTGGTTCTCCATTAATATCAAAGGTCATTCCTTTTCTAAATTCGCTTGCGTATACCATATTTTTTTCTCCATTTCTTATGTTTCTTTATTAACAATTCTGATTCACTTCTACAACAACCCTTTCATGGGCGGTTACTCTTTTAATGTGGGATTTTCCGTATTTCCAAATTGAATGACCTCACCTAAAATCTTATAGACATCATTGACCAACATGGAAAATCTCATTTCTGCCTGCATATACTGTGCAGCCAAGGGATCCTTCATAATGATTTCATAAAGAGCGTGTACTTGCGCCATCATTTCCTCGCCTAAGCTTTCGCCCATCATTTGTTTTGCCTGTATTTCAAATTGTTTTCCTTGAAAATCATTAAGCATACTTGACAATTCCTCATTTTGAGAAGCCACTTCTTTTAGTTCGGCATATTGTTTGTACTCTTCTGATTCTTTTAAGGCTTTGGCTAGGCTATGAGCCTGGTCATATACGTTCATGTCTTTCCTCCCTATTCGCCACACGGGCTTTGGTTAACTATAACTATTTTCTGTTAAATCTCTACGAAAATGGGCAGAATAACAGGACTTCTCTTGGTTTTTTGGTAAATAAAACTTCTCAATTCATCTCTTACCGCATTTTTCATACCGGCCCAATCTCTAACGCCATCTTCATAACATTGTTCTAACCTTTTGCTTACCGCTTGTCGAGCAGAAGCAATTAAATCTTCGTTCTCTCTTACGTAAACGAATCCTCTTGATATAATATCAGGGCCTGTGACAATAACGCCTGATCCTTTTTCAAGGGCTACTACCACAATAATCAAACCTGACTCAGATAGCAATTTTCGATCTCGAAGAACGATATTCCCTACATCGCCTACACCCAAACCATCTACCATCACTGCGGAAGCTGAAACTTCTTCTTTTGATTTCACCACTTTGCCCTTTGAAACATTTAATACTTGGCCGTTTTGCAAAATAAAAATGTGATCCGCCTTCATTCCAAGATTCTCGGCAATGATGGCATGTTGTCGTAAATGACGGTACTCACCATGAACGGGCATAAAGAATTTTGGTTTAATCAAAGAATGAATGATTTTTAATTCTTCTGCACAGGCATGCCCTGATACGTGAATGTCCGCAATATCTGAATAGATGACTTCTGCACCTTTTTCAAATAATTTGTTCACAATATTGGAAACGGTTTTTTCATTTCCCGGTACCGGGCTGGAAGACAGAATCACCATATCTCCTTTCTTGATCTGAATGGCTTTATGCTCCGCAGAGGCCATTCTTGCAAGAGCGGACATGGGTTCCCCTTGACTTCCTGTGGTAATGATGACAAGTTGCTTGTCGGGGACATTTTTTGTTTTGTTAATATCGATGAGCACATTTGCCGGAATTTTTAAATATCCCAATTCAATACCCAAATTGACTACGTTTAGCATACTTCTGCCCGATATGGCTACTTTTCTGCCAAACATAACCGCCGTATCAATAATTCTCTGTACACGATGTACGTTGGAAGAGAATGTGGCCACCAAAATTCTGGCATCGGAACCTCTCATAATGTTTTCTAACGCAATGCCTACTGTCTTTTCGGAAGAAGTATATCCTTTTCTCTCTGCATTGGTGCTGTCTGCCAACATTAAGAGCACACCCTTCCGTCCGATTTCCGCCAGTTTTTGAAAATCGATGGGTTCTCCGTCTACAGGTGTATAGTCTATTTTAAAGTCCCCTGTATGGAAAATAACGCCTACCGGTGTGGTAATGGCCAAACAAATGGCATCGGCAATAGAATGGGTCATTCGAATGGTCTGTACT
>JAVVUJ010000001.1:40139-60807 GCA_036653195.1 Anaerovorax sp. | reverse complement strand
GGCACGCCACTTCAAATGTATAATAACCACCTGTTGGTGGTTATTATACCACAAACTACCCAAGATTTTAAGCTATTTTTTAAATTACCATAACTAAAGCAAAAAAGAAAAAACCAATCAAAACTGATTGGCTTTAAATTTTATCTTTGATTTTGTAATTAATATACTAATCTGTTGTATATGGCAGTAAGGCTACAATTCTTGCTCTTTTAATAGCCGTTGTAACTTCTCTCTGGTGAACAGCACAAGTACCGGTGATTCTCTTAGGAAGAATCTTCCCTCTATCTGTGATATATTTTCTTAATTTATCAACATCTTTGTAATCAATATTTTCTGTTTTATCAGCGCAAAACTGGCATACTTTTTTTCTTCTCATGCCACCGCCGCCGCCGCGTCTTTTATCCATCATAATACATACCTCCTTATCGGTATTTCATTTAATTTGCTTTAGAATGGAATGTCGTCATCGTCATCAATGGCTTGAAAACCTTCCGGAATTCCTGCAGAAGACCCTTTCGGATCATTCTTTTCTACTGCAAAACCCGAACCTTGGCTTGCTCCTTTGTCTCCCCATTCTAAAAACTCTACTCTATCGGCAACTACATCCGTAGTATAGACTGTCGCACCTTCTTTATTTTGGTAACTTCCGGTCTGAATTCTACCTTGAACACCCACTAACCTGCCCTTGGATAAAAATCTTTCGCAATTTTCAGCAGATTTTCCGAAAACGGTGATTCTGGGAAAATCCGTCTTTTTTTCTTTTCCGCCAAATCGATCAATCGCAATTGTAAAAGTTGCTACAGCCATAGTGTTTTCCGAAATATATCTCACTTCGGGATCTCTTGTAAGTCTACCAATTAATACTACACTATTCATATTACCACCCTTTATTTATCATCATTGTTGATGATCATATGTCTGATGATTACATCAGAAATTTTAAGTCTTCTATCAAGCTCTTTTGGAAGTTCAGGTCCTGCTGTAAACGTTACAACCACATAGAATCCGTCATTTTTTTTCTGGATAGGATATGCCAGTCTTCTGTTTCCCCAAACATCAACCTTAGAAACTTCTCCGCCTCCTGCTGTGATAATTCCTTTCACAGTTTCAATTGTAGCGTCTTTTTTCTCTTGTTCTAAAGCAGCTTCGATGATAAACATTAATTCATAATTATTCATTTTTTCACCTCCCCGTGGACTAAATGGCACCAACCTCATGTCAGTGCAGAGAGCAATGTATTTTTGTATGCACAATAAATATGCAAAATTCAATGCCTACTAATTATAACACAGAAAATTATTTTTACAAGACTTTTATTTTACTCCTTTTTTGAGCTACTTTGCAATTTTTCTTCTAACGCCCTTATTCTGGCTTCTGCTTTTTCGGCACGGCATCTTTCCCATTCCGTGTTTTTTCGCTCTTCTTCTCGGCCAATTTCCTTGCCAATTTCCTTGCCAATTTCCTTGCCAATTTTCTCTCCAATCACCTGTCCCATCGCCTTCCCCTGTTCTAATCCCTGTGTTAATCCCTGTGTTAATCCCTGTGTTAATCCCTGTTCTAGTCCATCATGAATGGCCGTTTCAAACATACTGTTTTCTATGCTCAAACTCTTCATATGCGCATCATATCTACGCTGCTCTGCTTTTGTCAATTTTTCAAAATCCAACTTTTCACCGGCCAAAGTAATTCCCTTGGATTTGAATTCCTTCTTTATCTCGCTGTTTTTTAACATGTAAACCCATTCATCGATATCTTCCACTACAACATCCTGAAATTTATTCACATTAATAAAGTAATACTCAGGAAATGGATCTCTTTTGCCTTTCGTTGTCTGCGATTTATCCATCAAGTACTTTGTCTCTAATTTCTCCTCTGTATGGGTTCCATAAAACTCTGTTGTGCCATAATAGAGGTAATCCGCTCCTATAGTTAAATCAAAATACAAAATGCTGATAGAGATGACTTTCGGTACCTTTACATAAGCATATCCTTGATTCATGCTATTTGTAATGACTTTGGAAGTGCCAAAGAGCATTCGGTGAAAATAATCGTATTCAGACTGACGTTGAATTTCCACAATGATCTTATCACCCTGCTCATCCTCTACCATAATGTCTACCCGATTATATTTATCATCTTCCGTTTCTTTATTGCCCTCCGACTCCAGTAAATTTAAAATCTTTAAGTCCTTTTTGGTCAGGGCACTCAAAAACCCCTCTAATACGCTGAAATCCGATTTGTCTCGCATCATTTTCTTCATAAACCAATCAAATCTTATTAACGACATTTTATTCGCCTCTTCTCTATTTTCCATCCTTTTCATCATTCTTTTATCCCCACTATTGTAAAATATATTCATGGCCTTTGCAACCGCTTTTACTATGGTTTTTTATCATATGTAATAATTTACTATTAGTGTAACATTGTAGTAATTTTTTGTCAACCTTTGTTTTTTTATTTTTCAATATATTTTACTGATTGCTCTCTTCTTCGGACTTGATCTCATAGATTTTTCGTCATCATTTTCTCTCTTCCGAACCATTGAAAAAAAATTATGCCTTTTGTTTAAACCTATGGTATAATAACCACTTGTGGTTATTATACGTTTGAAGTGGCGTGCCAGAATTTCAGCCTTGGGGCTGAAAAGGCACATGCCGGATTATCCCATAAAATCGAAGATATTTATGGGATAATCTACTCATATTCGGCGTTACACACAGATCTTTATTTATTTTTTAGAAGGATGAATTATCGTATACTTGGAATACTAAAAAAGGCGCCTTCTTTGAAATACACGAAACTATCATTTTAAATATCCTAATGATAGTTCCCTACTATAAAAACAACAGAGTAAACAACAAATTCTATTTAATTAAAAGAGTAAAGGAACACAGGACGAATGATTATGAACGAAAAATTAAGCACATCTAACATTATATCTCTATCACTCATGCTTTTTGCCATGTTTTTTGGTGCAGGAAACATGATATTTCCTCCTGCTTTGGCGCAACTGGCCGGGACCAACTATTTACAGGGTTTAGCAGGCTTTATGCTGACGGATATTGGCATTTCTGTTTTGGCTATTCTAGCCATTGTCTTAGCCGGCTCCACTTTAGATGACTTGGCTGGGCGAGTCAGCCCCCGCTTTTCTGTTTTTCTGACAGTCATTATTTATTTGCTAATAGGCCCCTTATTTGCCCTTCCAAGAACCGGAACCGTTTCTTTTGAACTGGCAATTCTTCCTTTTCTTCCAAAATTGGAAAGTACGCATATTTTTATATCTATCCTCTTTACCTTTATATTTTTTGCCGTCACTTATATCTTAGCATTAAACCCTCACAAAGTAGTAGACATTGTAGGAAAGTTATTAACCCCTTTTCTACTCATTTCTATCGCCATTATTTTTGTAGGCTCCTTAATTCATCCCATTGGCGCCATTGGAATACCCACAGGAGACTATGCCACGGTTCCACTTTTTAAAGGCATGATTGAAGGTTATTTGGCATTAGATGGCTTGGCCGCCTTGGTCTTTGCCATCATCGTAATCAACTCAATTAAAGACAAGGGGATTACCCATAAAAAAAATATTGTAAAATATACATTGATGACGGGCATTTTTGCAGCCATTGCTTTGACAATTGTCTACATCGCCTTAGGCTATATTGGTGCAAGCAGTGCTAGTCTTGGCACCTTTGAAAATGGTGGCCAACTTCTTTCCGCGGTGACACACTTGCTCTTTGGAAAAAGCGGAAACATCATCTTAGGTCTTGCCGTACTCATGGCTTGCCTGACCACTTCCATTGGATTGGTTTCCTCTTTTGGAGATTACTTTCATAAATTATTTCCAAACTATTCTTATGCCCAAATTACGCTAGTCGTCTGCATATTTAGCTTTGCAATTTCCAACATTGGATTAACACAATTAATCAAAGTAACATTGCCCATCTTAATGATGGTCTATCCTGTTGCCGTAGTCTTAATTGTCGTCTCTTTTTTTGACAAATGGTTTCAGGGAAAATCCGAGGTGTACGCCCTAGGCATGTTATTTTCTTTTGTCGTAGGTGCCATCAGTGGTTTGGAAAATGCAGGAATTGTCCTGGGACAAATCACCTTGTGGGCACATAGCATTCCCTTATACGAACTGGGCATCGGGTGGGTTTTACCCGGTGCACTTGGTTGCCTTCTTGGGGCACTTCCTTTTGTAAAGATTCCCGGTTGCATCACTACAGCACAATGCCCAAATATTGAATGATCATTCCACAGGCTGCCCCTATAAAGTAGAGAAGTGCCAAAATTTTTAGATTTTCCCTTTGATTGGAGTTTGTGCGAAACAAAACGGCAAGTCCAATGCCTGCACCTGTAGAAAGACCTGCTACAGTGGATCCCAAACTGATGCTGCCGGAAAGGTAGAGTTGTGTTAAAACCACAGAAGCAGCACAATTTGGAATGAGACCGAAAAGGCCTGCAATCATAGGTTGAAAAGGTGTATTTGTCATAAGTAATTTAGACAAACGAACCTCTCCCAAAAGATAAATAACACTATTTAAAATAAAAGAAACGACCAGAATAAATAGAAATATAGTCATGGTATGCTTAATGGCAGCGAGAAGAATATTCTCTTTACAGTTACAAGATTTGCACAATTGACTTTGTGGCGCAGTGGCAATAGTTGCGTCATTTTTAAAACATCGAGTATCAACAAAATCTACAAGAAACCCAAAAATCAATGCAATCATAATTTTAATAGCAAGCAAAGAGAAAATAATCCGTCCACTGCTTTGATTGGCAAGAAAAATAGGGATGGCTTCATCTGAAGTTGCAAGAAAAACCGCAAGCAATGTCCCCTTGGTAATAAACCGCTCTGCGTAAAGATTGGCTGCTGCAACAGAAAATCCGCATTGAGGAAAACTCCCCAGAAAACTACCACCAATAGGACCGTACTTCCCTGAGCCCATCAATATTTTTTTTAGCCCGTCGCTTGCTTTGTTTTCCATGTACTCTATCATAAAATAAGCCAAAAACAAAAACGGAATCATTTGAACAGAATCTGCTAAAGTATCTATCATTATATGCCACATATGAAATTTTTCCTCCCTACCTTCAAGCTTACTTGCATTTTTCCATCAACCGACCCTCTAAATCACACTATAAAATATGCCTAGGCAATCTGTGCGTCGCTTGGATGCTACGCTTCGTTTGTCTAGACATACGGATTTTTAAGGGGCTTTTCTTTTTTTAACCATGGCCGTTATCCTTTGTTCAGGGCTTTCTTAAAAAACTCTCTTTTCTTCGTCAATAAACAAATTCTCTGGATTTTCATCAATCCAGCCCAACGCTTCTTTTGCACATGCTTTATATTCTCCATGCTTCTCCAATTCTATAAGCAGATTTTTCTTTTTCATAGACTGCTGTTCTTCTGAAATCGGAGTGAACATATGGTATACAGCAGCTTGAAATTTCTCATTCAATCTGATAATCTCTATAATAGCGGCTTTTCCGTCTTTTAGAAAAACATTTAAAGTCCCGTCGTCTAAAGTTTCCACCTTTTCAATATGTTTATATTGTGTCATCATTTCCCTCCCCCTTCATTGAATTATCCTAAGCATCCTCATTTTTTAAAGATCATAGTAATAGGCAAACTCCGCCGGATTTGGCACTTTATTAATAGCTACTGCTTCTGCTCTCTTTTTCTTAATCCAAATCTCAAGCAATTTTTTAGGAAAAACGCCGTCTTTCAGTAAAAATTCTTGATCAGATTCCAAGGCATCCATAGCCTGTTCTAAAGTTGTAGGCAGGGATTTTATTTTTTTCTGTTCCTTGGGTGTAAGATGGTATAGGTTGATATCATAAGGTCCAAAACCTTCCTTCACAGGATCAATTTTATTTTCAATACCATCAAGACCCGCCATCAAAATTGCTGCATAGGCAAAATATGGATTACAGGTACAATCCGGGTTTCTGATTTCAAATCGCTTGTCTTCCGGCGCTCTTGCATAGTCCGGAATTCGAATGACCGCACTTCTGTTTGCTGTAGCATAACAAATGCTCACAGGTGCTTCATATCCGGGAACAAGTCTCTTATAAGAGTTCGTACTTGGATTGGTCAGTCCACAAAGAGCCGGTGCATGTTTCAAAAGTCCGCCGATAAAATAAAGTGCCGTATCGCTTAGCTGTGAATATCCGTTTTCGTCAAAGAAAATAGGTTCTCCCCCTTTAAACATATGCATATGGACGTGCATACCGTTTCCGGCCTCATCAAGAAGCGGCTTTGGCATAAACGTCGCCGTCTTGCCCTGTTTGAAAGCTGCATTCTTTACCACATATTTTACAATCATGGTCTTATCGGCCATTTCAGTCAATCCGCCGAATTCCACTTCTATTTCCAACTGTCCCGGACCACCTACTTCATGATGGTGATATTTAACACCAACACTTCGCTCTTCCAAAAGCATACAAATTTCACTTCTTAAATCGTAGGTAACATCCATAGGTGGTGTAATATGATAGCCGCCTTTATGAGGCACTTTATATCCTTGGTTTGCCCCTTGATTTCCGCTGTTCCATTCGGCTTGAACCGTATCTATGGTATAACTTGAAGATTGTGGTTTTGCCTGATAGTTCACACTGTCAAAAATATTAAATTCAAATTCAGGTCCGATTTTTATCTCGTCTGCAATGCCTGTTTTTCTCATATACGTTTCCGCTTTAAGGCATACATTTCTTGGATCTTGGTCAAATCTTGTATGGGGGTTTCCGATTACAAATACGTTCCCAATCATAGATAGGGTTTCAACTTCTACGAATGTATCATATGCTGACGTAGTAATATCCGGTATAAATACCATATCACTCTTTTCTACCGCAGCAAACCCGTAATTTGATCCATCAAATCCAATGCCGTTCTTTAAAGTCTTTTCTGTAAATCTTCCCACCGGTATGGTCAAATGTCGCCATCTTCCATCCAGGTCAATCATCTTAAAATCAATCATCTTGATTTCCTTTTCCTTGCAAAATTTCTTAAGCTCATCAAAGGTGTTAAACATTTTCGTCCTCCTCGTATCTATTTTAGTTTTATTGTTCGTTGATTTATTGGAATTTTTTCAGAACAAAATGTGCTATTTCCATAATATTTCCGGGTATAACCCTTTGTCTTTCAACGATTGCAAAGAATCTGCCACAGCATCTCTGTCTTCTTTATAAGTTACACCATACCACCGATCCTGAGAATTTAACACCTTCACCGTCGCTTTTTTCTCTTTGAGCAAAGAATCCACCGCTAAGGGCAAGAAAAACTCCCCTTTCAACGGATTGTTTTTAATAGCCTCCTCTAAGAAATCCGGAAACATACGGATCATTTCTTCCATGAAACTCAGTGTAAACCCCCAAAAATTCATAGAAACAGGGGTTCCCTTTGATATGACAGTCCAATTTTTATCATCCTCAGTAAACGCCATTTCTTGGCCACGCCACATAATCTTTGTTCTTTCTACAATTTTCCTCAAATACCCATCTGTGCCAATTTCGCAAACGCCCCTTGCCACATGACCGTTTTCGGTAAGCGTATTTTCCAATTGATATCCCACCATTGCATAGCGATATTGGTCGTCATCTTGTGCCTTCTCCAAAAATTCATACATAGAAGCAAAAGCATGGGCTCCATAAAAATCATCGGCATTGATGACTGCAAAAGGTCCGTGAATTAATTTTCTTGCACTCATAACTGCTTGACAGGTTCCCCAAGGTTTTACCCGACCCTGTGGAACCTCATAGGAATCCGGCAGTTCTGTCAGTTCTTGAAACGCATATTCTACTTGAAGAAAACGCCCTGCCCGATTGTCTATTAATTCTCTAAAGTCGGTTTCCATTTCTTTTTTAATAATAAAAATAACTTTTTCAAATCCGGCCAACATAGCATCATACAGCGAAAAATCAATGATAATTTCTCCACCGGAGCCTATTTTATCCATTTGCTTCAGGCCGCCATATCTACTTCCCATTCCTGCAGCCATGACCACTAATACAGGTTTTTGCATACTAACTCCTTTGTCTTCTGTTAAATTCACCTCAACCATTTAAGTTTATACCATTTCTGCAAATTTTACAATAATTTATGTTCTTCCCCTCAGAATTATTTATCAACAATAAAGTAAAAAAATGAAAACCCTCACCACCAAGGTTTATGTCTTGATTCATTCTTTTCATATTGCTCTATCAGAGTCATTGACAATCCGTTCCCATTCCTTCATAATTATCTTTTAACCAATGTTTATGTAATAAGGAGGCGGTGCTACAAATGGAAAAAACACAAAATTCAAAATATAACCGTATATTTTTAATAGGCTATATGGGTTGCGGAAAAACAACAGTGGGTAAGGAACTGAGCAAACTCATGGGCTATTCACATGTTGATATGGATGCGGAAATAGAAACCATAGAGGGAATGCCTGTTAGCAAAATTTTTATGCGCTTTGGCGAGCATGAGTTCAGAAATAAGGAAGCGGAACTATTAGACAAATTGTGCAATGTGACCAGCGGCATTCATTTAATGACAGGGGGTGAAGGGGCTGTAAAGAAAATGCTGAATCGGGCCAGCCTATATGCAGACTTTGAAAAGGTGGGAAACAGCAAAGACACCGCTGCTGTCATCTCTTGCGGAGGCGGCATTATTTTAGACGATTTAAATTGTACCGTATTGAAAAAAGAATGCACTGTGTTTTTAGAAGGTTCTTTACCCTTGCTTTTCAGCCGAATAAAAAGTGATTCCAACAGACCTTTGGCTTTTATGGATATCACCCCTGAAAAAAAACAATTTGAGAAATTTTCAGATTTGTATAGCACCAGAAAAACTGCCTATGAAAATACGGCCCTTTTTACCTTGCAAATCGACGGAAAAACCCCCGAAATGATTGCCAACGAAATCTTTGAAAAAATAGTCTAGCTTCCTGGCACGTAGATGCTGACCCATTAAAGATTTTTTCTATTTTATAAAGTAGGCACAACTATGTGCGCTACGTGGTATACTGTGATTATGATGAATGATTTTTCCAACTGGAAAAGACGGATTGCCGTTTTCATAATTTCCCAAACCATTACACTATTTGGCTCGTCTATAGTGAGCTTTGCTGTGGTTTGGTATATTACCCTAAAAACCTCTTCAGGTTCTTTGATGATGATTTCTGTATTATGCAATTTTCTTCCTCAAATCCTCATTTCTCTTTTCGCAGGTGTGTTTGCCGACCAATATAATCGAAAATGGCTTATCATCGGATCCGATTTGTTTATCGCCGCCGTCACTTTGCTTTTAGCCATACTCATGTCTTCAGGCCATGAATCCTGGGGACTCATCTTTTTTGTATGTTCCTTACGCTCCATAGGCGCAGGCCTCCAAACGCCTTCTGTCAATGCCTTACTGCCTCAGTTGGTACCTACAGATCAACTCATGCGCGTGACTGCCATCAATACCACCATTAACTCTGTTTCCATGTTAGCCTCACCGGCTGTAGGTGGCATTCTTTTGGGTATTTGGAACTTACAAGGGGCTTTATTTTTTGACGTCATAACTGCCATTATCGGAACATCTATACTGGTATTTTTAAAAATTCCTCACTATCACCGACTCTCCTCCCAATCAAAAACCCATATTGCTACTTGTAACCCTATTGAATCCAATGAAAAATCCGGTATTTTTGAAGAGCTAAAAGCAGGATTGACTTATGCAAAAAACCATATTCTCATTAGAAAACTTTTATTTTTTTATGCACTGTTTTTCTTTTTAGTCACACCGGTAGCTTTCTTGTCCCCTATCTTGGTGGAACGGACCTTCGGCGCACAAGTATGGATGCTCACAGCCAATGAAATTGCTTGGAGTTTTGGCTGTGTCATCGGCGGTATTATCATCTCCTTTTTAGGCGGTTTTAAAAACAGAATCGTTTCAATGATTGTATCCTGCATTGCCTTTGGCATATTTTACATTTTTTTGGGCCTGGCTTCTAACCTTTGGATTTATTTGGGTGTTATGTTTTTGTCCGGAACATTTATTCCTTTGTACAATACCGCCGAAACCGTGCTTATTCAAGAGTCTGTGGAAGAAGGCATGTTAGGCCGCGTTTTCTCTTTGATACAGATTATCATCACCGCCATTATGCCACTGGGCATGGTGATTTTCGGTCCCTTAGCAGATATGGTTTCCGTGCAAAGCCTTCTCATGGTATCAGGTGTACTCACCATTGCTTTAGGTCTTTATTTTGCCATGGATAAAAATTTATTAAAGTTGGGTACTGCCCAAGGCAGGCTCGCAAACCAGAATGAAAGGATGGATCATTCATATGAGCAAAAATAATAAAATAGGATTGTGTATTTTTTATTTCATCATCTTTTCAGTGATTGCCTATTTCGTCACTGCCAATGAGATTTTAACTTTTGATACAATTATCAGAGAAACCATTTATACTTGGCGAAACCATACATTAACAGCTATTTTTATCACTATTACGTATGCTGCTAACTGGCAAACCATTGTCATTCTTTCCTTGCTGACTTTGATCCCTTCCACCACGAGAAAGAGCTTTGGAATTCCTTTAATTACCTCAGCTATTCTTTCTGCCTTGCTGTATAAACTGGTAAAAATCATTTTTGCCCGTCCACGCCCCCATATAAGCCTTCAACTCATTGAGCAAGGAGGATATAGCTTTCCCAGTGGACACGCTATGACCGGCCTGGTTTTCTATGGTATGCTTATCTGGCTTTGCTACAAAGCTGTAAAAAAAGCCCGAGAAAAACCTATATGGGATGGGTCTGTGGAGCCTTGTAAAAAAAGTTTCGTTTCTATTTTTTTAAATAAATCTTTCCTACATACCCTGACTGTTGTTTTTTCTCTGTTGATTTTTTTAATTGGGTTCAGTCGTATTTATCTGGGTGTTCATTATCCTACAGATGTATTGGGCGGTTGGGCTTTAGGCTCTGTTTTATTCCTATTTCTTACCATGTTTTGGGAAAAAAAATAAGGCTACTGGTCAGTTTCTCAAATTTGTGCTAAACTATACCGAAATACAGAAGTTAAAGGAATGAAACCATGATATTATTAACAGCAGAAAAAATTAAAAAAAATTACACAGAGAAAACCCTTCTAGAAAACATAGACTTTACCATCAACGAAGGCGAAAAAGTAGGTCTTATTGGCGTAAATGGCACCGGAAAATCTACCTTGCTGAAAATTCTTGCAGGCGTAGAAGAAGCCGAAGGGGGTACTATCATTCGCGCCCAAAATTTGACCATAGGATATTTGCCGCAAAACCCTGCTTGTGAAGAAAACCTTACAGTAAGAGAGCAAGTAGAAAAATTTATTGATGAAACAGGACATTTTCCCGAAGAATATCAGTGGAAATCCATGTTGACTCGCTTGGGCATTACGGATTTTGAACAAAAAATGGGCACACTGTCCGGAGGGCAAAAAAAAAGAGTGGCTATGGCCGCTATATTAGCCGCAGATACCAATCTGCTTGTTTTAGATGAACCCACCAACCATATTGATAACAACATCATAGAATGGTTAGAAGCGTTTCTCATCCGCTACAGAGGTGCCGTATTCATGATTACCCATGATCGGTATTTTTTAGATCGAATTACCAATCGAATTATAGAAATTGACCGAGGCGTCCTATGTACTTATGAAGGCAATTACAATGATTACTTGGAAGCAAGAGCAGCCAAAGAGGACATGCTTTTGGCTACGGAACGGAAAAGACAGACACTTTACAAAAAAGAACTTGCCTGGATTAGGCGCGGCGCGCAAGCCAGATCAACCAAATCCAAAGGGCGAATAGACCGCTTTCATGAACTTGAGGAAACTCGTTTAGAAACGGATGACGCCGCTTTAGAAATCAATTTGATCAGCAGCAGGTTAGGTCGTAAAATTATAGAAGTCTGCCATTTAAAAAAAGCTTATGGAGAAAAGGTTCTTTTAGAAGATTTCAGCTATACCTTTCTTCGAAATGATCGGATTGGTATTCTGGGCCCAAATGGATGTGGCAAGTCTACCTTGCTGAAAATTCTCATGGGTCAGGTGAAGCAAGATGATGGTACCGTTGAAATGGGTGACACTGTGAAAATAGGGTATTTTTCCCAAGAAAACGAAGAACTGCCTTTAGAAAAGCGTGTTATAAAATATATTGACGAAATCGGAAACAGCATTGCCACTACAGAAGGAACCCTTTCCGCCTCACAAATGCTTGAAAAGTTTCTCTTTCTTCCCCATACCCATTCCGTAGAAATCAGCAGGCTTTCCGGAGGCGAAAAACGAAGATTATATTTATTGAGCATTCTCATGAGTGCACCAAATATTTTAATTTTAGACGAACCTACCAATGATTTAGACATTGAAACGTTAACCATCTTAGAAGATTATTTAGACAGTTTCCCCGGTGCTGTGATTACCGTTTCCCACGACAGATATTTTCTGGATCGGGTCGTCAGCAAAACTTTTGTATTTGAGGGTGCCGGAAAAATAGGTCAATACAATGGGGGCTATACCGATTATGCCACCACAATGGCTTCAAAAGAAGCCGAAAAAATCCAAGAAAAGACCCCAGAAAAATCAGATACACGCAGCGGAAACAGCAAGCCTACCAAGTTGAAATTTTCATACAATGAGCAGCGAGAATTTGACACCATTGAGGATGATATTGCTGCCCTTGAAAAAAAATCCGCACAAGTAGACAAAGATATGGGCCTGTTTTTCAGTGATTTTCAGAAATTAGAAGGGTTGACAGGGGAAAAGACAGCCATTGACACTGCCATAGAGGAAAAATTGGAACGTTGGGCCTATCTGAACGATTTAGCAGAAAAAATCGCCAAAGGGCAATGAAACTAACCTTTACACCATAAAAAAAGAATCATCTTGGATAAAAATAAATTGATTTTTTTATTATTTTGTTATTGGATGGTAAAATAAAGGAGGATCGCATTTTGAAAAATTCAAATTTCGACAAAATTGTAAAAAAAATTACTGCACTATGCATCTGTTTTATCTTTGTTGTAAGCACAGGGACAAATGCCTTTGCATTAACAGTCAATGCAAAAGCTGCCGTTCTAATGGATACAAGTAATGGGCAAATCCTGTTTGAACAAAATGCTGATGAACCATTGAGACCGGGGAGTATGGCCAAACTGATGACGGCCTATATTATACTGGATCAAGTCAGACAAGGTAATATCTCTCTAAATACACCCGTTACCATTAATAAAAAAACTTCCGCTCTTTCAAAAAATCGGGGATACAGCAATGTTCCGTTACAAGCCAACCAAACCTACACCATGAACCAATTGTTAGAAAGTATTATCATCGTGTCGGCTTGTGGTTCGGCAAAAGCCGTTGCAGAATATTTTTCCGGCAACGAGGCCGCTTTTTCACAACGAATGAATCATTATGCGCAATCTATGGGATTACAAGCAACTTTTGCCGATAGTACAGGCATATCAGCTAATAATTATATTACGGCAAGATCCATGGCCATTCTTTCAAAACGGCTGATCACCGACTTTCCTTCCATACTGAACTACACAAAAAAGCCAACCCTTACTTTTGCGGGAAAAACCTATGAAGGTTCAAATAGAATGCTCCCTGGGAAATCTCAATATTATTGGGGGGCAGACGGGCTAAAAACCGGTTTTATTTATGAATCCAAACATTGCTTTGCCGGAACTGCACAGATAGCCGATGTACGTTTTGTCAGTGTGGTGATGGGTGCAGAAACCCTGTTTGATCGCTTTGACGAAACAAGGAAACTGCTGGATTATGGTTTTGAAAAGGAAAACATCCAATCACCACTGAAACATGCTTGGGCGATCCCGGGAGCTTCCCAATTATTGATAGATGGACAGGCGATACCTTTTGAAACCTATGATATTGAAGGCAGCCATTATTTGAAACTACGGGATTTAGCCGTTGCTCTTAATGAAACAACGAAACAATTTAACGTAGAATGGAACACCCATGAGCAGGCAATTCTTTTAAATACAAAAAATTCTTACCAACCCATAGGCGGTGAATTATCCGCCTGTGCAGAAATAGCAACAGACAGCGTGGCAATTAATTCAAAAATTTATGTAGACGGAACGCGAGTTCGACTGAAAGGATATAACATTAATGGAACTTATTTTTTTAATCTTCGCGACGTAGCAAAAGCGATCAACACGTCCGTTATATGGAACAGTGCCACTCAAACCATAGGATTGGATACCGCCACAGCTTCTACGAAGTAATCTCTTTTTTCTTTATGAAGTTCTGCCTACATATTCTTCCAAGGTTTTGATGCCCTGTGTTTTCATTTTTCCAGCAATATCAACGCCCACATATCGCAGGTGCCAAGGTTCACTCTTATAGCCTGTAATGGCACTGGTGTCGGGCAAATATCTGATGATATAGCCATATTTATAAGCCTTCTGTGCCACCCAGTTGGCTTCTTTTGAAGCGCCGAAATTGACCATATTGTTATTGCTACCCGTTACATCTACAGCCATTCCCGTATGATGCTCGCTGAATCCGGCTCTTGCGCTGTAGGTTTCTACGTTGGCTAACGTATCGCTCTTTAAATAGCGTCTGTACAAGCCATCTTGATATTGAACAGTCCTAAATCCTGAAACAGGGGTAATCTGAAAGCCCTCCCTTTTAGCCGCCGCCGCCATGGTGTCAAAGGCTGTTTTTGCTTCTGATCGCATAGATACACGTGGTGTCATCTGCACCAAATCACTTGGCGTATAGTTATCCGGCACGCCATATCTTTTATTGACGATAACAGACAAACTTTTGAGTTCTTCCGTAGTCAAAACCTTGGCATTTATGAATTCCGGCTTGTCCATGTTCATTTTGATTCTCCATAGGGCCACATCTTGGCTAACGCCCGGATTCTTTGCCATATAAGCATCCACTCGCTTCCCTGTTGCAGAAATATTTTTCTGAGGAGGGGTCACGCTCTTGTTTTTTTCAAAATAAGCAACCACACCTGCTGAGATTCCGTTTGCTAGCTTTTGTTGGTATTCCTTGGTACTCAGCTTTTGATCCTCATCAGGGTTGGTCATAAAGCCCATTTCAATTAGGATGGTGGGTACCGTTGACCAATTGAACCCTGACAAATCTTCACGAACAACAATCCCCCCATTGGCTGCACCTGTTGCTTTTAAAGCATTATTCAAAACCATTTCTCCCATAGCATAGCTGGTTTTTGCCATGGCACCATTGACGTGTTTATCACTTGGAACAAGCACGCTCATGCCGGAGCTACTTTGTGTCGTACTCCCATCACAGTGGACACGAATCACCATATTTGCGCCTGCATTGTTGGCAAGCTGGGCCCGTCCCACATTGGATAGAGGCGCCACCGAACCTTCTCTTGTCATCATCACCTTTGCCCCTTGTTCGGTCAAACGTTCCTTAAGGAGAAATGCAACCTGAAGATTCACCTGAGCCTCAGAATATTGAGAGCCGGCAGTGCCTGACACAAATCCGGGCTTTGTCTCTTTGGCATTTGGATAGACCGGTTCTTGAACGCGGCTGGTAAAGGTACCATGCCCCGGGTCTACACAAATCAATTGTCCGGCTAATGGCAACGTCTTTGGCGCAACATAAGGCTTCGTTGTGTCAATGGATATGGTTTGTGTTTCATTGTTCCAATCTACACAAATATCCAGTGCCTGCATCACATCTCGAAGCTTAAAATAATTGTTTCCATCAATGGTATAGGCTACGAGAGAAACCTGATTTCCGTCTATAAAAACAGGTGCTTGATTCAATTGAGCTATTTTAATCTTGCCTTTTCCCGTTGTAACATCTTTTCCTGTGTAAGCTTGGTTTTTCTGCAACAAAATCACATTTTTTTCCGCATCCCATGTTACATCAAACTGTTTGGGATCTCCTTTGAGCACGGCAGCCAAATCTCGCAATTTAAAATAATTGTAATCATGAATACCATAGGCCTCAAAGGATTTGGGAACCGAATTGACGACGATCTTTGCTGTAGTAGGTTCTACGATTTCCCCCCCATAGCTGATGGGTATCCGGCTTAAGCTAAATACCATAAAAATAAGTAGGGAAAGGATCATGATTTTCCATACATCTGTTACTTTTGATAAGACTGATACTTTCATTTTTTCCTCTCTTTCAATGATAAAAGTGAATCCTTTTTATATTTTTATTAAAACAATACCGATGATAATCAATACAGCGGAAATTATTTTTTTAATCACATGATCTCTCTCTTTTAAAAAGATGTATCCGGCAATAACATTTAATATGGCTCCTACCGCCACAATGGGGGCCACCACCGTCACTTCCCCCAACTGGTATGCTCTCAATACCGTGGTCACCATGAGACCCCAAGAAAATCCAACCACAAGAATCGCCTTTTTATTTCCCTGTAAAAACTCTCTTTTTATCGCCCTTACTTTTGTTCTTTCCACCATAAAAAGAACAACACCCGGACCAATTAATGTCATAGATACATAAAACGGAATGTTAAAATGATCCGATAAATTCACATCTATAAATAAGGCTACCGTGCAAGCCAAATTTGATAAAATACCCAGCACAATATAACGATTTACCTTTGGTCTTCCGCCGTTGTAAAACACAAAGATATTGCTAAAAATAATCAATCCGGCGCCCATGATCTTTGTGACAAGAAATTCTTCCTTAAAAAAAACAAATCCCGCCATAATCATGAAAACCGTAGACAGCTGATTGAGAATACAAAAAGTAGACGCCTGTATTCCGCTTCTCACCGTGGTATTTAATCGGTCTGAAATGGCATAAAAGAGGATTGCCAGGAGCATAAAAAAATAGATACGCACATCTGTTGGAAATTTCCATTCAAACAAAGGAGACACCACCAGAACAAAGCTACCACCCAACACTTGCAACAATATGGTCAATGCACTGGCATCAAGTAAGGATTTTGTAGCCACTTTGTAGGCTTGATTAAAAACAACAATAAATACTAAATTTAATAGGCTATAAAACCACCAACTGCTGAACATAGTTTGTCTCCATATAGATCAATGAGCGACAGAAATTCGCCTTTCCCTATGAAAAAGAAGTCCAAAACTTCTTGGCTCACGGTAAAGTAACCTGTATTTTTATATTCTGCCCCCTTATTTTGTGTAAACTTTCATCTGATACTAAAGATAGCACAACTTTTCGATTTAATCAATCTAAAAGCGGTGCTATCTACCCCTATGCTGACTTTTATTTTTTTAAGAATCTCATCTGTTTTTATAAACCTCTAATCCTTTTTTCAGAATTTCCATTGCCCTACCCAACTTTTCAGCTTCCAGCACATACGCAATTCTCACTTCATCTAATCCAAGGCCCGGTGTTGCATAGAACCCGTCAGCAGGTGCCATCATTACCGTTTCTCCCTGGTCATCAAAAACCTCTAACATCCAAATGAGAAATTCCGTTGCATCTTTTACCGGTAATTTGCAAACCACATAAAACGCGCCTTCCGGTTTCCGACAGACGACACCGGGAATTTTTTGAAGATGATCAAAGATAACATCTCTTCTTTTCTCAAATTCATCCCTAATTTCGTTAATAACCCGATATCCCGTTTGGTAAAGGCCCACCGCTCCATATTGTTCTATTGTGGAAACCGCAAGACGTCCCTGACATAGTTTGGATATGATTGCAAAAAATTCTTTATTCTTAGAAACCACCACACCGATTCTGGCGCCGCAAGCATTGAATCTCTTTGAAACACTATCGATTATAACCAATCGGTCATGAATATCTTCTAAAAATCCAAAACTTGCAATTTCTTTTCCATCAAAAACAATTTCCCGATAAACTTCATCTGCCACGATAAATAAATCTTTTTCCTTTGCTGTATCCGCAATGATTTGTATTTCTTCTTTGGTTAAAACTGTGCCTGTTGGATTTCCCGGGTTGGTTACCCAAATGGCTTTTGTATGGGGTGTAATCTTAGCGTCCAATTCTTCTTTTGTAAAGTGGAATCCCCTTTCTGCATAAGTGGTGACCGCCACCGGTGTGGCGCCCGTAATGGCAAAAAACGTGTTGTAATTGGAATAGTATGGCTCAAAGACAATAAATTCGTCCCCCGGATTGGTCAGTGCCAGAAGTGTCATTAAGACTGCTTCCGTTCCACCCGTAGTCACTGCGATGTCTTTTTGTTCTATTGGAATACCTGCACCTTGATAGTAACTTTCTACAGCTGCAAGCAACTCCGGAATGCCATTTGAAGGCATATATTCCACCGTAGGCTCATGAAACCCTCTAATGCAATCATAATACTCCTGTGGCACCTTTAAATCCGGCTGTCCAATGTTTAACTTATATATTTTTTTACCCCTTGCTTCTGCCGCTTCCGCATAGGGCGTTAATTTCCTCACAGATGAAGCCTTCATATCCTGCATTTTTTGAGATAAATTTTTCATATTCTTTTCCTTCCTATACCCTCCTATGATCTATTTCCTTTCGTCGGGTTCTGCCGCTTTCGCCAAAGCGCCACTGGGCATTCCCCGATCAAAAAAAATACTCTTAGAAGATGTAGAAAGGGGAATTCCATAGCCGACTCTTACATTATTTTCGAAAAGACCCAAGCGGATGGCCGCTTTTCCTGCAGAAAACATAACTCTGCTATCAATTCGATTGTCTGCCGCTATAGAAACAGCACTGCCTATAGCAATGCCCAAATCTGTGACATTAAATGCACAGTTTGCACCTGCTTCCACCGTATCCTGACAGGTTGGAAATCCACAAAGACTGCAACCTGTCAAACCCGTAGGATTGTTAATGGCACCTAACAGCATAATCACTGGGCAAGCATCTATATTTCCCGCATCTCTGTCAAAAAAATCCGCACCCGTTTCTACGGCAATTTTTCGCATCTCTGCCGTCAATCTCTCCTTATCTGTGCTTGTCAGCAACATGGTTTCCAAATTGTCCAGTCCGCAACCCTTTGGTGCCGTTCTGGCTGCCGCCATCATCATATCAGCTACCGCCATAATGGCGCGGTTTTCAGCATCTTTACTTTTTTTCATGGTACATTCCTCTCATGGTTTATCGTTTTCCTTTAAATTATTGATTTATTGCTACTTTCTATTTCAGACTACACTACCGTCTTTGCAAGTGGCCGTGCTACGTGGCAATTTTCAATCTTACAAGGTGAAAATTGTGCCAAATTCCATCTTCTCAATAGTTTTACTAGCTTCTCCGTATTATACAATAAAGTTTACAGAAAATGCAACTAGCGTTTTTTACGTATACCAAATTATATCTTGTATTTTTGTTTTTTTCGCTAATTTATATTGAATACTATGTATTTTTGCTTAATTATTTCTGTTCTTCTTTAAAATATAAAAACTTAATTATTTTTGTTTGCTCTATAATAATAGGATAAAACACGAATATTTCCCGATTATTTAGAAATCACCTGTTTTTTTCATAAACTTCTTCCCACTGAACAGGGGAAAAAAATGGATATCATTATGAAACCGCCTGTTTCCATTTGTTTCAGAGAATCAATCCATCTTTCTGTCTTTTTTATGTCGTCAAAATTACTTTTATGCACGTTGCTTGATCCATTAGAAACGTCTAAAAGAATGTTGCCCGATTAAAAAAATACGCAAGTCACCTTGCATATTTTAATTTACTTATTTAAAGCCCCAGTCCAAATCGTTCCTTCACTCGTTTCATAGTTTGTTCCGAAATAGCATTGGCCTTTTCTGCGCCATCCTTCAGGATGTCCAAAAGCTCCTGAGAATGTCTGATTTCCTTATAATTTTCTCGAATGGGCGCCATGGCATCTATGGTCACTTGCACCAGTTCCTTTTTAAAATCCCCATATCCGCGACCCTGGAATTTTTCTTCAATATACTTTACATCCACGCCGGAAAATGCGCTGTAAATCGTAAGCAAATTGCTGATACCCGCCTTGTTTTCTATATCAAATCTAATGGTTCCTTCAGAATCCGTAGTAGACTTCATAATGGATTTTTTTATTTTGCTATCTTCATCTAAAAGTGAGATTCTGCTAAATGGATTCTCTGCACTTTTACTCATCTTGGAGGTGGGATCATCAAGAGACATAATCCTTGCACCTGACTTTAAAAACCGGCCTTCCGGCACTACAAATGTCTTCCCATATTTATTGTTCACACGCTCTGCCACATCACGAGTCAATTCAATGTGTTGTTTTTGATCGTTGCCAACAGGCACAATATCCGCATCATAAAGTAAAATATCCGCCGCCATTAACACCGGATACGTAAACAGTCCTGCAGGCGCAGAATCTCTGTTTTTATTTTTTTGCTTAAACTGTGTCATCCTGGAAAGTTCACCTGTATAGGAATTACACATAAGAACCCACGCCAATTCTGCATGGCCCGCCACGTCGGATTGCACAAATACAGTGGATTTTTTTGGATCAACGCCTACGGCCAAGTACAGTGCTGCCACATCTAAAATGCTGTTTTTCAGTACTTTTGGATCTTGTGGCACCGTAATAGAATGCATATCAACGATGCAATAGATACAATCGTGATCTTCTTGCAATTCTACAAATTGCTTTAGTGCACCAAGATAATTTCCTATGTGAATATTCCCTGTTGGTTGTACGCCCGAAAAAACTCGCTTCATTTTCGCTCCTCCATTTGCTTT
>JAVVUJ010000001.1:21309-40129 GCA_036653195.1 Anaerovorax sp. | reverse complement strand
TAATACTCTTCTTTAAATTTATCTTTTAACTTTTTTTCCGCTCTGGAAATGGTCATTTGAGACACATTCATGGCCTCTGCAATGTCTTGCTGTGTTTCATTGTTAAAAAATCTTCTTTTAAATATTTCCTTTTCTTTCTCCGACAATCCCACCAACACCGAATGAATCAACTCTGCATTTTCAAAACTCATAAAACCGGTTTCTTCCTTCCCTGTGAATTTTTCCAAGGCAGATCCTTCTCCATCTTCACCGCCTTCATCAAAGGTCTGATTTAAAGAATAAGTGCTGTATGCTTGTCCACTTTCCATTGCTTCCAACACTTCTTCATCACTGTATCCCAAATACTCAGCAATTTCTGAAACGGTAGGATTTCTATGTAATTTTCCATAAAGAACTTCTTTTACTTTTGAAATTTGCGAAGATATTTCCTTTAATCTTCTGGGTACCTTTACAGCCCAGCCCTTATCTCTGAAATATCTTTTAATTTCTCCTATAATTGTAGGCGTTGCAAAACTGGTAAATTCAAACCCCTTGCTTGCATCAAACCTTTCTACAGCGAAAACTAGGGCCATAGCTCCTACCTGATATAAATCATCATAGTCCACGCCCTTATTCAAATACTTTCTAACCAGAATATCAACCATATACAGATATTTTTCAACAATTTCATTTCTTATCTCTATGCTTTTGCTACGGCTGTATTCATCAAATAGCTCTTTTGTTTTTATTTCAGCGGCCATCATCTACCCCATTGCTTTAATCTGTAAAGAAGTCTTACAAAATTATTTTTTGCAATACTTTATCATTTTAATCCTGGTCCCCGAACCAACTTCTGAAAAAATATCAACTTCATCCATCAATGCTTTTATAATAAAAACACCCAAACCACCTTGTTTTGGACATTCCAAACAGGGTTCTTGGTATTTACTTAAATCATAACCTTTGCCTTCATCTATAACAGAAATGACTAATCTATCCTCCCCTATTTCACAAGAAACCTGATAACTTTGACAATAATCTGTCTGTCCATGGCATACCACATTTGTACAAGCTTCTGAAACAGCGACTTTAATATCCTCTATTGCCTCAATGTCAAATCCCACATTGTTGGCAACAGAGGATATGGCCAATCTGACCATACCTACATATTCAGGCTTTCCCGGTATTGAAAGTTTCAATATATCCGCCATTTTACTTCTCCTCTTATTCCGCGCAAAGTACCTTGTCAAGTTTTGTAATGCTTAATAGTTTCTTTATGTTGCTTGCCGGTTTCAGCAATGTAAGCTTATTCCCACTCTCTTTCATACGCCCATAAGCCCCTATAATGACACCCAAACCGGTGCTATCCATGTATACCAGTTCAGAAATATCCATGAGAAAATCCGCTTTTTTTTCACTGTAAATTTCTTCAAGCGTTGTACGGAAATTTGATGCTGTGTAAAGATCAGCTTCACCAACTACCTTAATTTCCCATTTTCCATGATTATAATTGCGATCTATTTTTAATGACATCTTTGCATCCTCCCCGTTACTATACCCTTATAAGAGGTGTTTAAACTTACTCTTTCTGTGGTTCAATGGTTAATTGATCTAAACTTTCGTCATCCAAGTCTTCCTCTTTTATGACTTTTGCCAAGGTAATGATATTGGCATCTTCATTGACCTTCATAATTTTTACACCTTGCGTTGCTCTGCCTAATTTTGAAACTTCTCCCGCATTAATTCTGATAATAATTCCGTCGGAATTGATCAGAAGAATCTCATCATCTTCATTGACAACCATTGCACCTACAAGCTCTCCGGTTTTTTTAAATTTGCCTTTATCATAAGTCAACAAGCCTTTACCGCCTCTTGTCTGAATCTTATATTCTTCAACGGGTGTTCTCTTTCCGAAACCTTTTTGTGTCACAACAAACAGTTCTTCATCGATTTCGGCAAGTTCCATAGAAACAACCACATCCCCCTGATCCAGCTTAATGGCACGCACACCGCCGGCAATTCTACCCATGCTTCTTACATCTTTTTCAGAGAAAGAAATACATTTTCCAAACTTTGTAACAATAATTACATTGCTGGTTCCTGTGGTCTGTTTGATGCCGATTAATTCATCATCATCTTTCAAGCTAATGGCAATTAATCCTGCTTTTCTGTTTGTGTCAAACTGAGAAAGAGGTGTCTTTTTAATAATCCCGTTTTTGGTGACGGCAATTAAATATTTATCCTCCGCAAAATCCTGAATTGGAATAATGGCGGTGATTCTTTCACGCTGCATCAAATTTAAGAAGTTTACAGCCGGTGTTCCCTTCGCCGTTCTTCCTGCTTCCGGAATTTCATAGGCTTTTATTTTATGCGCTTTTCCTGTATTGGTAAAGAACATCAAATAGTCATGTGTGGACGTCATAATCAGGTTTTTCACAAAGTCATTATCTCTGGTGGTAAGACCTGTAATACCCTTTCCGCCTCTTCTCTGTGTTCTGTAGGTATCTGATGCAATTCGCTTAATATACCCTAAATGTGTCAGTGTAACCGCCACTTTTTCCTCTTGAATCAAGTCTTCATCATCGATGTCATCCATATCAGCCTGAAGAGCCGTTCTTCTTTTATCTCCAAATTTTTCTTTAATTTCAAGCAGTTCCTCTTTAATAATTCCCATAAGAATGGTCTCATCTGCTAAAATTTCTTTAAACCAAGAAATTTGCTTCATCAATTCGTCATATTCTTTTTCAATTTTTTCTCTTTCAAGCCCTTGCAATCTGGCCAATCTCATATCTAAAATTGCTTGAGATTGTATTTCAGAAAGGCCAAAACGTTCCATCAAACGTGGCTTTGCATCATTATAGCTTTCTCTAATTGTTTTAATGACTTCATCAATATGATCTAGTGCAATCCTTAAACCTTCTAAAATATGAGCTCTTTCTTCTGCTTTTCTAAGATCATAAATGGTTCTTCTTGTCACCACTTCCTTTTGGTGCTTCAAATATTCATCCAGCATGTCTTTTAAATTCAGCAGCCTTGGCTCGCCTTCTACTAAGGCAATCATAATAATGCTGTAATTATCCTGTAATTGTGTATGTTTATACAATCTGTTCAGCGTAATTTGTGGATTTGCATCCTTTTTCAATTCTATAACAATACGCATACCATTTCTGTCTGATTCATCTCTGATATCTGAAATATGCTCTAATCTTTTTTCTCTCACAAGCTCGGCAATTTTTTCAATCACACGAGATTTATTTACTTGATATGGAATTTCTGTAAATATAATCTGTGTTTTTCCTCTAGCTGTCTCTTCAAATTCATATTTTGCACGAACGGTTACTTTTCCCTGACCCGTCCTATAGGCTTCCTTTGCGGAATTTTTACCCATAATGGTAGCGCCCGTTGGAAAATCAGGTGCTTTGACAATTTTAATCAAATCTTCAATGGTGGCTTCTTTGTCATCAATGAGTTTCACTGTGGCATCGATCACATCTCTTAAATTATGGGGTGGTATAGACGTAGCCATACCCACGGCAATTCCGTTTGATCCATTTACCAATAAATTTGGAAATCTGCAAGGCAGTACTTCCGGTTCGCTCTCTTCTTCGTCAAAGTTAGGCACAAAATTAACCGTTTCTTTTTCAATATCCCTGAGCATTTGTAAGGCAAAAGGCGTCATTCTGGCCTCTGTATAACGCATAGCAGCAGCACCGTCTCCATCCACAGAACCGAAGTTACCATGTCCGTCAACCAATCTATATCGAATTGAAAAATCCTGCGCCATTCTAACCATAGCATCATAAATGGAACTGTCTCCATGTGGGTGATACTTACCCATTACTTCACCCACAATACGAGCAGATTTTTTATGGGGTTTATCCGGTGTTACGCCCAATCCACTCATCCCGTAAAGAATTCTTCTGTGTACCGGTTTTAATCCGTCTCTTACATCAGGAAGAGCTCTCCCTACAATAACGCTCATGGCATAATCAATATAAGAGGTTTTCATCTCATCATGTATTTCTTGCTGTATGAGTTTATGGTCATCTTCTAACAATGTTGTCATTATTTACCTCCTATATATCCAAATTCTTAACGTATTTTGCATTGGCTTCTATAAACTGCCTTCTAGGTGGCACTTTGTCCCCCATGAGGGTGGTGAAAATTTCATCCGCAGCAGTCATATCATCTATCGTTACCTGCAACAATGTCCTTTTATTATAATCCATTGTAGTCTCCCACAGCTGATGGAAATCCATCTCTCCAAGACCCTTATACCTTTGTATCACTGCTTTTCCCGGTTTATGAGAAATACTTTCCAATAACTTTTCTTGCTCTTTCGCCGTATAAGTGTAATGCACCTCTTTACCCTTTTTTACTTGGAAAAGAGGAGGCTGGGCAATGTAAACATAGCCGCCTTCAATAAGCGGTGTCATATATCTGTAAAAGAAAGTAAGCAACAACGTTCTGATATGCGCGCCATCAACGTCGGCATCTGTCATAATAATAATTTTGTGATAGCGCAGTTTTTCTACGTTAAATTCTGCTCCAATGTTGCAACCAAACGCTGTAATCATATTTTTAATTTCATCGGAATTTAAAATTTTGTCTAATCTTGCCTTTTCTACATTTAAAATTTTTCCTCTTAAAGGTAAAATCGCTTGTCTTTTTCTGTCTCTGCCCGATTTTGCGGAACCGCCGGCAGAGTCTCCTTCTACAATAAATATTTCTGAAAGTGCCGGATCTTTTTCAGAGCAATCGGCTAATTTACCGGGAAGGGTTAATCCATCTAAAACACCTTTTCTTCTGGTCATTTCTCTGGCTTTTCTAGCCGCTTCTCTGGCTCTGGCCGCCCTCAAACATTTATCTAAGATAATTTTAGCCTGCTGAGGATTTTCTTCTAAAAATCCTGTGAGATTTTCATTGGTGGTGGTCTCAACAAACCCTCTCATCTCACTATTTCCAAGCTTTGTCTTCGTTTGTCCTTCAAATTGTGGATTGGTTAATTTTACGGAAATAATGGCTGTAAGCCCTTCTCTCACGTCTTCACCTGTCAAAGATTCATCATTTTCTTTTATAAATTTATTTTTCTTGGCGTAGTCATTGAACGTTCTGGTCAATGCAGACTTAAACCCACTCATATGGGTACCGCCCTCTGACGTGTTAATATTGTTTGCATAAGAAAGTATCAGTTCGTTATAACGATCTGTATACTGCATAGCAATTTCAACCTCTAATTCATCATTCTTTTTAAATTCAAAATAGATGACATCCGGGTGAATCACTTCTTTATTTTTATTTTGATGCTTTACAAATTCTTTAATACCACCTTCATAGTGGAATTCATCTTTTCTCTTTTTGCCTTCTCTTTCATCCTTCAAAGTAATTCTGATTCCTTTGTTTAGAAAGGCCATTTCCCTCAATCTATGTTCCAATGTCCCATAATCAAAGTCTAATTCTTCAAAAATTTCATGATCCGGTTTAAACATGGTCTTTGAACCTGTTTTTTTAGATTCCCCCATTTCAATCAACGGAGTTTGTGTTTTTCCTCTGGAATAAGTCTGCTTATAAATCTTGCCATTTCTCTTGATTTCCACTTCCATAATTTCTGAAAGCGCATTGACAACAGAAGCACCAACGCCGTGAAGTCCACCGGACACTTTATATCCGCCGCCGCCAAATTTACCACCGGCATGAAGAACTGTGTGGATAACCTCCACAGCCGGTATTCCTAATTTTGGGTGGGTATCTACGGGCATTCCTCTTCCATCATCTTCTACAACAATAGAATTATCGGCTTGTATGATTATTTTTATGTTTTTACACCATCCTGCCAATGCTTCATCTACGCTGTTATCTACCACTTCATAAACCAAATGATGAAGACCTCTGGGTCCTGTGCTCCCTATATACATACCCGGTCTCTTCCTTACAGGTTCCAGACCTTCAAGGACTTGTATCTGCTCCGCATCATATTGTTCTCTCTGTATATCTACTGTCATTTTCCCCAACCACCTCTTCATTCTTTATTTTAATTTTATATACTTCGTAAAGCTCTGTTATTTTAGAGCTTTTACGTAATTTTTTCTTTTTAAATTTTATACTTAACCACACTGTATTGTACACCAAAATCTTAGGTTTTACAAGATTTTTCGTGAAAAACGACAAATTGCATAGAAACACCTCTTTAATCAACGTGAAGAGACGTTTTTCGACTTAATAACTGCTATTTAAAACCCTATATATATCTATATAGCATCATCATAAAACAAAACTACTTTTTTCATTATCGTTTCATCTAATCTCCTCAGTCCATTTTCAGCGTTATTATTTATATCAGATGACAATACACCATTGTGGCCATGTCCTGTCAATGATAAAAATGTAAACCTTGGATTTTCCTTAAATTCTTTTTTATATTTTAAAAAACTTTCGTCATAGCTTACGAAGTCATCTTCTTTACTATGAATCAACATTACATTCGCCTTCGTCTTTGAAAAACCCTTTATTCCTGAAATTCCTGCGTCTTTTCCAAATATGATCCATTCATAAATCTGCGCATAAGGATAAAAAAAACTATGGAGTGAACCCATAAAAGAGCCTATATATTGTTTCCCTTTATGTACAATTAGCCCGCTGTTGTTTTCAAAACCTGCTACAGAAACAATAGCCTTTACATCATGAGCGTATTTTCCCACAGATGCAACGCCATATCCACCCCAAGATTGACCATAAAGTAAAATAGGCAGATTTTTTAATTCCATAGTATTTTCCACATACAACATTGCATAATGTAGATCTATAGGTGATTGAGAAATGCCAACCAACGTTTCTCCATCACTTCTGTTCATTCCTGTGTTATCATAACCCATAATCAAATATCCGGACCTTGCAAAGTATTCAATTTCCTGCATATAGCTGTCATGACCACGTCCGCATGCATGACACATTATAATAATGCCTTTATAAGTATCATATGTTTTTTCTGTATAGTGATAAAGGTATCCCCTCAATATTTGCCCATTGTTTGAGGAAAATTGAATAGGCTCTCTATTTAAATCAGGATACGCTGAAAGCATATATTCATAAAGGTGCCACTGGTTGCTTGAACGATGTGCAAATGCTTTTTTATATAAAAAATCAACCATTCCAAAAGGAATGAGCAATAGAATGAGTATGATAACAATAGGAATGATTACTTTTTTAGATCGCATAATTTACTCCATGACTCCTCTATATGTTTTCCACTTTTCCATTTTTTACTACAAATGTATATCCCTCAGGCAGGTTTTTTTTCAATTCTTCACTGATTTCAGTGGTTGTAATAAACAATTGTACATTTCCTAAAGAGTTAATGAGGAAACTTTGCCTTTCTTGATCCAGTTCTGATAGTACATCATCCAGCAATAAGATGGCTTCTTCCCCTGTTTCTTCTTTTATAATTTTTAATTCTGCCAATTTTAAAGACAAAGCTGCCGTTCGCTGCTGTCCTTGGGATCCAAAGTGTCTGATATCAATACCATTGACACATATTTTTAAATCATCTTTATGAGGTCCTACAGTGGTGGTTCTCCGAAAGATGTCTTTTTCAATGTTATCCTCCACCTTTTTTAAAAATACATTTTTTTGTTCCCACAATTCAGCACAACAAGGAATATTTGATTCATAGTAGACTTCTAATTTTTCCTTTCCGTTTGTAATATTTTTATGTATTTCTTTACTGACCTCCATTAATTTTTTAATAAATTCATCTCTATGCAACATAATTTTTGACCCATATTCAGCCAATTCTAAATTCCAAACTTCCAGCAAATCCTTTTTTATATCTTTTTCTTTTAAAAGAGCATTTCTTTGCATCACTATTTTTTTATATCTTGCTAAATTTTTAAAATAAACCGGTTTAATCTGGCAAATTTCCCGATCTATAAATTTTCTTCTCTTTTCAGGCTCATCTTTTACGATTTTTAAATCTTCGGGAGAAAAAATAACAATGTATATATTTTCCAATATATCCACATTTTTAGTGGTTTTTACCCCATCAATTTTGATGATTTTTCCATCTTTTCCTATATGAAGTTCAACATCAAGACCACTGCCATTTTTCTCAGATTCACCTTTTATACCTGCCATTTCTCCGTCAAAAATAATCATTTCGCTATCCTTATTGGTGCGAAATGATTTTCCAAGACTGAGCATGTAGATACCTTCTAAAAGATTGGTCTTCCCTTGGGCGTTGTTCCCCGTAATAATGTTTATTTTCTTATGAAAATCCAGCTCTAACTCTCTGTAATTTCTAAAATTTTTCAATCTTATTTTTTTTAAATACATGGCCATCCATTCTTTTAAAGTGCGATGAAACGTTTAATTTGAAGCCAGTCTAACAGGTAAAACCAGATACAAATACTGATCCCCTTCTATTGGTTTAAAAATGCATGGACTGATGCTGCTGTTAAATTCCATGCAAATTTCATCGTCTGAGACAATCTTCAAAATATCTAAAACATATTTTGAATTAAATCCAATATCTAAATCATCCCCTTGTTTTTCTATAAAAATTTCTTCTTTTACATTTCCCTCTTCTGATCTGGAAGTAATAAGTAATTTATTATTAGAAATAGAAAATTTTACTAAATTGTGTTTTCCTTCTTTTGACAGTAAAGAGGCTCTTTCCATGCTGTCTTGCAGTTCTTTTCTGTTTGCAGTTATTCTTGTATTATAGTTTTTTGGAATAATATCTTTGTATTTAATAAAATCCCCCTCTAAAAGTCGCACAAATATTTTGGTATCTTTCAGTAAAAAAACAGCCTTTTTTTCGTCTAAAATCATATGAATTTGTGTGTCACTTTCAGAAGTTTCCAAAATAATTTTACTTATTTCATTTAATATTCTTGCTGCAATGATGATTTTTTTAGGTTCTTCATTTTTAACATATTCCTTTGCAACAGCCATTCTGAAACCATCCAAAGAAACCATAGACATATGTTCTTTTTCCATTTCAATGAGCGAACCCACAATAATTCCCTTTGATTCTTCAATACTGGCAGCAAAGGATGTTTTTTTGATCATATCATTTAAAATTTCTTTTTCTAAGCTTATTTTCTTTACTTCTTTGATTTTACCTATATCAGGAAATTCGTCTGCAGGTTGACCTACAATGATAAATTCAGAAGAAAGACACTTGATAAATACCATATTGTTTTCTTTTTCCTCAAATTGAATCATATCATTGGGCAGTTTTCTAATTACGTCACTAAATAACTTTGCAGATAAAACGAGGGATCCCTCTTCGTGTATAGTTGCTTCTACTATGCGTTCTATACTGATGTCTAAGTCAGATGCAGATAAGGTCAGTACACCATTAGAAGCATTTAATAAAATTCCTTTTAAAAGTGGCATGGTTGTTTTTGTTGTGACAGCTTTTGAAACCGTAGAGAGGGCTTTTGATAAAAGTTGTTGTTTACATGTAAATTTCATAGTGGTTCCTCCGTATTCTAATCGTAAAACCCGGGAAAGCGCTTATTCTTCGTATCTCTTTTTTAGTAATAGTCGTAATAAGGCCTGTGGATTTGTGGATAACTTCTGTGGATAAGTAAATTTCAACCATAGTTAATCTTTCTATCCTGTGGATAAGTCGGTTTAAAGGGGAAATAAAAATGTATTACTCTTCCCTTATAATTTTCTCTAAAGTTTTAATAATTTCTCGTAAGGCTTCATTGGTCTTCAATTCGGTTGTAATTTTATCACAGGCATGCAATACAGTGGTGTGATCCCTTTTTCCAAAGAATTCTCCTATTTTCGGAAGTGAAAAATCTGTCATGGTTCTGCATAAATACATGGCAATCTGTCTTGGATTGGAAAGATCTCTGGTTCTCTTTGCGGATTCAATATCCGCTACTTTAATATTGTAATACTTGCAAACACATTTTTTAATGGTTTGTGGGTCTATGGCATGATCGTTGGAAGAAAAAACATCTTTTAACACATCTCTAGCCAATTCTTTATTGATTTTTTTCCCTGTAAGTACTGCATTTGCAACGACTCTAATGAATGCACCTTCTAACTCTCTAATATTAGATTGTATTTTTTCGGCAATCACCTCGATGACTTCCAAAAGAGAATCTGTGGTTTCCACACCTTCAAGGTCAGCTTTGTTCCTTAAAATAGCAACCCTGGTTTCATAATCAGGGGGCTGAATATCTGCAATAAGTCCCCATTCAAAACGGGAACGAAGGCGTTCTTCTAAGGTGCTGATATCCTTGGGTGGCCTGTCGCTGGATATAATGATCTGTTTATTAGACTCATAAAGTGTATTAAAAGTGTGAAAAATTTCCTCTTGGGTTCTGTCTTTTTTCTCAATAAATTGAATATCGTCCATAAGAAGGACATCAATATTTCTGTATTTATTTCTAAATTCAACATTCTTATCTTCACGAATGGCTTTAATAAGTTCGTTTGTAAACATTTCCGTGGAAACATACAAAACTTTGCATTTTGGATTTTGTTGAAGAATATAATGTCCGATGGCATGCATCAAATGTGTTTTCCCCAATCCGGCACCACCATAAATGAATAGTGGGTTGTATGCTTTTGAAGGTGCTTCTGCAACGGCTAAAGAGGCAGCATGAGCAAATCTGTTGTTTCCACCAACAACAAAAGTATTGAATATGTACTTTGGATTTAGATAAAGCTCATCGCTGAACTGCTTATCCACATCATCAAATTCTTCGGATTCTTCCGTATGATCTTCTATAAATGAAACCTTTAGAGATCTTCCAAATGCTTCTTTTATAGCATTTTCAATGACGATGGTATATCTGCTGGAAAGAATCGTTTTTGCCATTTCATTATAGACAGACAAATAAAGTATCTTTTCCCCTTCATCTATTTTTATAGGTTTCAGAGGAGATACCCAAGTATCAAAACTGATAGAGGTAAGTTCCGGCTTTAAGAGTTCTAAAGTTCGTTGCCAGTCCTTTTGAATATTGTTTTTCATAAAATAAAATTCCTTTTGTCTTGCTAAAATAAACGTAAAATTAACTGCCCTTCTATCATAACAAACAAAGTTATCCACAGGCAAGCACTAATTGAAAATACTGAAAAAAAAGATTTTCCACCGGTTATCCACTACTTGTGGACAACTTTTAGAAGATTTTAAACAAGCACGTCTATATATAGAATTTCCATGAATCCTTCAGAAGTTATAGATTAAAAAAGCGAGAAACACATTGACATAAATCAAACCACCCTGTATAATTACTAGGCGTGTATATCAGTGTATAAAACACAGATAGGGTAGTTGCATAGATGAAAACCAAGGAGGTGTAGTATTATGAAACAGACTTTTCAACCTAAAGTGAGACAGAGAAAAAAAGAGCATGGATTCAGAAAAAGAATGGCGACAAAAAACGGTAGAAATGTGTTAAAGAGAAGAAGATTAAGAGGAAGAAAATCCCTTACAGCATAGAGACCGCAATGGTGGTCTTTTTGCTTTATACTTCTTTGTGAAAGGATTTTTATGCTCAAACCAAATGTTTTGCGAAGAAAAAAAGATTTTTCTGCTATTTATAATAAGGGAAAATCCGTTGGCGAAAGGTATGTGGTTTTATTTTACCGGAAAAACCAATTACCGTACAACAGAAAGGCTTTTTTAGCCAGTAAAAAAGTTGGAAATAGTGTAAAAAGAAACCGGGCACGACGACTTATGAAGGAAAGTTATAGGCAAATGGAAGAAATTTTGCCGGTTGGCTATGATTTGATTATCATAGCAAGAAATACGATTAATGATTTGAAATGTGCGGATGTGAAAAAATCTCTTGAAGCCGCAATGAGGAAAGCCAAAATAATCAAAACCCAGGACAAGCGCATTGTAAAGGGTTAGAATAGGATTTGAGGTAAAAAAATGAAATGGATTATCATGTCCTTGATTAAAGGGTACAGAAAATTTATTTCCCCAATGTTTCCACCTACCTGTAGGTTTTATCCTACGTGTTCAGCCTATTTTTTACAAGCAGTAGAAAAGTATGGTGCTGTGAAGGGTAGTTTCCTTGGTGTGAAAAGAATATTAAAATGTCACCCATTTCATCCCGGTGGATACGATCCACTAAAATAAACTAGGAGGACATAGAATGTACAATGCAGTAATGTCAATTGTAGCGGTACCAATGGGAATGCTTTTAAACCTGTTGTATAGCTTTATTGGAAATTATGGGATTACATTGATCGTCTTTACGGTTATCGTAAAGGCCTGTTTGTTTCCACTATATGCCAATCAAATAAAACATACTTCCAGAATGGGTGATATGCAACCAAAGATGAAAGCCCTACAGAAGAAGTATGCCAATGATAAAGAAACTTTAAATTTAAAGATGATGGAATTGTACAAAGAGGAAAAATTCAACCCAATGGGTGGATGCTTGCCTATGTTGATACAAATGCCCATTATCTTAGGACTTTTTGTACTCCTTAGAGATCCTGTTTCTTTTATATCAAATACAGATATGATTATGGCTGTTCATGAATCTTTTTTATGGATTCCGGACTTAAGCCAATCGGATCCATGGATTTTGCCAATACTTGCCGGTATAGCTACATTTTTTTCCTTCTCCATGACGCAGAAGCAAAATAATGGGATGCCTGAAAACAATCAGATGGCACCTATGATGGCAATGATGAAATATTTCTTCCCTGTTATGATTGTGTGGATGGGCAGATCGTTCCCGGCAGGATTAACACTCTATTGGTTCATAGGAACTATTTTCCAAATTTTCCAAACGATGGGACTTAATAGAAGCAGACGTAAAAAAATGGAAAAGAGTGAAAAAGCAGGATCTAAAAACAAAAAGGGAGGAAAATAGTAATGGATTTTTCGGAAAAATGGGGAAAAGACGTAGATGAAGCTGTGAAGCTTGCACTTATGGATTTAAAACTTACAAAAGATGAAGTAGATATTATTGTTTTAGAAGAGCCTACAAAGGGATTTTTTGGACTGGGATCAAAGCTGGCGAAAGTCAGGGTTGAAAAGAAGGAACAGCCAAAAACTGTGGAAAAACCAAAGGTAGAAAAAATAGAAAAAGCGGAAGTGATCAAAAAAACGGAAATGGCAGCAAAGCCTATTAAAAAATCCGTTGAAAAAGTTGAAATTGAAAAACCGAAGCAAAAATTTGATACAAAAGAATCGGTAAAATCCGAATCTAAAATAGACAAACGAGAAGACACAAAGGACAGCAAATTTGTTCTTCGAGAGAAACCTGTGGATCTTGTCCCTGTAACAGAAGGTGTAGCCATAGAGTTTCTAAAAGAGTTGACTGAAAAAATGGGTTTAAAACTTGAAATAACTGCGGCGCAGAATGAAAATCATCTTTATATTGATATTGATGGAAAGGATTCAGGCACGATTATTGGAAAAAGAGGACAAACCCTGGATTCTGTACAGTATTTGACTAGCTTGGTTGTAAACAAAGGGAAAGAGAAGTACATTAGAGTCGTGGTAGATGCCGAACATTATAGGGAAAAAAGAGAGAAAACTTTAGAACAGTTGGCAGAAAGACTTGCCGACAAAGTTGTGAAGACAAAGAGAAGCGTTCGTTTAGAACCGATGAATCCCTATGAGAGAAAGGTCATTCATTCAACACTTCAGGGAAATCCTAAGGTTACGACAAAAAGTGAAGGCGAAGAACCATTTAGAAGGGTTATCATAGACATAAAATAAGTATAAAAAATAACCTGTGATACCACAGGTTATTTTTAATAGTAAAGAAATCAGAGGAGAAAAATGGATCACACGATTGCGGCAATTGCAACGGCTTACGGTGAAGGTGGCATTGGGATTGTAAAGATAAGCGGAGAAAATGCGGAAAAAATAATGAAGGCGTTGTTTATACCTATACATGGAAAAACAGAAATGTCTATAGAGAACAGACGACTTTATTATGGAAAAATTGTGAATCCAAAGAATAAAGAAACCATAGACGAAGTGCTTTGTGTATTCATGAAAGGCCCTGCATCTTATACAGGTGAGGATGTAGTAGAAGTAAACTGTCATGGAAGCATTGTGGCTTTGCGAAAAGTATTGACTCTTGTTTTGGAAAATGGTGCAAGTTTGGCAGAAAAAGGAGAATTTACAAAGAGAGCCTTTCTAAATGGCAGAATGGATTTATCACAAGCAGAAGCTGTGATTGATTTGATTAAAGCGAGAACGGATAAAACCTATCAGGTGGCCATGAATCAAATGGAAGGGCAGCTTTCCGCAAAGGTAAAAGATATTAGAAACGCCTTAGGGGATCTTTTGGTTCAGGTGGCTGTGAATTTAGATTACCCGGATGAAGATATAGAAGAAATGACTTATGAAAAGCTTATAGAAAGCATATCTCAAATAGACGATCATATTTGGCGCCTTCTGCGTACAGCCCATACGGGAAGGATTGTTTCCGAGGGATTGGCTGTGACCATCGTAGGAAAGCCCAATGTGGGCAAGTCTTCTTTAATGAATGCGTTGTTAAAGGAATCCAGAGCAATCGTTACAGAGATAGCGGGAACAACCAGGGATACCATTGAAGAAATGATCACAATAAAAGGCATTCCTATAAAACTAACGGACACGGCAGGTATTCGAGAAACAGCAGATACCATAGAAAAAATAGGTATAGAAAAAAGCAAAGAAGCTTTCAACAAATCGGATTTACTTATATTTCTGATAGATGCAAGCCAAGATTTAGAGGAAGCGGATCTGGATATTATCAAGTATTTGGAGAATAAAAAAGCCATTGTTTTGTTGAATAAAATAGATTTGGGCAGGGAGATAAAGGCGAAAAAAATAAAAGAATATTTGCCAAAAGCCATTATTCTGGAAATTTCTGTGAAGCATGAGACTGGCATTGAACAGCTGGAAGATCAGATTGAACAGCTGGTTTATGGGGGAGATGTGAAGCAAAATGACAGTATGTTGATCACAAATGTAAGGCATAAAAATCTTTTAGAGCAAGGAAAGAAGGCTATGGAAGATGCAAAAAAAATGGCGGAATTGGGAGAAGCCCTAGATTTCATAGAGGTTGATTTAAAAAATGCCTACCAATTATTAGGTGAAATGGTAGGAGAATCGGTGACGGATGATATTATAGACAAGGTTTTTGAAAGATTTTGCTTAGGAAAATAAGAAGAAGAAAAAGGAAGAAAAAAATATGAACTATTTTATAATGGACGAATATGATGTAGTGGTCATAGGCGCCGGACATGCAGGCTGCGAAGCGGGACTGGCATCGGCAAGAATGGGGCATAAAACCTTGGTGCTTTCTATTAATTTGGAGGCGGTGGCCATGATGGCTTGCAACCCTTCTATTGGTGGAACAGGGAAGGGGCATTTGGTGCGTGAAATAGACGCATTGGGCGGAGAAATGGGTCTCAATATAGATAAGTCCTTTATACAAAGTAAAATGCTGAATACGGCCAAAGGACCGGCGGTTCATTCCCTGAGAGCACAGGCTGATAAATCCAAGTACCACGAGGAAATGAAAAGAACCCTTGAAAACCAAGAAAATCTTTATTTAAAGCAAGGGGAAGCCGTAGAACTTTTGGTGGAAAACCATAGGGTTTGTGGCGTTATTTTAAAAACCGGTGCGGCTTATAAGGCGAAAGCGGTGATACTAGCCACAGGTACATTTTTAAGAGGAAAAATTTTCATTGGGGAATGGGCCTTTGAAAGCGGTCCCAATGGACTGTCTCCATCCATAGAATTGGCGGAAAATTTAAAGAAGCACGGATTAAATTTGCGAAGATTTAAAACAGGGACACCGGCTAGGGCATTGGGGAAAAGTTTAAATTATGAAAAGATGATTGAACAAGCCGGTGACGAAAAAATCGTACCTTTTTCTTTTATGAATGACCATTTAGAAGGCGCGCAAGTTTCCTGTTGGTTGACTTATACAAATGAAAAAACCCATGAGGTGATCCGAAAGAACTTTTCAAGATCTGCACTGTTTGGCGGCCAGATAGAAGGTGTGGGACCAAGATATTGTCCTTCTATTGAAGATAAGGTCAATCGATTTTCAGAAAAATCCAGACATCAACTTTTTGTTGAACCGGAAGGATTGACCACAGATGAGATGTATATACAAGGTATGTCATCCAGTTTGCCGGAAGATGTGCAATCTTTGTTTTATAAAACCATTCCGGGATTGGAAAATTTGGAAATTGTGAGACCGGCTTATGCCATAGAGTATGACTGTATCGATCCACAGGAGTTGCAAATTAATTTAGAACATCGAAAACTGAAAGGGCTTTTTTGTGCAGGGCAGTTTAATGGAAGTTCCGGGTATGAGGAAGCAGCAGCCCAAGGTCTGTTGGCTGGCATTAATGCAGCCCTTCAAATACAAGGGGATGATCCATTTGTTTTAGACCGTTCAGAGGCGTATATTGGCGTTTTAATTGATGATCTTGTCACAAAGGGCACCAATGAACCGTATCGAATTATGACTTCCAGAGCAGAGTATAGGCTGGTTTTAAGGCAGGATAATGCGGATCTAAGACTGACTGAAAAAGGATATCAAATAGGTCTTGTCACAAATGAAAGATATAATCAGTTTGTGAAAACAAGAGATGATGCGGAAAAAGAACGGACAAGGTTAGAAAATACAACGGCGACACCGACCCAAATTAATGAGTTTTTGGAGCGAAAGGGCAGTACACCTATGCAAAATAGGATTACCTTGGCAGAGCTTTTAAAAAGACCGGAAATGACCTATGAACTTATTGAAGAAATTGATCCACAGCGACCGCTGTTGTCCAAACATTCCATTACACAGTTGGAAGTGCAAATTAAATATGAGGGCTATATCAAAAAGCAATTGCAGCAAATAGAGAAATTCAAAAAACTGGAAAATAAGAAGCTGGAAGCAGATTTTGATTATCAAGATGTGGAGAGTCTTCGAATAGAGGCAAGACAAAAATTGAATCAAATCAAACCTTTATCCCTAGGACAGGCATCGAGAATTTCAGGTGTTTCACCGGCAGATATTAATGTTTTGCTAATTCACCTGGAGAAGATAAAAAGAGGTAAAAAGTAGACGATGAAAGAATTTATAGCAGCTTTGGAAAGCTTAAAGATTCCATATGATGACCACATGCTTCAAAAGTTTGAAGGGTATATGGAACTGGTATTAGAATGGAATGAGAAAGTAAACTTAACTTCCATTACAGACAGAAGACAATTTAGAAGAAAGCATTACATCGATTCTTTGACTTGCTACGGTTCTTCTTACATAGAAGGGGCGCAGACCATTATTGATGTGGGAACGGGTGCGGGATTTCCCGGTGTGCCTTTGGCAATCGTATATCCGGAAAAAGAATTTTTGCTTATGGACTCTTTAAATAAGAAAATTAAAATTGTAGCAGAAATGACCGAAAAAATAGGCATCACAAATATTTCTGTTTTTCATGGCAGAGCGGAAGAGATGGGTCAGAGCAAAAAGTATCGAGAAAAATTTGATCTTTGTTTATCCAGAGCTGTGGCTAATCTGGCAGTACTGTCAGAATATTGCATTCCATTGGTAAAGGTAGGCGGATATTTTGCAGCCTATAAAACAAAAGAAGCAGCGCAAGAAATTAATTCGGCCGAGAAAGCCATCGCTACTTTAGGAGGCATGATTGAAGAGCGAAAAAGCTTTACCATCGATGAATTTCATTTGGAACACGAGATTATCTATATTAAAAAAATTAAAAGCACCCTGTCGAAATACCCACGAAAAGCCGGAACACCGGGAAAAGCACCGCTTAAATGACGATTTAAGCGGTTTTTTGATGACAAGTAATGGTTTATATAGGGAAGAAAACTTGTTATTATAGAGATGAGGTATTGATGGACAAGGGGGGATAAAAAATGTTCTTGAAAAAAAACGATCAAATGGAAATTTCAATTGATTTTATCCATGCAAATGCAGATCAACCGCGTAAGGTGTTTGAAAATAGGGAGCTTCTTGAACTGAAAGACTCCATTGTTGAATTCGGGGTAATACAGCCACTGATTGTAAAGAGAAGGGGGAAGGATGATTATTTATTGATTGCAGGGGAGCGGCGGCTTCGAGCTGCAACCTTGGCGGGTCTCAAAAAAGTACCGGCAGTGGTTAGAGAGGCTGATGAAAAAGATGTGGCGCTTTTGGCTTTGGTAGAGAATATTCAAAGAGAGAGTTTGAATTATATGGAAGAAGCGGAAGCCTATCGCCGTTTAATGGAAGATTATAATTTAACGCAAGTGGAGATTGCGAAAAGAGTGGGGAAGCGACAGTCTACCATCTCCAATAAAATTCGCTTGCTTTCATTACCGGAAGATATTCAAAAAGTGTTGGCGGATAATCAACTTTCAGAAAGACATGCAAGAGCCCTGTTGAAAATTACAGACCCATCCATTAGAAAGCAGGTATTGCAGCGGATTGTGGCACACAATTTAAATGTGAAACAGAGCGAACGATTGATAGAAGATATTCTTCAAAAACATGAATCGGACAGAAAGCGGGACGATAAAATCAGATATATTAACTACAAAATATATGTTAATACGCTGAAAAAAGCCTTTACCGCTATTCAGGAGGCAGAGAAAAAAGCAGAGTACCATCAAGAGGATAAAGGGGACTATTTAGAGGTGAAAATCATCATACCCAAAACCGGCTCAATGCCTAGAAGTACAATGGCATAGGGTGCTATATTTAAAAAGTTTCACGTGAAACATTGGGAGCGTGGAACTTTTTTTTTGCGAAAAATAAAATAACAGTAGTTAAAAAAAGAATAGTAGTATATAATGAATAACAGAATAACAGAATAACAGAATAACAGAATAACAGAATAACAGAATAAC
>JAVVUJ010000001.1:0-21209 GCA_036653195.1 Anaerovorax sp. | reverse complement strand
GAATAACAGAATAACAGAATAACAGAATAACAGAATAACAGAATAACAGAATAACGATTAAAAACGAGTAGAGAGATTTTTAGCACTAAAATATACAGGAGGTGTGGCTTTGGGAAAAGCAATTGCAATATTTAATCAAAAAGGTGGCGTTGGAAAAACAACCACCAATATCAATTTGGCGGCATGCCTTGCAATCAAAGGTAAAAAGGTGTTAATCTTAGATATTGACCCACAGGGGAATACCACCAGCGGAATGGGAATTGCCAAGAAGGGGTTGGAAAAGACCATGTATGAAGTGTTGATTAATGATAAAATGCACCCTTCAGAGGCTATTTTAAAAACGTCCGTGCCAAATTTGGACATTATTCCTGCCAGTGTACAATTGGCAGGTGCCGAGATAGAACTGGTTCAATTGGAGGCAAGAGAGAAGCGGCTGAAAAAGGCGTTGGCTAAAATTAAAGCGCAGTATGATTACATTTTTATCGATTGTCCACCTTCTTTAGGACTTCTTACCATTAACTCTTTGACAGCGGTAGACAGCGTGCTGATCCCCATTCAGTGCGAATTTTATGCATTAGAAGGGGTTAGCCAATTGATGAGTACCATTGACTTGGTAACAAGGACCCTAAATAATGACTTAAAGATACAAGGCGTGATTCTCAGTATGTTTGATGGCAGAACCAATCTGTCCATTCAAGTGGTAGAAGAAGTGAAAAAATGCTTTAAAGAAAAGGTGTACGCAACGGTCATTCCCAGAAATGTAAGACTTGCAGAGGCACCCAGCTATGGACTTCCAATTACAGAGTATGATCCAAAATCCAAGGGCGCAGAGGCATACCTTGAGTTTGCGGAGGAATTCTTGGAATTGGAGGGTGAGGAGTAATGGCCGGAATTAAAGGAAGAGGACTGGGGAAAGGTCTGGAAGCTTTGTTTAATGATGTAGAAATCAGTACAAAGGAAATCGAAGAGGCCGTTGGAGATAGTATTTCAGAAGGCAGGGTATCCTTAATTGATATCAACAATATTAAGCCCAATGCAAATCAGCCCAGAAAAAATTTCAGTGAAGAAAAAATAGAAGAATTAGCAAAATCTATAGAAATGCATGGTATTATTCAGCCAATTATGGTTCGTTCGGCCACCCAAGGGTACGAATTGGTGGCGGGAGAAAGACGTTGGAGAGCTGCAAGAAAAGCCGGACTAAAAAAAGTACCTTGCATTGTCAGGGAACTAAACGAAGAACAAAACATGTTGGTGGCCATTATAGAAAATATGCAACGGGAAGATTTAAACCCTATGGAAGAATCCGAGGCATTGAATCAGATGATTTCTACCTATGGGCTCACCCAAGAGGAAGTGTCAAGAAGCGTAGGAAAGAGCAGACCCTATATAACAAATGCATTGAGACTTTTGAAATTGCCTGAAGAAGTAAAAAAAATGGTGGCAGAAGGCCAGCTTTCAAATGGACATGCACGTACCATTGCCGGTGTAAAGGATGAAAAGAAGCAAATTGAATTAGCCAACTTAACCCTTAAGGAAGGTCTGTCTGTTAGGCAGTTGGAAAAATTGGCGAAAGAGGAAGCCGACCAAGGGATGAATAAGAGAGCAAAAGCAAGGACCAAGGTTAAGAACAGAGAAATTTTAACACTGGAAGAAGATTTAAAAACCACATTGGGAACCAAGGTCAGTATTAAATATACGGGGAAAAAAGGAAAGATTGAAATAGAATATTATAATCGGGAAGAATTAGAGCGGCTCATTGAATTGTTGCGCAGTGTAAATGAATGAAAACCGTTAAAATGAATCCCATTGTCCCGAGTATAAACGATGAAGATGGGAAAGGGTGGGCTCAATTGTTACACGGTGCAAATTAGCAAAAAAACGGAAAAATCCCATAGAATTCAACGTTTTAAAAAGATGTTTCATGTGAAACATCTTTTTTTAATAAGGAAAATCACGTCTTATGTGGTGAATCCCATAAGATGAGGAAGGGGACGTTTGGAATTTGCAAAGATGACGTGGGTGAGGGACGCTTGACATTTGCAAAGATGACGCAGTTGGGAAAAAAATAGTGTCAAATTTTTTTTGCTGTCATAGTATAATACAACAATAATTGAGGGGAACCCATAGGGAGGAAAAGATGATTTATTTAGATAATGGGGCAACGACTTTCCCAAAACCTGCAATCATGGTGAAAGAAATGTGCCGTTGCATGAGCGAATACTGTGGAAATCCCGGCAGAGCAGGTCATAAAATGGCCATGAAAACGGGAGAAGAAATTTACAAGACACGCAGAGCAATTGGAGAATTATTTCAAATTCCCGATGCCGGAAGAATTGTTTTCACGTTAAACACCACAGAGGCCATCAATCTTGGTTTAAAAGGGTTTTTAAAGTGGGGAGACCATGTGATTACCACATCCATGGAACATAATTCCGTATTAAGACCTTTGGTAGCGTTGAAACAAAGGGGTGTACAATATACCATTATAAGATGCTGCAAGGATGGAAGCCTTCCATTGGAAACTTTAAGAAAATCCATCCGCCCAAATACAAAATTAATTGTTTGTACCCATGCCTCTAATGTGACGGGAACCATTTTGCCAATTTATGAAGTAGGGAAAATTGCGAAATGCTGCAACATTCCATTTTTTGTAGATTGTGCACAGAGTGCAGGTACTTTACACATTAATGTAGAAAAAATGAATATATCCATGCTGGCATTTCCGGGTCATAAAGGTTTGTTGGGTCCGTTGGGAACAGGCGGTCTTTATGTAAAAGAAGGAATTGCATTAGTACCCCTGAAAGAAGGGGGAACGGGAACGGCATCCAGAGAGTTAGAACAACCTTACGACTTTCCGGAAGGATATGAATCAGGTACGGTAAATGCGCCGGGCATTATTGGGCTGGGCTATTCACTTCAATACTTAAGAAGTTTGGGCATTGAAAATATTAGAAAATTTGAAGAAGGTTTAACCGAAAAGTTAACAGAATCTCTGCGCAATATGAGAAGGATTTCTCTCTACGGCCCTTTAGATAGCAGAAAAAAAACAGGCGTGGTTCTCTTTAATGTGGGCAATCGAAATTGCGAAGAGGTGGCCTCTATTTTAAGTGAAACCTATGATATTGCCTCCAGAGCCGGGTTTCATTGTGCCGGATTGGCGCATAAAACCATTGGTACAGGAGAGGTGGGTGGTGTTCGTTTGAGCGTGGGACCCTTCAATACAAAAAAAGAAATAGAAAAGACCATTGACAGCATCTATAAAATCACAAAGATGCCAACGTAATGTGGGGTTCTCTAATTTTTCAGAGAACCCTGATAACATGGAAGCGGTTTACCCTGTAAATTCGGCAGAAGAGTAGGCTATAAAAAGGGAGATAATTTGTTTTTTATTGGAAAAAAATTTCGAATATTTTGTTAAAAATAGTGATTTAATCTTGTATTTTTCAACCTCCTGTAGTAGACTTATGTGAATATATCACTTATTTTTTTATTAAAATTTTATAAAAACGGAGGTTTCAAATGGAAAAAAGAGGACAATGGGCCAGTAATATTGGCTTCATTTTGGCCGCTGCGGGTTCGGCAGTGGGGTTGGGGAATATATGGAAGTTCCCGGGCGTTGCGTATAATAATGGTGGCGGCGCATTTATCATCATGTATATTGCCATTGTATTCCTAATTGGCGCAACAGTGATGCTGACAGAGTTTACTGTAGGCCGGAGAACGCAAAAGAATGCGGTGGGTGCTTTCAAAGCATTGGATAAAAGGTTTACTTGGGTCGGAGGCCTTGGTATTTTAACGGGATTTATTATCTTGTGTTACTATGGACATGTAGGGGGATGGGTTATAAAATACATAGTTGCTTATGCAACACAATCCTCAGTCATTTATGCAGACCCGTCTAATTTCTTTTTAAATTTCTTGGGAGCAGACGGACACTTCCCGGTACAGGCTGCCATTATCTTTCCGCTGATCTTTATGATTTTAACCGTATTTATCATTATGAAGGGTGTTGCAGGCGGTATTGAAAAAGTGAACAAAGTGTTAATGCCTGCCTTATTTGTCATTCTGATTGTCATTGCCATTCGTTCTTTAACATTGCCCGGTGCCATGGCAAGTTTAATGGATTTCTTAGCGGTAGATTTTGGAAAACTAAACGGTGCCAGTGTATTGGCAGGTTTGGGGCAAGCGTTTTTCTCACTTTCTTTGGGAATGGGCGTGATGGTTACCTATGGATCCTACTTATCTAAACAGGAAAACTTGGTAAAAAATACCTTTACAGTTTGTTCATTGGATACCATGGTTGCTTTAATTGCAGGTCTTGCGATTATTCCGGCAGTGCTGATTTCAGGTGTTGAAGTAGGCATGGGTGGCGGATTTGCATTTATTTCTTTAGCCACAGTATTCCAGGGAATGCCTTTCGGTGCCTTCTTTGGTATGTTGTTCTATGTTCTCTTATTCTTTGCTGCGCTAACGTCTGCGATTTCCATCTTAGAAGGAACCGTAGCTTATGTTTCAGAGGAAATGAACTTTGATCGTAAAAAAGTGACAATGGTTCTAGGTGGTGTCATGTTCCTAATCGGTATGCTTTATACTTTAGGTCAGGCATATTCCGGCATGAAGGGCATTTGGTTTGATGCCAGTGGCGTCAGCTACCCCGGATTCGGAGATTTCATGGAATATTTGACAGACAGATTATTGATGCCTATTTGTGCATTGGCATTTTGTATCTTTGTTGGATGGTTCTGGGGAATCGACAAAGCTTGCGACGAAATTTCTTCAGGCGGAAAGTATCGATTTGCTTTAAGAAATGTTTGGATCGTATTAGTAAAATTTGTGGCACCTATTGCCATTATACTGATTTTGCTTTCCGGATTTGGTGTATTTGGATTCTAAGCAATCTGGGAATAATTTGAAAAATAAATAAAATATGTAAAACGGCAGAAGGTAGTATCTGCCGTTTTTTCATGTTCATAGGAAAGAATAAAGGCAGAGCAAATCCGTCGTTCTAATAGGGTTAGGAAAGAATAAAGGGTGGGTAAATCCTTGATTCTAACAGGGTATTGAAAAAAGCAGGTAAAAGGTATAAAATGTGTAGATAAATAGTGGGAAAAGGAGAGAAGCGAGATGGATGAAAAAAAAGTTCACATATTGGTCATTCATGGACCAAACTTAAACATGCTTGGCGTTAGAGAGCCTGAAATTTACGGAACACGCACTTTAAATCAGATCAATGGTGAGATTGTAGCAAATGACAAAGTAAAGGGCGCAGATGTGGTTTTTTTTCAGTCAAATTACGAGGGAGCCATTATTGAAACAATACAGGGGGCCTTGGGCATTTATGATGGTATTGTGATTAATCCGGCGGCTTATACCCATTATAGTATTGCCATTCGAGATGCCATTGCCGGCGTGGGTATTCCTACCGTAGAAGTTCATTTGAGTTGTATCAATGAAAGAGAAGCTTTTCGAAGGATATCGGTGATAAAAGATGTGTGTATTTGTCAGATTTCAGGGAAAGGTGTACAATCGTATATTGAGGGGATAGAAGTTTTATTAGAGGGGAAAAAATCATGCAATTAAAAGAAAATCTTCATTTGATGGGAGAGGTTATAGAAAAGATGGACTACATGGTGAGAGTCATGGATGCCGACCGAAAAGTGATTTATATGAATGAGAAAATGCGAAAAGCCTTCGGAAATACCAAGGGTGCTTTCTGTTTTGATCTTTTGGGCGGGCAAAGCAGATGCGAAAATTGCATTACAGCAGGATCCAGAGAAACGGGAAAACCACAGGAAAAAGATGTGTCTATTGGAGATCAATATTTTAAGTTAATGTCCTCGCCGGTGAGCATTGATACACAAGAAAAATTTTCGATAGAACTGCTTCATGAAATTACCGAACAGAAGAAAATAGAAGTGGAACTTTTAAAGCATTATGAGAAGCTGAAAGAAGATATTGCCTTTGCAAAACAGATACAACATCGTGCATTACCAATAGACGGTGAGTATTGGAATTGCTTGCGCACAACCACGCTATACATACAGAGTGAAGATTTGGGCGGTGATATTTTTGACATTATAAAATTAGGAGAAAATAGGGTGTTGACCTATATTGCAGACGTGTCCGGACACGGAATTAAGTCGTCTTTGTTGACGATTTTTTTAAGGCAAGTCATTAGAGGTTCCGCCAAAAAAGAAAATTTAGATATGAAAGAATTGCTAGACGATCTGTTAAAAAACTACACGGATTTACACACCAATATGGAAAACTATTTGACTATTTTATGTGCCATTTATGATAAGTCGGCAGGTACGGTAAGCTTTGCAAATGCCGGACATAATTGCTTGCCTATTTTAGTTACAAAAGATGGAAGCATTAGAGAAGTTTCTGTGAAAGGCATGCCTGTTTGCAATTTAATAGAAACTTCTGAGCATGAGATGGTCACTGTGGAAGCAAATCCGGGAGACAGAATCATTCTTTACACCGATGGAATTTCAGAATCTTACAGCAAAGTCGTCAAGCGACAATTTGGTGCCGAAGGGATTATTGAGGTTATTGAAGAATATAAATTATTGGATAATAAGCAGCTTGCCAGTAAAATTATTCAGAGTGCCGCTGCTTTTGCGGGCATTATACCCATAGATGATATGGCTTTGGTTATCGCAGAGGTGATGTAGCCTTTTGCCGGATTTCATCCATACCTTGGTTGGCCAGCCGGTCAGCCAGGTTGTTCATTTCTGTAACATATAAAAAATCTTCCAAGGAAAAGGTAGGACCATTCCATTGGCAAAACTTGTCATACAAAGGTTGGATCTTGGTGTTTGCACTTTTTAAATTGACATGTCCTTTGACCCGATAGAAATGAATGGTGTGTCGTGGGATGAATTCTAAAAGAGATTCCCAAAGATCTTTGTTTTCTACCGGTGTTTTCTTTGCCGTTTTCCAACCGTTTTTTATCCAGCCTTCATACCATTTTTCTCGAAAACAATTCATAAGATAGGAACTGTCCGAAAAAACATGGATGGTTTGATTTTCCTTTGTAAGAGCACGAAAGGCAGAAATCAGTGCCAACATTTCCATGCGATTGTTTGTGGTATTGATTTCACCGCCGTGAAGTTCTTTTCTGTATTTTCCATATTCTAAAATAGCGCCGAATCCGCCGATATTTTCCGCATTTTGATTGCCGGAACAGGCACCGTCTGTATAGATATTGATTGCCTTCATTTTAAATCCTCTATTTCTTTCCAATGATGTTTTAATCATAACAAACATTTAAATTGAAGGCAATGAAAAATTAATTGAAAAGGAGCACCTATGGGTGTGGCACTTAAAAAAACAAGAATATTCAGGTCTTTAGCATTAAAAAAATCAGGGAATTTTGCCTGTGTCAGATTGTTTCAATGGATATTCCCCAGGTTCACCAACGTTCTGTAAAGATAAGTTAAAGGATGTGTAACACCGCTGTAATAATTATCCTGTATACTTAGAAATATACTGTAACATTGCTTATCAATACAGATTGGTACTTGGGGCTTTATCAACCCTTGGTTGTGTCAATGGGATTGTAGCTTTAAGGGTTTTTCTTGAATGATTGCAAAGGAAAAGTAGATGAATATGGTAAAATGTGACAGATACGCCGTTGAAATGGCGTTTTTAGCGTATATAAATATATAAAATAGAAGAGAGGAGTTTGCAGTTGAAAAAGTACATTGTAGTCGTTGTTTTTATTGTGACGCTAATTTTTAGCACCACTTTTGTTTTTGCGGCGAAAGATTCGGCAGTGACCATCGTGAACCCTGTATCGCAGAGCACAACAACGGCTACCAATCTTCTCATTTCAGTGAAAGTGACACAAGCACGGACGATTAAGATCAGCATGTACGAAGAAAAGGCCCTTGTTAATGGGAAATATGTGTCTATAGATTTAGCGGCGGGTGGGAGTGTACCACGAAAAGAAGATATGAAAAGTTATTTGGTCTTTCAGCCGGTCACTTATAATACACCCGGTAAATTAATGTTTTGTACAAAACAAGTGAACGGTGTGCATCCTGGGCTTTACAGGGTCAGGGTGGATACATTGGCATCGGGAAAAGTGATTTATTCCAGTGAAAATTATGTAGGTGTAAAGTCAAAGGAGGACTCAGGGTCTAAAATTTTTGACAATCAGCAATCCGGGACCTTTCAATTTTTGCAGAACATCTTAAAATCTATCTTTGGAAGTTAGAGGCGCAACGAAAATGGTAGAGGCAAATAAGCGAATCATTGAAAATATAAAGAGCGGAGTAATAGTAGTATTAATGTTGTCAACAATACTACTATTGTATTTTTTTTGGTCGGATACAACGTTGGAAGACGTGAGTCATTATGCAAAGACCCCTATAAAAGCAACCGCACCTATAGAAGTGATTGTGCCCGATGACATAGAGATCTCCTTTGGTGGTGGTGTCTACGCATTGTTGACTACGGAAAAGAGTGACATTTGGTATGCACAGGATTCAGCATTGATCAGTATGATGGGAGAATTTAAACGGTTCAGCAATACAGCCAATCTTGCGGTAGAAGAGATTACCAAGGAACAATACGACCAGGTCATGTCCTATAGATCCATAAAAGCCAATTTTTCTTATAGTCTTGATTTTGAAGGGCTATGTGAGGCGTACCATGTAAAATGGGCAAACAGCTACGATGTGGTGGAATTCTTAAATACGTTGGGTTACTCTGAAGGCAGTAAAGAAAGCATGTTTGTTTATGATGGGAACCATAAGAAGTACTATCGAATTTTTTCCGACAATAAAAACAGTAGTCAACTATCTCAAATTATTTCCCATGTGGAAAATGACTCATACGAGGTATATGTATACTATCCCATGGACGCATTTTTGGGAAATGAGAGCCAAGTGTTGATTCCTACGGCGTTGAATATGAGCCTTGCCAAGTATCCATATAGGCAAGAATTGTACGTTGATGAGACGGAAAAAATCCAAAAAGCCGCACAGGGATTTTTTGGTGAAAGTTTGGATTTTATCCGAAAAATTACAGAAGGGAATGGGGCAATCACCTATATGTATGGTTATGGAAAAAAGGTGTTGATTGCAAATATAGATGGTACCTTGGAATATAAGGAAGAGATGCGAGGGGAAAGCTATGTATCTCAAAAACAATTTGAAGCGTTGCAAACAGCGTTGGAATACATAGCCTATCATGGGCAGTGGCCTACTTCCGAGGGTGTGGAAGTAAGACCCTATTTAAAAAATGTGGAACCTATTTCAAACTCAGACAAAGAAACTGGATACACGTTTACATTTGGCATGCAGTTAGATGGGCAAAGTATTTTATATGATCAGGGAGAAATGATTTCGGTGACGGTATTGGGTGGGCAAGTCACGTATTATAAGCGAGATGGGGTGATTATTAGCCAAGGCACCAACCCATCAGTAGAAAGGGAACTCCTTTCACCTATTAATATGTTGGCACAAAGCTATGAAATCATTCATGAAGCCGCTTTGGAACAGGGAATTATCCCTCAGGGATCTGAAAAACAGGCCTATACTTTTGAAGACACCGCAAAAACCATAGAGAAAGTAGATACCGGCTATTTCGTAAACCGTGGAAATCAACAAGGTGCGGGAAAGATGAAGCCGGCTTGGATTGTAACGGTGGGTAAGAAAAACCTTTATTTTGATTTGTATACAAATGAACCTTTGGAATAAAATCAATAGACGAGAGGAAATGAGAATGGGAGAAAAATAAGGGAAAAAAGGAGAGTAGGATGGATTGGACAAAGGCAAAAAATATTTTGATTGTAGCGCTGATTCTCACCAATTTGGTGTTGATCTTTGCACATATCATTAAAACGCCCAACGAGGATCAAGGGGCTCACAGCGCAGCCGTACAGTCCTATTTAGAAAAGAAAAATATTTTTATTAAAACGGAAATTCCCATTATTCAAGAAAAAATGAGCGTTGTGGAAGTGGCACACAGTTCTGAAAATGATGAAGCAGTCGCCCAAGGAATGAAGGATTGGAAAGTGATTCCCAAAAAAAACAGAACGGATGAAGTTTTAAAAAAAAGCACAGAAGCATTTTTACAAAAATGCCATTTTGATGGAAAAACGGTGCAGTTAAAATCAATAAAAAAGTTTAAAAACCGGATAAAAGTGGAATATAAGAATCAGTTGGGCAGCACACCAGTGGAAGAAAGTTACATGATTTTTACCATTGAAGATGGGCGACTCATCGACTTTCAAAGAGAATGGTTGGACATTTTAGGCGTAGGAAAAAGCAAACAAAAGGTGATTCCGGCAAAAGATGCACTGATGAATTTTGCCCAAGAGATGACCAGGGAAGGCAACCATGAGGAACGGATCAATATTGAGCAGATGGAGTTGGTGTATTGGCTGGATTATAAGAGCATCCCAGGAGAGACGCCCAGAGCAGACACGGCTTTGCCGGCATGGAAAATCACCTATAATGAAGATGGCGTGACCTATATACCGGCGTATGAATAATCAATTCACAGAATATCTACAACTTTTAAACATGAAACCAACACAATTGACGGGCATTATAAAAGGAGACCTAGATGACTTTAAAATTTTGTTCTTTTTCAAGCGGCAGTAGTGGAAACTGCTACCTAGTGAAAACAGACAACACAGCAATACTGGTTGATGCAGGAATCAGCGGAAAAAAAATAATGGAAGGACTTGAAAGAACAAGCACTTCAACTGATTCTTTACTAGCCCTATTGGTTACCCATGAGCACAGTGATCATACGAAAAGTGTCAAGTATTTGACGAAGAAATACAGCGGGTTGACAGCCTTTGCCAATGAAAAGACATGGGATGCCATGGGAAAGACTATTAGCGAAGCTCAAATAGGTTTATTTTCAACAGGGGAAACTTTTTGTGTAGGGGACATAGAAGTAAAATCCTTTTCAGTAAGCCATGATGCGGCAGACCCGGTAGGGTTTTCCTTTTACAAGGATGGAAAGCAAATTAGCATTGTTACGGATACAGGATATATTGGAGAAGAGATTATTGAGGAAATAAAAGACGCGGATCTCTTGATTTTAGAAGCCAATCACGATATGGATATGCTGCGGATCAGTAAATATCCAAGGTTTTTAAAAGAAAGAGTCTTGGGGGAAAAAGGGCATTTGTCAAATATTGCTGCAGGGCAAACGCTTCTTAGAATTCTAAAGGGAATTCCAAAGGTTCGGTGTGTGCTTTTGGCACATTTAAGCAGGGAAAACAATTTTCCGGAAATGGCTTATCAGACCATTAAAAATATTTTAGAAGAGGAAAACTATTACATAGGAAAGGACATTCAGTTGAATACTATTCTAAGAGACGAGGTGAGTTGTATTTACTGTGCTTATTGAGATGAAAAGTGATTGGTAAGAAAAATAGTAATTGTATGGGGGAATGAAGGAATGGATAACATGGATCATGATGAAAAAGATTTGTTTTGGGAAGTGAATAAAGAGCCCAAAGATGAAACAGGCAAAGGCGAAGCCGATGAAGAAATGAAAAATCAAGGGCGTGAAGCAGAAATAAACAGAGAAATGGGAAACCAAGAAAGTCAGCCTGTTCATGGGAAAAATAAAGGGAAAATGAAAAAGGGGATTGCCATTGTGCTGATTTTAGCTTTGGGAGCAGCGGCAGGATTTGGGGGTGGTATTGCAGCCATGTATGTGGCACCCAATCTCATTCCTCAGGCGCAAAACAATATACAAATTAAGACAGATGGGCGCGCAAACACAGCAGAAGCGGTGGCAGCGAAAGTGATTCCTTCCGTTGTGGGAATCAGCACAAAGACAGAAGTTGTTCAACAGAGTATTTTTGGAACGCAAAAAGGGGAAGCACAAGGTGTGGGAACCGGTGTCATTGTGGATGAAGACGGATATATTTTGACAAATTCCCACGTGGTTATGGACGGAAATACAACCAGCATTACGGTGCAACTTGCCAATGGAAAGGAAGTTCCCGGCAAAGTATTGTGGAACGATAAGACGGTAGATTTAGCGGTGATTAAAATAGAAGAAGGCAATTTAGCGGTGGCGGAATTGGGGGATTCCGAGAACGTGAATATTGGTGCCCTTGCGGTGGCCATTGGAAATCCTTTGGGATTGGCGTTTGACAGAAGCGTGAGTCAGGGTATTATCAGTGGGCTTGATCGATCCATTACAGTAAGCGACAGCACTACCGGTGAACAAGTCACCATTGACGGACTCATGCAGACCGATGCTTCTATTAATTCGGGTAATAGCGGCGGACCTCTTTTAGATAGTCAGGGGAAGGTGATCGGAATCAATACGGCAAAGGCACAATCGGGAGAAGGTATGGGATTTGCCATTCCTATTAACACGGTAAAGCCCATTGTGAAAGAGATTATTGAAAAAGGGGAGTTTAAGAGAGCTTATTTGGGCGTTCGGGGCGTTAGTGTAGCCGATTTGATTGCAAGCTATCCAAACGAAAAATTTGGGGCCAGCAAAGGTGCTTATGTGGTTCAGATTTACACCAATTCACCGGCAGCAAAAGCCGGGATTAAAGAAGGGGATATTATTATTGGTGCAGGTGAAAAAGAAGTAGAAACTATGTCGCAGCTGATCAGTGACATCTATCAATACAGACCGGGCGACAGCTTTGATTTAAAAATCGTGCGGGACGGCAAAACAAAAACGGTGCAGGTTACGCTGACGGAAATGGAGCAGCAACCACAGTTGCAGCCATAAACACAGAGAATAAAAGAGGGACGTATGAACATCAAAATCCTATGTATCGGAAAACTAAAAGAGTCTTATTGGACAGATGGGGTCAAAGAATACAGTAAGAGATTGAGTAAATACTGTTTATTGTCAATAGACGAATTGAAAGAAGAAAGATGCCCTGACAATCCTTCAAAAGCGGAAGAAATGAAGGTAATAGAGGTAGAAGGAAGACATATACTAAAATACATTAAGAAGGAATCCTATGTGATTGCTTTAGCCATAAAAGGAAAGGAAATGACTTCCGAAGAGTTGGCAGAAACCCTTTCTTCCTTGGGAACTTACGGGGACAGCAACCTTATTTTTATCATCGGTGGCTCTCTTGGGTTGTCAGATGAGGTTCTTCGTCGAGCCGATTTAAAACTTTCTTTTTCAAAAATGACATTTCCACATCAGATGATGCGTATAATTTTATTAGAGCAACTATATCGGGGGTTCAAAATTAGTAGGGGAGAAACTTATCATAAGTAAGAGATGTGTAGGAAGAAAAAATCAATAATATATGGGGAAAAAAGAAAAAAAAAGAAAAAAATAGTGAATAAGGTTGATATACTGCAATTAGGTTGGTAAGATAAAAGAGAGAAGAATCAGTGCTCTCTTTTTTCTTTAAAATAAATTAATGTTTACATTACATAGGGAGGAGAAGTCATGTTTGCAAAAATTAGGGAATATTCTATTCCACTCATTGCAGGAGTTTTTATTGCACTTATATGGGCTAATCTATCACCGGAAACGTACCAGAAATTTATTTATACAGAGCTTATTGGAAATATAAACTTTCATTTTTTAGTAAATGATATCTTTATGGCATTTTTCTTTGGTATCGCAGGTGTAGAGATTGTAAATAGCTTATCGCCGGGAGGTGCGCTAAATCCTGTAAAAAAAGCAGTTACACCATTAATGGCAACGGCGGGCGGTGTCATATGCCCTGCTGTCTTATTTTTAGTTTTTAACAGTCTGTTCGGATCACCCGAATTTACCAACGGTTGGGGTATTTGTACAGCTACAGATATTGCCCTTGCTTGGTTACTGGCAAGGCTGATCTTTGGGAAAAATCATCCGGCAGTCAGCTTTTTACTTTTATTGGCCGTTGCAGATGATGGAGTGGGCTTAGCCATTATTGCTATTTTTTATCCGGATCCCACCATGCCCACGGAACCTTTTTGGTTGTTATTGGTTGTGGCAGGAATGTTGGTAGCGGCATTGATGAAGAAGAAAGGCTTGAACAATTATGTACCTTACATATTTATAGCCGGCACCATGGCTTGGATTGGCATGCATAATGCCCATCTGCATCCGGCCTTGGCCTTGGTATTTATCGTACCGTTTTTGCCAAAGACCGGGAAAGTGGAACATCATAAAAGTTCTCAAGGATTAGATGATGCAGTGGGTCACTCTCCCTTGGAAAGATTTGAAAATCAAGTTTCACCCATTGTAGATTATGGCTTAATTTTGTTTGGAATTTCTAATGCAGGTGTTGAATTTGCGGAAGTCAACGCATTGACTTGGATTGTCTTTGCATCCTTGGTTATTGGGAAAACAATAGGTATTTCTTTGTTTACTTGGATTGCAACTCTTTTGAAATTTAAGTTACCGGAAGGAATGCATCCAAAAGACGTATTTATTGCAGGCGTAGTAGGTGGCATGGGACTCACCGTTGCACTGTTTGTTGCAGGTTCTGCATACACAGACTTGGCCATGCAAGAATCGGCGAAAATGGGGGCCTTGTTTACCGTGGCTGTATTTGTTATCGCCTTTGTATTGAGCAAAATAGTAGGAATCAAAAAATGGAAAGAAGACCTAGAGTCCAACTGAAAAACTTGAAAGAAAAAAACACGGATTCGCAAGAAGAGTCCAGAGAAAATTATACGTATTTGGTGAAATGCGCCGATGGGACCTATTATTGCGGGTGGACCACTGATTTAAAAAACAGAATGAAGGCTCACAACAACGGAACCGGCGCAAAGTATACCAGAGGTCGAGGACCCGTCAATTTAGTTTACTACGAGACGTTTCAGACACGAGAAGGGGCAATGAAAAGAGAAGCACAGATTAAAAAAATGACTAGAGAGAGAAAAACACGGCTTATTTTGGAAAAAAGTAAAGAACCAAAAAAATAAGAAGTGATTGCAATAAGGAATAAAATTTTATATGATAGAAAGAAAATAAAAAAATACAAATAAAAAGGAGAAATGAATGATGAGAAAAACAATTGTGACAAAATTGGCACCTGCTGCCATAGGTCCTTATGCCCAGGGAAATATTGTAGGGAACCTGCTCTTTACATCAGGTCAAGTTCCGCTGAACCCGGATACGGGAGCCATTGTAGGAACAACCATTGAGGAACAGACCGTGCAAGTGATGAAAAATTTGAAAGCCATTTTAGAAGAAGGTGGCAGCTCTTTAGAAAAAATCATAAAGACGACTGTATTTATTAAGGACATGAATGACTTCGCGGCGATGAATGGTATTTATGGAAATTATTTTTCTAAGGATGCACTTCCTTCCAGATCTGCCGTAGAGGTGGCAAGATTGCCCAAAGATGTGATGGTAGAAATTGAAGCCATTGCCTATATATAAACAGCCAGGAAGTGTGAAGGAATTTCGCACTTTCTTTGCTCTATGGTGTGCCGAAGACGTTGTTCAGTTGTTAAAAAATTTGAAGGAGTGAATTTATGAAAGTTATTACATTAAATCTGAAAGACTATACACAGCTGTTGTCTTCTGATGCACCGGCACCGGGAGGCGGTGCTGCCAGTGCTTTGGCCGGGGCACAGGGCATGGCATTGACGTTGATGGTTGTAAACCTGACCTTGGGAAAAGAAAAATATGCGGACTGTGAGGCTCTTTGTCTGGAAACCAAAGAAAAAGGGGAAGGTCTCATGGCACAGTTGACAGCGGGAATTGATAAGGATAAAGAAGCGTTTGAAGTTCTGTCGGCTGCTTATAAACTTCCAAAAGAAAAGGAAGAAGAAAAAAAGTGTAGAAGTCAAGGGATTGGTGCTGCCACCCTTGTTGCCACAAAAGTGCCTATAGATGCCATGACGCAGGGTGTTGATGGCTTAAAGCTGACACTGCCTCTCGTTGGAAACTCAAACAAAGGCGCTGTAAGCGATCTTGGCGCAGCAGCGGTTAATTTGCTTTCCTGTGTAAAAGGTTCTTGGCTGAATGTGCTGATTAATTTACCGGGCATTCAGGATCAGACGTTGGCGAAAGAATTGAAAGAGAAGGGCGCGTCTCTTCTTGCAGAGGCAGAAGACTTGTCGAAAAAAATCTATGCAGAGGTAGAGAAAACCATAAGAGGTTAAAAAAAGGATGAAGAATTTAAATAAAACTGAAGTTTTTGTTATAGGGCATACACATCCGGATACGGATTCCATATGCTCGGCCATTGCCTATGCAAATTTGAAAAAACAAATTTCACAAGAACATGAATATATTGCAAAAAGAGCGGGACGGTTAAATGAAGAAACCCAATATGTGTTGGAACGATTTCAAGTAGAACCGCCGGAATATATTGCAGATGTGAGAACCCAAGTAAGCGATATAGAAATTCGAAATATTGATGGGGTTTCTCGAGATATTTCTCTAAAAGAAGCGTGGAATTTGATGAAAGATTCAGGCGTGGTCACGTTGCCCATTGCCTGTGGAAAACAGCTGGAGGGTCTGATTACGGTAAAGGATATTGTGACGGCATATATGGATGTTTATGACAGCAAGATCTTATCCATGTCCAAAACCAGTTACCGAAGCATTGTGGATACGTTAGATGGAGAATTGATCGTAGGCCATGCAGAAAGAGACTATGTAAATACGGGCAAAATTATTATTGCAGCGGGAAGCCCTGAGACCATTGAGGACGTTATTGATGACGGAGACATTGTCATTACCAGCAATCGATATGAGGCACAGTTTTGCGCCATTCAAATGAATGCAGATATGGTTATTATTTGCAATGGATCCGCTGTGTCTAAGACGATTAAAAAATTAGCACAGGAGAAAAATTGTGTGATTATCACCACACCACACGATACGTACTCTACGGCCAGATTGATCAACCAAAGTGCGCCGGTTTCCTATTTTATGAGATCGCAAGGGTTGGTAGGTTTCAAAAAAGATGACTTTATTGAAGATGTGAAGAAGGTTATGGCACAAAAAAGATACAGAGACTTTCCCGTGTTGGATCGACAGGGAAATTACTGCGGCATGCTTTCTCGCAGGTTTTTGCTGAATATGAATAAAAAGCAGTTGATTTTAGTAGACCACAATGAAAAATCCCAAGCCATTGACGGACTTGAAGAAGCTGAAATCTTAGAGATTATAGACCACCATAGGCTGGGTGCTTTAGAGACCATGGCACCTGTATTTTTCAGAAATCAGCCGGTAGGGTGTACGGCAACCATTATTTATAAAATGTATAAAGAAAACAGCGTCCCGTTTACAAAGGAGATGGCGGGCATTTTGTGTGCGGCAATTCTTTCAGATACGTTGGCATACAGATCGCCTACGTGTACAGAAGAGGATAAGAATGCGGGCGAAGATTTGGCAAAAATCGCCGATATTTCTCCGGTGCAATTTGCAAAAGAAATGTTTGGAGCGGGTAGCAAATTGGCGGAAAAACCGGCAAATGAAATTTTCAATCATGATTTTAAAAGGTTTTCCATCAACGATATAGATTTTGGTGTGGGGCAGATTAATTCTATGGATGAAGAAGAATTGCGCATTATAAAGGGAAGACTGCTACCTTATTTAGAAAATGCTTGCGCAGAGTTGGGCTTAGACATGATTTGCTTTATGTTGACGAACATTTTGGATGAGAGCACAGAGTTGCTTTATTGTGGAAATAATGCCAAAGAGCTTTTAGAAAAAGCCTTTGAAACACAGGCCAAAGATCAAGCGTTACTTTTGAAAGATATTGTTTCCAGAAAGAAACAGCTCATCCCCCTCATTATGAGAGGGATGCAGGAGTAATCTTTATTTTTTTATTTCATTCATCAATGTTTTAAATTTTGGCAAAGCATTGACAATGGTTTCATAAGAAACACAATAGACCATTCGTACATATCCGGGACATGCAAAAGAGCTGCCGGGAACGACGAGGATGTTGTGTTTTTTTGCTTTTTCACAAAAAATATGTTCATCGTCAATAGGAGATTTAACAAACAGGTAGAAGGCGCCTTCAGGTTTGATACATTCATAGCCGGCCTCTAAAAGTCCATTGTACAGGGTTTCCCGGTTTTTATCATAATAAGCAAGGTTTGCTTTTTCGTTTAAACACTTGGCAACAGCACGTTGAATAAGAGAAGGGGCATTGACAAAACCCAGGATGCGATTGGCTACATTTGCGGCGGAAATCACATTTTCAAAGTCGGCAACTTCACTGGGAATAGCCAGATATCCAATTCTGTGGCCGGGCAAGGAGAGGGATTTGCTGAAAGAATAACCTACAATGGTGTTGTCATAATATTTGGGCAAATAAGGCACTTTTACACCATCATAAGCCAACTCTCTGTAGGGTTCGTCAGCAATCAGATAAATTTCCGTGCCAAATTCTTGTTGCTTTTCCAAGAGAATGTGGGAAAGTTTGGCAATGGTTTCTTCAGAATAAATAACACCCGTTGGATTGTTGGGAGAATTAATCAATACCCCTTTGGTTTTGGGCGTCAGCGCTTTTTTAAAGGCAACGAAATCAGGTTGGAAGGTGGCTGTGTTTGGTGGGATGACCACCAAATTCCCGTCATAATTGGCAACGTAACTTCGATATTCTCCAAAATAAGGGGCAAAGGTGATGATTTCATCTCCCGGGTCTAAAAGGGTTTTAAAAATCACATTTAAGCCACCTGCAGCACCTACGGTCATGATGATATTTTTATAGGTAAAATCTGTGTGGAATTTATGGTTGATAGATTCTGCAATGGCTTGTCTCACATCTTCATAGCCTGAATTATTCATATAGCCATGGAGTAAAATAGGATCGTCTTTCTCCAGAACTTCTAAAATAGCAGAATTGACTGCTTTGGGTGGCGCAAGGTTGGGATTCCCCAGGCTAAAGTCGTACACGTTTTCTGCGCCATAAATATCTGACAGCCGTTTGCCCTCTTCGAACATGGCTCGAATTACAGAACTGTTTTCTACATAAGTAATCATTTTTTTTGAAATCATAATGGCTCCTTTCTCTTTGTACCAATCATAGTACAAGGATGATTATATCAAGTTCCGGCATTTTCAGCAAGATAGGAATCCCATCTTGCCTGAGAAAGGGGGAAATGATATACTAAAGAAGTACACAATGGAAAGAGAAAAAAGAAAGCAAGAGGAATGCAACCTATGTCAAATACTATGAAACTATGCCTTCGAACGGGGATAATCGTAATCCTGATGATCATCATCAACTGGGCGATGGGTGCAATCAAACAGGGCATGTTTTCCGGTATGCCCGGTTATGTGCCCTTAATCGTTACGTATTTTCCCTATTTGCTCATGGGCATTACTGTGGGAACCATGGGTAATCCAAGGTTTGCCAACAAAAAGAGAAATTGGATCTATCTGATCCCTACCATTTTATTTTTACTGATTGCAGCCACACCTTTTCTATATTTGATTTTGCCGCCCTTTATTTCGGCGAATTCTTTTACGGCTTATTTCAGTAATTTTGCAGCCTTATCGTGGGTATTTACAGGTATATTTGCCTCCCAATCCTTTCGATAATCGGAATGGTAGAATGGAGAAAAGGGGGAATCCATTTATAAAAATTATAAAAAATTCCATTAAAAAATGTGTGAAAGATGAAAATCATTCACACATTTTTATAGTCTATACTTAAAATATTGTTTCATTGTTTTTCTTTTTCCAACAGGTTACTGTTTCAGGGTGAGGCAATGAAATGCTGTCTGCGTAAAACACCGGGTCAATGCCCAATTTTTTTTGCTTTAAATAATCATCTAAAGCGCAGACGGGAATTTTATAAAGGAAGAACAGGGCAATTAAATTTGTAACAGCCATAAGGCCCATAAACAGGTCGGCTATGTCCCAAACAAGCTGTATCTTGGCTAAAGACCCAAAGAGAATCATGCCACCTACACATAATCGATAGCCCATTAAAAAGGCTTTATTGTCTTTTATAAATTTAATATTTCCCTCTGCGTATGCATAATTTCCAATAATAGAAGTAAAGGCAAATAGGAAGATGCAAATGGCCACAAAAATGTTGCCCCAGGGACCTACCTGTGTGCTGATGGCATATTGGGTGATTTGGACGCCTTGTCCCATGGTTAAGCTTTCACTGCTAATAAGAACAATAAAGGCAGTGCAGCTGCAAATGAGAAGCGTATCTGTAAAAACGCCTAAAGTTTGAATCAATCCTTGCTTTACAGGGTGAGAGATGGTGGCGGTAGCAGCGGCATTGGGTGCACTGCCCATACCCGCTTCATTGGAAAATAAGCCTCGTTTGATACCTTGCATAATGGCTGCACCGAAAACGCCGCCTACAAATTGTTCCGGTCCAAAAGCACTGGTAAAAATCAAAGCAAAAATACCGGGAATTGCGGTTATGTTTTTTCCAATAATAAATAAAGTGAGGCCAATATATCCCAGTGCCATGATGGGCACCACCACGCTGGATATTTTTGCGATTCTATGAACGCCACCGAAGATAATCAGTAAGGTGGCAATGGTTAGGAGTGTGCCCACAATGACAGGATTCAATCCAAAGGCTTGATCAAAGGCGGCGGTAATGGTGTTTGCCTGTAATGCATTGAAAGCCCAGCCGAAGCATAAGCTGATTAAGACCGCAAAGATGACACCCATCCACCGTTTGTTTAAGGCCAACTCCATATAATAAGCAGGACCGCCCTTAAAGTTTTCCCCATCTTTTACCTTATAAATTTGCGCCAAGGTATTTTCCACAAAACTGGAGGCACCACCCATAAGGGCAATAAGCCACATCCAGAAGACTGCACCCGGTCCACCGTAAAAAATAGCCATGGCAACGCCGGCTAAATTACCTACGCCCACTCTGGAAGCGACACCGATGCAAAAAGCCTGAAAAGAAGAAATTCCTGTTCGGGTCTTATCGCTGCTGTGACTCAGCCCTTCGCCTAAAACGTGAAACATCTCACCCAAACATCGAATTTGTACGAAACCTGTTTTAAAAGAAAAAAAGATGCCGAGACCGATGAGCATAATAATCAATAAATAATCCCATAAGTAGCCGTTTAATAAGCTAACCAACTTGTCTAAAAATACCATGATACCTCCTAAAAATAACTACTATTATATAAGCATAACTTATAGATTATACCATAAATATCTTGGATAATATCTTGGATTTTATGGTATAATTCGGCATGTGCCTTTTCAGCCCCAGGGCTGAAATTCTGGCACGCCACTCCAAACGTATAATAACCAGAAGTGGTTATTATACCATATGGACCGGAATCCTGCTA